>JAJYWM010000199.1 GCA_021791455.1 bacterium | reverse complement strand
ACCCTGGAGGACAACACGGTGCGCGGTGGGCTCGGGGCGGCGGTGATGGAGAGCCTCATGGCCGCCGGCGTGGTGTGTCCGGTCCGCCAGGTTGCCCTGCCCGACAGGTTCCTGCCCCACGGATCCCAGGCGGAGCTGTTGTCGGAGTTCGGGCTCACCCCAGAGGGGGTGGCGGAGGCGGCGATCGCCGCGCTGGAAACCAGTGAAGGAGGGACGGCCGCGGCCCAGGCCGCCGGCTGACGCGACTTCCTTCGTGCGCCGCTGGGGCCTTCCGACCCTGCCCCGCAAAAGTGCACCGCTCCCGCCCTCCACCGGGACGGTTCGGCCGTGACGGCTTGAGCCCGCAGCGGCGGGCCCTCCTGATCCTGGCCGGGGCGAACTGCCTGTTCGCGGGGTCGTATGTCACCGCCAAGCTCGCGCTGACGACCTGGCCCTTCGCCAGCCTGAACATGGTTCGCTTCACGGTGGCGGCTTTGGTGCTGGCCCCATATCTGTGGCGCAACCGCGGGCTTCTCCCCCACGGCCGCTCGGATCAGCTGCGGCTCGCCGCCATGTGCGCCCTGGGATTCATCGGCAACAAGGCCTTCGAGTACTGGGGGCTCAGCATCACGACCGCCACCGACATGGCCCTGCTCATAGGCGCCGAGGCGCTGGTGACGGTACTGCTCTCGGTTCTGCTCCTGGGTGAACGGGTGAGGCGCTGGGAGACTATGGGCCTGGTGGCCGGAGGGTTTGGCATCTACCTCGTCATCGTGGGCGGGCTTCGCCTCCCCAGCGGCTTCGGGGGCGGCCAGGCGCTGGGCAACCTGCTGATCCTGGTGTCCCTGGTGCTGGAGGCCTTCTTCACCATCGTCGGCAAGACCGTGGTGTCCCGCTATCCTCCGTTCCTGGTGACGGCCGCCATAGTCACGGGCAGCCTGGTCGCCTGGTGGCCAGCGGGGCTCTCCGCGCTCGCAGTGCGGGGATGGCCAGGCCTGACCTGGGGCGTGGTGGTAGCAGGGCTGTACCTGGGAGTCGTCACCACGGTCATGGGTTACTGGGCGTGGTTCTACGGCCTGCAGCGTGTCATGCCGGGGGCCATGGCCCCTCTCCTGTTCATCCAACCCCTGGTGGGCACAGCCCTTGCCGTCCTGATCCGCGGGGAGCGCCCGGGATTGGCCACCCTCATCGGCGGGGCGCTGGTGTTGGCGGGCGTGGGGCTTGTGGTGGCGACCCGGCAGCCACTTCCGGCCGCGCCAGCGGCGGGAGCCGGGAGCGGCTGACAGGCTGGATCACCGCCTCGCGACGTCCGTGACAAGCTGGCAACAACAGCCCTGAGCAGCCCCGGCCGGGTTAGCCTGGTTTCAGGACATCCGCCGCCGCACCCCTTCACGGCGACGGGCGCCGCGTCCTACTCCCTCCTTCCGTCGGCCCTTCCTCCGACGGACTCCGCCGCCCCGGCCCGCGCCGGGGCGGCGGCTCCCAAATCAGCTGTCCGCGTACAGCAGAAACTCGTAGGGATGTGGCCGCAGCCTCACCGGATCGACCTCGCGCTCGCGCTTCATCGTGATCCAGTGTTCCACCAGGTCGTCGGTGAAGACGCCTCCCTGATACAGGAAATCCTGGTCCTGTTCCAGGGCGGTGAGCACCTCAGCCAAGCTTCCTGGCAGGTCGCGAACCTCGGCGGCTGCCTCGCCGGTCATCTCATAGAGGTCGCCCTCAACCGGTGCTGGCGGCTCGATCTTATTGCGGATGCCATCCAGGCCGGCCATCAGCATGGCGGAGAATGCCAGGTAAGGATTGGCCATCGCATCGGGGGAGCGGAACTCCAGGCGCCGCAGCTGGGGGCGCTCGCTGTAGGTTGGGATCCTGATGCAGGCGCTGCGGTTCCTGGCGCTGTACGCCAACTTTATGGGAGCCTCATAACCGGGCACCAGGCGTCGATAGCTGTTCGTGGTGGGCGCTGAGAACGCCAGCAGAGCGGGGGCGTGGGCGAGGAGGCCGCCAATGTACCAGCGGGCCAGATCTGACAGCAGGGCGTAGCCATCCTGGTCGAAGAAGAGGGGTATGTCCTCCTTCCAGAGGGACTGGTGGGTGTGCATCCCGCTGCCGTTGTCACCGAACAGCGGCTTGGGCATGAAGGTGGCGCTGAACCCTTCCCGGTAGCAGACGTTCTTCACGATGTATTTGAAGGTCATCACCTTGTCCGCCATGGCGACCATGGTGTCGTAGCGCATGTCGATCTCGGTCTGACCGGCGGTGCCCACCTCATGGTGGTGCACCTCGACGTCGATGCCCGCGTCAGCCAGGGCCAGTGAGATCCGGCTCCGCAGGTCCTGGAGCTTGTCGACCGGCGGCACCGGAAAGTACCCCTCCTTCATCCGAGGGCGGAAGCCCAGGTTCGGCACCCCGTTCTTGCCGCTGTTCCAGATCCCCTCCACAGAGTCGATGTGGTAGTACGCCTCGTTCACGGTCTGATCGAAGCGGATGGAGTTGAAGATGTAGAACTCCATCTCCGGCCCCCAAAAGCTGGTGTCCGCGATTCCCGACGCTCGCAGATACGCTTCCGCCTTCTGGGCGATGAACCTCGGATCCCGGCTGTAGCGGCTCTTGGTGACGGGATCCACGATGTCGCAGATCAGCCAGAGAGTCGGCACCTCCAGCACCGGGTCGGCGCAGGCGGTCCTGGGGTCGGGGAACAGCAGCATGTCACTCTCATGGATCTGCTGGAAGCCCTTGATGCTGCTGCCATCGAACCCGATGCCCTCGGCGAACAACCTCTCGGTCAGCTCCGAGGTCGGGATGCTGAAGTGCTGCCACTGTCCCAGGAGGTCACTGAAGCGGAAGTCGACGAACTTGATCCCCTGGTCCCTGGCGTACGCGATCACCGCCTGGGGATCGGTTCCAGGGGTGGTGCCCAACCTGCCTTCCAGCGCCATGGCCATGCAGTTCCTCCTCGAAGACGGTTGCCGACTGGGAAGAGGCTAACACCGCTTTGGCCACCAGGAATCAGGTGGATTACACGATGAAGGCGGCTATGGCTATGGGTACTATCTCCGAAGTGACGCCGATCAGCCCGGCTCGACGGGGATCGCGACCTTCACCGCGACCTTGGCTCTGGCCGAGTCTCGGTCGGTGAAGTACTCCTTATTGATCCCGGTGTACTCCTGCCACTCCTGGGGCAGGTCCTCCTCGGCGTAGATGGCGTCGACCGGACAGGGATCAACGCAGGCGCCGCAGTCGATGCACTCCTCGGGGTCTATGAAGAGCATCCGGTCCTCATCATCGCCGATGATGCAGTCCACCGGGCACACTTCCACACACGACTTGTCCTTGACGTCGATGCAGGTCTCACCAATGACGTAGGTCATCCGGGTTGGAACTCCTCAAACCAGCGCTGGGCCGCTATGCCTGGCAGCCCTACTTCTGCTCCGAGAATAGCAGAGGGCCCGGAGGGGCCCGGGGACAGGGTCAGGAGGTTGCCTGCTGGATGCCGTTGGAGATGTTGGAATACATCCCCCCGACGTGGTGCCCCAGCACCACCATGATGACGATGACGACCATGGCAACCAGCATCAGGATCAGCGCGTACTCAACCATTCCCTGCCCTCGAGAACCCCTCCGGAGACGCCCTGGGTCCAGCGTCCCCACCGGGGACATCGCTGCAGGCCAAAGCGCCTTTGAAGAGCCCCTTCTGGGCTTCTGCATGCCGCCAAGGGTATTAGACCGGCACCGCGCGGCGACCTCCCGGCGCACGATCGTTACAACTTCGTCTTTCCGGGCCGCCCCTGCCCTTGGGCCGCGCGGCCATAGAATCCCAGGTTACAGGCGTTTTCAGCCGATGCGGCAGGCGCGGACCCTGGAAGCAGAGAGGATCACAGTTGAGTCAGCTCCCGGCCCCGTATCGGGCCCACCCGCTACCCGTCGCTCCGCGATTTCTGGCCGCCTTCCTCGATTTCCTGATCCTTCTCGTGCCGGAGATCATCGCCTACGTCCTGATCGCCGGGCCCACCGTGTCGCGGGCCGACAACTACCTGACCCAGCACCCCAAGCAGGGCGTGTCGGCCGCTCTCTCCCACACCCCCGGCTACGCCGCCGCCAACCTTCACTTCTTCATCGTGATCGAAGCTGTCACCGCCCTTTACCTCATCGGGACCTACCTCGCCTTCTCGGCCACGGTAGGCAAGCTGGTGGTCGGCCTGCGAATCACCAGGGTGGACGGCGGACCCCTGCTGGTAAGGGACGTGGTCTTGAGATCGCTGCCCTTCTGGGTTCCCTGGTTGATCCCCGGCGTGGGACTCTACCTGAACTTCTTCCAGTTCGTGGGAGGCAGCATCCTGCTGGCGTTCAGACCTGACCATCGCGGCCCCGAAGACCTTCTGGGCAACTCCATAGTGGTCTGGCGCGAGGATCAAGGGCGGTCTCTTGGGGATATAGTCGCGATCGGGCCGCCGCGGCAGCCCCCGGCCACCCCTCCGGACCCGACTCCGAGGGGCGGGGGGCACCTTCCGGGATGGGAGCCGGCTCCCCAACCGCCGCTGGTGGACACCCCGCCGTCGGAGGCGCGCACCGACCCAGCTCGCGCCGAGTCACCTGAGGACCGGGAGGAACGACCGTGACGCTCATCGAATCGATGGAGCTGGATGCCCCGAGCCATGAGGTTTGGGGGCTGCTGGTGGAGAGGGGAGCCGTGCTTCGACTGCTCCCTGGGCTGACCCCGTCCGGCAGCGGCCGGGGAACTCTCCGCATCACCCTTGACGGACACTCTGTCACCTACCGCGGATACGCTCGACAGCACCTGGACGACCCCGACCACCGGGTGACCTGGACTCTGAGTGGGCGCGAGGTGCGCGGCACGGGCAGGGCCCACGTGGAGGTGCGCGCCCGTTTCAAGCCGGTAGGGGACGACCGCTGCGACCTCCGGCTCACGGTACTGGTCGACGGACGGGGCCGCCTCAACGAGGTCAGCCAGGAGGCGCGCGACCGAGCGGTGCGCGCAGCCATCTCCCGCTTCCGGAGGTCGCTGGAGCAGGAGCTCTCAGAGTTCGGCCCGGCAGCGCTTCCCGTGGAGGAACCGCAGACGGCTGCTGATGCCCCCGCCACGGACCCGACGGTTCCCGAGCTGGAGATCGTCCCGCCGGTTCCGGAGCAGCGCCACCTGGCCCGCAACTCCATGGTCTATGCCCTCGGCGGCCTCATCCTGGGAACCATCGCCGCTTCCCTGTGGCGGTGGTTGGGCAGCCGGCGCCGCTAGCGGCGGCTAGGGCCGAGGGCGAGAGGCAGGGGGACGACCAGGCGATCCTGAAGTGACCAGCGGTTATCGCCGAGGGGCACGCCGGCTCGCGATCAGGGGAGCACCAGCAACGCCACCAGGACCAGCCAGACCGTCATGGAGCCGTAGAAGATCCTCTCGACCAGCCCATAGTGGCTAGACCGCGAGCGCCGCTCCACGGCCATCAGGATGAAGCAGAGGAGCATCCCCGCGGCGAGTACCCCGCTGCCCAGGCCGATGCCGGGGTACAGCCCATCCTTGGACAGCACCGTTGGCAGCCGCAACGCTGCCAGCCCGACCGATCCGAACGCGATGGCCGCCAGCACTCCATGCGCGACTCCGGTCACCGTCGGGGTGGTGCCGGACGTGTCCATGGGAAACCAGCTGATAGCCAGGCGGGAGGCCGCGAACAGGAGCAGCAGTCCGACGACTAGGCTGGAGCCGGGGATCGCCGCCATGCCAATGGCGGCGCCGACACCAGCCAGCGCATAGGCGATGGTCTGGACCCGGTAGCCCGCGCGATACGGGGGATGCCGTACTGGCTGACCGGGTTGCGCACCGGCGACAGCCCGGTCGGGAGCAGGTGCAGCGCCAGCAGCGCTAGCGCGCCGGCTCCGACCCCTAGCCCGATCAGGATGACGCTGATCACGGGCGGACCGGACGGCGGCGTGGAGCGCCTGACGCCGACCACGACGGTTTGCGCCCGGAATTTAGGCAACCAGGTTGCATATCGGTATCATAGAAGGCCATGGCGGTGATGGCAACTCCCTACCGGTTTGGCGACCTGCTCGCGCTGGCACGCAGGAGCTGGACTCTTTCGATGGCAGAGGAATTGGCGAGGCGGGGGTTCTCGGCCTACCGGGTCACAGACGCCGCCAGCATGCGTCTGCTGCTGACCGGGCCCCTCTCGATCGGGCGCCTGGCCCGAGCCATCGGCGTGAGCCGCCAGGCCGCCAGCAAGATCGTCCGCGGCCTGACCGCGCGCGACCTGGCGGAGACTCGGCCCAGCCCGCTTGACGCCAGGGCGACGCAGATCACGCTGACCGAGACCGGATGGGCCTATGCCAAGGCCGTGGTGGAGGTCATCGACAAGCTCAATCACAGCCTTGCCAGTCAGGTTGGTGAAGCTGACCTGGCCGCGGCGGACAGAGTCCTGCGCCTGGTGGTGGCCGGCGGTGTGCTTGAACCAGCCGCATCCCGGCTGCCGACTCCCGGACTTGGCCGGTCGCCGAGTCGGATGGGGTAGCGGACGCCCCTCCCGGCCCTCCTTGGATCAGTCTCTGGGCGCTGCCCCCCTGCGGTGGCGGCGGCGTGGCTGCCCCGCCCCTTCGTCGGCCGCCCTGGGCTCCTGCATCAGGTCGGCCGCCGGGATCGCCATCACGGTGCCGCTCTCGGTCATGGTGACCAACACTTGCTCCCGGACCAGGCTGATCTCCGTGATGACGGCCGCCCCATCCGCAAGTTGAAGCTGGGCCCCAGCCTTGGGCAGACGCCTCTTGAGGTCCACGTACTGCTCGTTCTCATACTGTAGGCAGCACTTCAACTTGCCACACATGCCGTTCAGCCTGGTGGGGTTGAGGGGGAGTCCCTGCTCCTTGGCCATCTTGATCGTCACCGGAACGAATTCCTTGAGCCAGGAGGAACAGCAAAGGCGGTTCCCGCAGGGCCCGTACCCGTCCTGGATGCGAGCTTCGTCGCGGCTGCCGATCTGGCGGAGCTCGACTCGGCAGCGCAGCCTGGTCGCCAGCTCCTTGGCCAGATCCTGGTACTGCGTCTGCCGCTCCGCCGTCAGGTCGAAGAGGATCCTGGCACCGTCGAAGCTGATCTCCGCCCTGGCGATCTTGACCGGAAGGTGGCGCTCCTCCACCAGCTCCCGGGCCAGGCGCATCGCCTCGGGTAGGCGGCTGTCCAGGGACGCCCGCTGCAGCAGGTCCTCAGGAGTCGCCTCCCGCAGGAGGGGGGGCAACGGGTTCGGCAGCATGGAGGGATCGAGGTCAGCCGCCGCCATCACCACCTCGCCTATCTCCAACCCCCTGGCCACCTCGGCCACCACCTTGGTCCCCGGCGGCGGATCCCCGTCACCGGGGCTGTAGTAGTTGAGCGGCCCGTGGCGCCGGAACTTCACTCCCACCGTCATCGTCATAACTGCACCTCAGCGCATATCCGAACGGTCGGCCCGTGGTTCTCCGCCGCCCGCGAGACGCCTCGGGGCCTGGGGCCCCAAGAAGGCGAGCAGCAGAAACCTGTCCAGGACCAGCCTCGGGTTGGCACCCTCGTCCAACCTGGACAGCGAGTCCAGAGCAAGATCGTAGCGCCTCAGGCACTCCGCGAGCCCGAGCTCGGCCGCCAGCGCCCGGCTCTGGTCACTCCAGATGGGGAGTCCCGGCCTGGCACCGACTCCTGCCGCCAGCCGGCAGCACTCCCTCAGGAAGACCACCCAGTTGCGGACCGTGAGGATGACCTGATCTCGGCTGCGCCCGCGCTCAGCCACTTCCTGGCTCACCTGGAGGAGGCCGCCCGGTCCTCGCTCAGAGCAGCCCACCAGGGCTGCGACGGCGGCGCGGTTGCGCTCTTCAAGCTCCGGGTCCGCGATCAGCTCCAGAGCCAGCCCCGGCGCGCCCTGCGAGAGGGACGCGGCCACCTCCGCGGCGCTGGTCGAACAGCCCGACCGGCCCACCAGCCAAGCGGCGATGGTGGGCTGATCCACGGGACCCAGGAGGATCTGGGTGCACCGGCTGCGCAGCGTGCTCGGGAGCCGCTCCGACTGCGGGCGGGATGTGGTTAGGCAGATGACCGATCCCGGAGGTGGCTCCTCCAGAATGCGCAGCAGGCTGTTGGCCGCCTCCAGGGTCAGGCGCTCGGCGTTCGCGATGACCGCCACCTTGGGCCCCCCGGCATACGAGGTCAGACTCAGGAAGTGCTGCAGGGTAGGACCCTCGCCCGGGTCGCCGTCCCGGTCCGTTATGCGCTCGATCTTCAAGTTGCCAGAGGCGTCGTCGAACCACAGGTCGGGGTGGTCCAGCAACCCATTGGGCCAGCCGCCGGCCGCGAGCAGTTCCCAGGCCAGCGCGAGCGCCACCGTCGTCTTGCCTATCCGGGCGGGGCCCGAGATCCAGTAGGCGTGGGATACCGAACCCGCGGCGACCTCCCGCCGCAGGTGCATGATTTGCTCTGAGTGCCCGACCACAGACCCCAGGGACAGCTCGACCTCGTCGATCACTACGGCCAGTACGATCCCGAGTGCCGTGGCTCGGGTAACGAAGCCTGCAGGATGGCTCCGGTCTCAAGCACCGCCGCGCTCACCTCGGCGGGGCTTCCCCCGCTGAGGTTGACGTGTCCCAGCTTGCGCAGCGCCCTGGGCTGCTTGCCGTACAGGTGTACCCTGGCCAGGGGCACCCCTAGGAGCCGCTCCCGTTCGGGTGCTGCCGAGAGCACGTTCACCATCGCATGTGGCCTCACGGTGCCGGTGGCACCGAGGGGCCACCCCAACCCTGCCCGAAGATGGTTTTGGAACTGTGAGACCACCTCGCCGTCCAGCGTCCAGTGACCCGAGTTGTGGACCCTGGGAGCCATCTCATTGGCCACGAGACGATCTCCCACCTGGAACAGCTCGACCGCCAGCACCCCGCAGTATTCCAGCTCGTCCATCACCGCCAAGGACAGCTGCTCCGCCTCGGCCTGCAGCCTGGAGGTGAGCCCCGGAGCCGGTGCCAGAGAGAGGCGCAGAACGGAATCCTCATGATGATTCTCCGTCAGGGGATAGAAGGCGACGGCCCCCGTCCTTGACCTGACCGAGATGATCGAGAGTTCACGCTCGAACGCGACCTCGCGCTCCAGGATGCTCGGCACCCCGCCGACAGCCGAGAATGCGCGCTCCATGTCCTGCCTGCTCGCCACCTGAGATTGGCCGTGGCCGTCGTACCCGAGTCGCCTCGACTTGAGACGCGCCGGGTGGCCGACCTTGGCCCAGGCGGCGTCGAAGTCCTCCGGTCCGTCGACACGGGCATGTTCCGCGGTCGGAATCCCGAGGTCGGCGAAGATCCGCTTCTCGAGGAGGCGATCCTGGGCCACCGCGAGGGCCCGCGGGCCGGGAAAGACCTCGGTGCTCGAGGCCAAGCGCGCGGCGGCTTCCTGCGGGACCGACTCGAACTCGAAGGTCACGAGGTCAGAGCGGGCCCCGAGCTCGGCCAACATCGCGGGATCGGTGTACGGGCCTATGAGGCGGCCGCCCACCTGACCGGCGCAAGAGTCGGGCGCCGGGTCCAAGAAGGTGAAGCTGAGCCCCAGGGGATATCCCTCAAGGGCCATCATCCGGCCCAGTTGACCGCCCCCCAGGCAGCCGATCCTTGACCCCACCGTTCAGCTACCCCCTGTTTTGAGAGGGCCGGGAGGCGGGAGGGTCATCACGCTCTCCGTCTGGGCCTTCCGCCAGGCCAGCAGCCGTCCTCGGAGCCCGCGGTCGGTGAGGCTCAGAATGGAGGCTGCCAACAGGGCGGCGTTGACCGCTCCCGCCCTGCCGATGGCCAGGGTGGCCACCGGAATCCCGGCGGGCATCTGCACGATCGACAGCAGCGAGTCCAAGCCGCGCAGGGAATGCGACTCGATGGGCACGCCCAGCACCGGCAGATGAGTCTTGGCCGCCATCATCCCGGGCAGATGGGCCGCTCCACCGGCCCCCGCGATGATCACCCGCAGACCGCGGGCCTCGGCGCTCTCGGCCCACTGGAAGAGCAGGTCGGGGGTGCGGTGAGCCGAAACCACCCTGGTCTCATAAACGACGCCCAGGTCCTGCAATCGCTCGGCGCAGGCTGCCATCGTCTCCCAATCCGAACTTGAGCCCATGACCACCCCAACGGCCGCTGCGCCCGCTCCAATTTCCACCCGGCTACTCCTTCTGAACTCGTGAAGCCCAGGCCAAAGCAATCAAGGGCTGGCGTTCAGCCGCCTGTCACCCGCTCGCTGGGCTCGGTGCGAGCCGTCCCGTCGGAGGCCAGCTCCTGCCCCGTCAGCGCCTGGATCGAGGCCATGATCCCCTCGGTGGCGTTGCGAAGCCCTCCGGGCCCCGGGCCCGGCTTGGGGCGCCCGTCGGTGAACAGAGGAGCCCCGAAATGCACCACCACCTGCGCCTTCCTGGGCCAGTGGTAGCCGGCCGGGAGGGCCGCGAAGGTGCCCACCACCCCCACCGGAACCACCGGGACCCCGGCCGCCGCCGCCAGATGGGCGATTCCTCGCTTGCCCTTGTGGAGCCTGCCATCGGCGCTGCGGCCCCCCTCCGGGAAGACCACGAGGTTCCACCCCTCGGCCAAAAGCCGCCGGACCAGCTTGACGGACTGCCGGGGAGGGCGCTCCCTCTCCACGGCGATGGCCCCCACCGTGAGGGCCACCAGGGCACCCTTCCACGCTTCGTCAAAGAAGTAGTCGGCGGCCGCTGCCACCAGCGTCCTCCGCCTCAGCCTGGGAGGAAGGGCCAGCAGGATCGCGGGGGTGTCCAGGTGACTGGAATGGTTGGCGGCCAGCAGGAATGGTGGCTTGAGGCCCCGCAGGTTTTCCAAGCCGACCACCTTGGGGTTGCCGTAGTAGCGCAGGACCGGCCCGATGACGAAGTTCAGCAAGGTGGAGCGCAGGGCACGCGCCGCGGGGCTTCGCGCCCAGGGCAGGTCGCGATCCCGGCGATATGCCTTGCGCCAGGGACTGGGCCTCCGGCCCTCCGGTTCATCTACCATCCGCACCTTCGTATGGAGGGGCCTCTCAGCCAAGTCACAGGGCCAAGCCTTCCTGCCGAGTATAGGTCTGGGAACTTCCGGCTGTGGGAATCAGCCGGCCCCCATCCCGATGCGCTGGCGGATCAGCCCCTGCTGCGAATACCAGGCGAGGGTGGATCGGATGAAATCCGCAACCGGCTGGTATTCGAAGCCAAGCTCCTGGGCCGCCCTGGATCCATCGTAGGCATGCCCGTGCAGGAGTGTGCGCACCATCTCCGAGCAGATGGGAGGCCGGCGAGAGAAAGGTCGGTAGAGAGTGCCCGCCAGCCCGCCCGCGCCGAGCGCCACGAAGGCGGGAACCAGCCGCACCGGATAGCGATGACCCGTCACCTCCGCCACAGCCTCCATCAGCTCTCCTATCTCCATGGTGAAGCCGCTCACCAGGTAGCGCCGCCCGGGCACGCCCACCGTCGCGGCCAGCAGGTGGGCCGTGGTGCAGTCGGCCACCCCGACGAGACTCACCCTGGTGTCGACCATCCAGCGGAGTCGCCCATCCGCGTAGCGGATGAGCCACCTGGCGGTCCCTCCGGTGCGCCCCTCCCCCTGCACCGAGGATGGGTTCACGCACACCAGCTCGACTCCCAGTTCCCCCGCCAGCACCTGGGCTTGCCGCTCGGCCAGGAACTTGGATCGTTCGTAGTTGGACAAAAACCAGCCGCGGTGGGGGCTGTCCGCGGTCGCTACGGTGCCGTGGGCCTCTCCGATTGTGGCCGCCGAGGAAGTGTAGACGAGCCTCGAGACCCCGGCGGCCGCCGCCGCCGCGACCACGTTGCGAGTGCCCTGAACATTCACCTGGTACAGGGGTCCAGGGTCCCTGGGACACATTGCGTTCAGGCCGGCGGCGTGGAATATGACAGAGCATCCACTGGCCGCCTGGCGAAGACTGGCTGGGTCCAGCAGGTCGACCGCGACCGGCTCGGCCCCGCTGCGGCGGAGTTGCTCGCCGGCAGGGCGGGACCTGACGCCCGCCCTGACCCGACGGCCGCTGCCCACCAGCGCTCGGGTCAGCGCGGATCCGATGAAGCCACTTGCCCCGAGCACCAGGACCGGGGGCCCCGAGCTCACCGACGCTGATCCTCCGGCGGCCGCTGACGGACCGCAACCTGGGCAAACCGAATGAGGTAGTCGACCCCCGAGCCGAAGGTTATGAGGACAGCCAGCGCCATGACCCACTGGTCCAGCCCCAGCGGTCCCAGACCGGAGTCCAAATTGAGAACCGATACGAGTATCGCCAGGAACTGGATGGCCGCCTTGACCCGGCCCAGCTGGGAGGCCGTGATCAGAACTCCCTGCATCGCTGCGGACCCGCGAAGGCCCATGATCACCATCTCGCGGCCGATGATCACCAGGGCCGCCCAGGAGCTGGTGCGAGAGATCGCGACCAGTCCGATCAGGGCCGCCGTCACCAGCACCTTGTCGGCTGTCGTGTCGAGAAAGCTCCCGGTCGCAGTGCTGACCCGCCAGTGGCGGGCCAGATACCCGTCCAGATAGTCGGTGAGAGCAGCTATCAGGAAGAGCAGCGCGGCCGGAAGATCGAGGTGAGCCAGAACCAGGGCCATCACAACCGGGGCCAGGACCAGCCGCAGGCCCGTGGCACCGGTCACCAGCCCCGTCTGCCACCCCCGCCCCCGCCGCTCCGAGGCGAGCGCTCCTGCCACCTGAGATGTCGCGGAGTCGACGTTCGGTACTCTCATTGGCACAGACATCGAGACGAGGGGCCTTCCCGCTCAGCGGCGGGCGACAAGTCCTGGGTCATGACTCGAAGCGAGGACCCACTGACCTTCCTTCCTCATCAATGAGCCGATCACACGCTCGGCCCGCCGTCCGGCAACGCACCGGCGCCACCACCCGATCCTAGCAGTCACGGGGCCTGGCGGCCGCCACCCTATCGACCTGCCGCCAGAAGATCGCGCACCTCCAGAGCGGACGCCAGGCCCAGGGCTTGGTCGGCGAGCCGCCTCGCGGTGTCCGAGTCGACCCGCCTGACGGCGGCCTTGGCCGCGGGAATCAGAGCCGGAGTCATGGATAGCTCGGTTACCCCCAGGCCGATCAGGAGGGGCACCGCCAGGGCGTCCCCCGCCAGCTCTCCACAGACTCCAACCCACTTGCCCTGTGACCGTCCGGCTGCGGCTGTCTCCCCTATGAGGCGGAGCACCGCCGGATGCAGAGGGTCGGCCATGGCGGCAACCTCGGAGTTGGTGCGATCCGCAGCCAGGGTGTACTGGGAGAGGTCATTGGTCCCGATCGAGAAGAAGTCGACCTCGGAAGCCAGCCTGTTGGCGGTCAGTGCCGCCGCGGGCGTCTCGACCATGATCCCCACCTCGAGGGAGCCGCGCCAGTCCGGGGTGGCGAGATCCTGGATCACCCGAGAGACGACCCGGCGCGCCTCGACGATCTCGGCCACGGTGGCGACCATGGGGAACATCAGGCGCACCCGGTGGGTGGTGGCGACCGCGACTATGGCGCGGACCTGGCCGTAAAGCAGCTCCGGACTCTGCAGTCCCAAGCGCAGGCCCCGCACCCCCAGAGCCGGGTTTTCCTCGCTGGGGCGGTGGATGTAGCGCAGCGGCTTGTCCGCCCCCACATCGAGGGTCCTGATGGTCAGCGGCCGGGGGAAGAGGATGGAGCAAATGTCCCGGTACACCTCGCGCTGCTCCTCCGAACTTGGCAGGGCGGGAGCGTCCTGGAACAGGAACTCCGTCCTGAGAAGGCCCACCCCATCCGCTCCTGCGGCGACGGCCGCGCGGGCGTCGGCGATCGATCCGATGTTGGCAGCGACTTCGATGGCGACCCCATCTGCGGTGCGGACCGCGGCCGCTATGGTCGCGGGCTTGGAAGGAGCCGTTGCCCCACTCGCCGAAGCTCGAGCCAGGTCCGCCGGGCTGGGGTCGAGGACGAGCCTGCCCGAGTCACCCTGCAGGATCACCACGGTCCCCTCAGCTATCTCCAGCACCCTGGCACCCAGTCCCACCGCAGCCGGTATCCCGAGGGCGCGGGCCAGGATTGCCGAGTGGGAGGTGGGACCCCCGCCCGCGACCGCGATCCCGAGGACGGTCTTCCGATCAAGACCAGCGGCGTCGGTGGGAGTGAGCTCCTCGGCGACCAGAATCCCGACCCCGGTCGGAGCTGCGGTGCCCGCCCCGAGAATGTGGGCCAAAACTCGGCGGGAGACCCCTTCTAGATCCAGCGCCCGGGCTCTGAGGTTCTCGTCCTTGATCATTTCCCACTTTGACATGGCTAGGGCCACGCTCTCGGACCACGCGCGGGCCGCTCCCGAGCCCCGGTCGATCTCCGCCTTCGCCCCCTCCAGCAGCTCGGGGTCCTCCAGGAAAAGCATCTGAGCGTCTAGGATCGCCGCCTGGTATTCACCGGCGCGCCGACTGGTGGCTTCTCGGAGCTGGCTCAGGTCCTCCCTGGTTGCCTCCAGGGCGGCCCTCAGGGCCCCGCTCTCCTCCTCCTGGGACCCGGCGGCCCGGTCCGGTATTTCAAGCGTCGGCTGAATCAGATGGACCACCCGGCCCATCGCCTCACCCGGCGCGGCGGGAATGCCCTGGATGAAGCCGGACGACCCACCGGGCTCGAGGGGTATGGGTGCTGGAGGTGGATTCGGGGCCGGGGCAGGTTGGAACGGCGGCTCTCCGAATCGGTCGAGGGCCAGTCTCTCG
>JAJYWM010000122.1 GCA_021791455.1 bacterium | reverse complement strand
TGGCTGCGCCGCCGCGCGCCAAGACGGGACGGCGGCCGACCCGATCGCTGTCTGGCACGATCTGGCCCGCGACCGGACCAGTCCGCTGGCCTACGCCGAGGCATTCCGAAGTCGACTCGGGATCCCTCTTCAAGAGCTGGTTCCAGCCTCACTCCAAAGCCCGAGTGGGCCGCTGCTCCCTGGAACGTGGGCCGCTGAAAGAAGGCGTGGGGGGGAACAGCTAGGAACCCTGATGTCCGAGTACCGCTCGCGGCGGACTGGATGATGACCGAGGCTGCGCGCCGAGCACGCCTCTTTCTCGGCTCCTACGTCCTCCTCTTTGTTCTCCTCGCAATCCGCTTCCAGACGGCGTGGTTGGAGATCGCCTGCGGCGTCATCGCCGCGGTCGGTTTCGCCGACATGCTCTGGATCGTCTTCGGCGTCACGCGGCGCACGGCAGCCGAGCCCATCCGTCTCGCCCAGATCCGCGACGCCGGCCCGGAGGTGGTCGGGTATCTTGCCACCTACCTGCTACCCTTCCTCACCGTCGCCGAGCCGACGGCCCGCGACGTCGTGGCGTATGCGATCTTCCTGCTCGTTACCGGCCTGGTATATGTGCGGTCTGAGATGACCCAGGTCAACCCGACTCTCTACCTTCTCGGCCGGAGGGTGATCGCCATCCGGACCGACGGGGGGTGGAACGGACACCTCGTCGTGCCGGGCTCGCCCCAGATCGACGACGTCGTGCAGGTCGTGTCGCTCAATGCCGACGTACGGGTTGCCGTGGGAAGCAAGGCGCCCACGCCGTGAGCCCTGCGACGGGGTTCGCCTTCGATCCAGCCGCCATCGACACGAGCGGTGCTGTCACGCTCGTCGTGGCACAGCGCTCCGGTCGGAACTTCAAGGGCCACCGCATCGCCATGAACAAGGACGTGGCCGACGAGCTGCGGGCAATCTGCCAGGCGACCTTGACGGCGATTGCCGAGCGCACCGCGATGGAGTACGCCGATGACCTCGACTACGACGGCGCCTCCCACTACGTCCTCGTGCCGTCCGCCGCCCTTGTTGCGCATCGCCCGGAGCCGCGACGGGGCCGCCGCTCGGCAAGTGCGCCAGCCGAGCCGCCGCAGGTCGAGGTCGATCCGGGGGCGGGCATGGTTCTGGCAGCCGCGTCGTCACTCCCCCAACTGAACGCCCGTGACCTCAAGAAGCAGTCGTTTGCCTTCTACGCTGCCGTAGTCGGCGACAACCCCGACTCCCGCGTCGCCTTCGTCGACCGGTGGAACCCGTACAAGGCAGGGCTCTCGGGCAGGCTGCTGACCAACTTCGGGGACCGTCTCACGCGGATTGAGCCACCCGTGCTCGTCTTCGAGCGGTCGTTCGACATGGTCGTCACGGATATGGCCATCGCTGTGCTAGACGTCAGCGCCTTCGAGGCCGTCTTCCGCGACATAGACACCATGACCGCCCGCTTCTCGGTGTGGAGCCAGGCCGCGGTGACAGCCCTACCCCTGGACGGCGACACTGCGCAACGACTGTGTGCACTGTGTGATAGGGGTGGGCGGGTCGCCAAACAACTTCGCGGCATGTATGAGCGCCGCGCCTTTGGCTCAAAGTTCACGATCCCTGCCCTGCGCGCCGAAATGCAGAAACAGAACCTCGATGACAACCGCCTACTTCAGAATGATCAATTGGTGCTCCAAGATGACGACATCCCCATCATGCTCAAGCTGATCGACGAAAAGCTGTATACAGGGTGGTCCACCAACAAGAGGTGGGATGTCGGCACCCGGTCCGAGCGGTAGCCGCGGTCTTGGCACCTATTTCCGCCCCTCACCGTTAGGGCCCGCTCCTCACAGCCCCACGTACCGGGCGGCATTCTCCTGGAAGAGGGTGGCGGGGCGGACGTAGGCGTGGAGCTGGGCGAGGGAGCGGTGGCCGGTCTGGAGCTGGATGGCCCAGGTGGGGGCCCCGGCGTGGGCGGCGGAGGTGACGAAGCCGGAGCGGAGGCTGTGGGCGCCGTAGCGCTCGGGCTCGCCACCGGAGCCCCGCACGGCCCGCTGCACCGCCCTGGCCACGGCCCGCTCGGAGCAGCGTTGCGGCAGGAGGCGCCCGGCCCGGTCCACGGTGAGGAAGAGCGGTCCTGAGCTTATCCCTGCCACCTCCCTCCACGCCCGCACCGCTCGCACCGGGCAGGTCTGCTCGTGGAGGCCCCAGGGGATGCCCACCAGCCGGCCCCGGCCCTCCTGGTCGGTCTTGGAGCGCCGCAGGGTGACCTTGAGTCCCTCCGGGGCCGGCTCCAGGTCCTCCACATCCAGCCCGACCAGCTCGGAGCGGCGCAGCCCGCCGGCGAAGCCCAGGAGGAGCATCGCCCGGTCCCGGAGCCCGCGGAGGGTGCCCTGGGGCAGGGTGGCCAGGGCTGCCCGCAGCGCCGGGGTCTCGAGGGCGGCCTTGCCCCTGGATCCGGGGCCGGCGGCCCCAGGGGCCCGGCGGATCCCGGCGAGCACCGCCCGCACCTCCGCGGTCCGGGTGGGGGAGGGGTGGCCGGCCGCCTGGTGGGCCACGGAGATGGCGGCCATCGCCGGGGCGATGGAGCTGGGGCGGCGGCCCAGCTGGGCCAGGTGGGCCGCGTACGCGGCCACGAGGGCCGGGCGGGCCGGGAGAGGCTGGGTCCCTGGTGGCACCTCCGGGCTGGCGCACCAGCTGGTGAAGGCCCGCCAGGCGGCGAGGTAGGCGCGGCGGGTGGCGGGGCTGCGGGAGGCCTCGGCGTAGGCGCGGGCGGCCTCCAGGGCGGGGACCAGGGCCCTGGGGGCCTCCTCCGGGGAGGGCGCCGTCGGGCCGGGCCGCGTGGCGGCCTCCTGGCGGGCCTTCTGCTCCCGGCGCACCGCCAGGAGGGCGGCCTCGGCCATCCCCCGGGCGAGGGGGTCCAGGTCCGCCACGGGTGGTCTCCGGCTCCTCCTGGGCACCCCCGGATGGTAGCTCAGTCAGTGTCCGAGAAGCGGTGCTTATCGGACACTGAAGAGCTGCCCGAGTGATGGGCAGTGGCGGTGGATCCCTGGCGGCGCCAGGGCGCGCCGGGGTCCTCGAGCGTCTCGAGCAGCATCCGCACATAGGCATCGGCGCAGCGTGCCGCCAGTCCGCTGTGCCGAGGGGTCAACCTGAGCTGCCGGGTGGGGCGCCCGTGCCCGTCGCCGTAAAGGTTCCGAAGGTCATCGACCCCCAGGGCAATGTTCGCCAGTCCGCCCAGAACTTTCTTGATCGCGTCGGCGCCCTCCTGGGTCGGTGCCACAGTGGCTGGGTGAAGCTTGAGTCCCTTCTGAACAAGCTGGATCAGATCTGGGAAGCGCTCTCGTCCAGAAAGGGCAACGCCAAGCACAGCGAGAGCGTGCTTGGCGGTAGCCTCGATGGCGTCCTTGGCGGCGCTGATTGCTTGCTCCGGCCTCTCCTCGACGCTGGCCCACATCCGCTCGAGATGGCCAGGTATCGCTGACTCAGGTGGCAGCCCGCGGACCACTTCCTCGGTCAGCACCATCTGCCGGAGGCCTATCACGCCGCGCCCATCGATCTCGAACCCGTCGCGCCGGAGCATGGTGTCAAGTCTCCGCAGCGACTCTGGCTCGGTGCACTCGTCGCGGACCCGCTCCACCACGCGCAGGTACCGTCGCACCTGATCCCAGTCGGTCCAGTCGATGGCGGCGTAGAACTTCTCGACGTAGCTGCGTCGCTGCCCGTTCACTTTGGGCACGTGCTGCGGATCAGCCTTGAACCCCTCGGACTCGAAGAGGTCGCCGATGGTCCCGAGGGTCCACTCGACGAGTAGTTCTCGAACCGCCGCACGGATCCTCGTTGAGACGACAGGCATTCGAACTGACATGCTTTTCGGAGAACTGCCAGCACTCATCCCAGCTCAGGTCGGGTCGATGACGCCCAGTTCGAAGAGGCGGATGGTCATCGCCTGCTGGCTCACCCGGTACAGGGCAGCGAGTCGCTGAACGGCCAGCTCCAAGCGCCCTTCTCCTGGCTTGAGTCCTCGGAGCCGGTCGGGAGTGAAAGTCGATCGGGGCATCAGCAGCGCTGCCGCAAACTTGTTCGCCGACACCTCCTCGAGATCCCGCACCCGCTGGTGACGGAAGTTCATGCGGACAGCCCGGTCCACTCGGACTGCTCTGCCCTTGTGGAGCTGCCAGTGACCGAGTTCATGGGCAATTGTGAACCGCTGCCGGGCAGCCACCTGCCTCGAGTTGACCCCGATGACCTGCACCGGCCCGTCGCGGTACAGCAGGCCGGACACCTCGTCGTCCAGAGGTTCGTAGACGACCTGGAGGCCCAGGTCCCGGACGAGTGCCTCCACGGGCACTGGGACCATGCTGATCCCTTGTCTCCGCAGCAGGGCCTCCGCCTCCTGCTCAGGGTCTCCCACCTTTCACCCCCCTTCCTGTGGCTTCCGCCTGGAGCAAGACCTTCTCCACGGCGGCTTGATCCTCGGGGTCCAGTCCCCGAAGCTTGCGTGATAGAGTCCGGCCCCTTGTCCCATCTCCGGGGGGCAGCAGCTGGGCCGGATCCACCCCCACGCCCGCCGCCAGCCGAACCAGGCCATCCAGAGTGAACCGCTGGCGGCCCAGCTCGATGTTGGTGATCGAAGTCCGGCTCAACTCGGCCCTGTCCGCCAGTTGCGCCTGGGTCAGGCCAGCGGCGAGCCTGGCCCTCCTGAGCCGCTGCCCGACCTCGAGGTAGATCGGCTCCACGCGACCATTGTGCACGCCCACGGCGCGAAAGTCAATGTGGCCAACAGTTTGCCGGACAAACTGGCTTGACCGGCTAGAGTAGGTGGTGCTAACCTTGGAACACGAGGCGCCGTGGTGTGCCTCAGTTGGAGGTCCTTATATGAGCGGCTCCGAAGGGTTCTTGATGGCGGTGGGACGGGCCGCGGGCATGGTGGTTCTGGCATGCGCCCTCCTCCTGCTTCTTATCCATGCCTCCTGGAAGCGTCTGGGGGCTGTCGCCGTGGCCGGGGTAGGCCTGGCTCTCGCCTGACCCAGGGGGCAGGTAGCGTTGGGGTCCATGCTGACGGATCCACTCCCGGATCTCTGGACTGGTGTCGACGCCCCCGTCTTGGCTGCTGTCGCTGGCTGGGAACTGCGCGCCTCGCCGGACGGCTCCTTCCTAGGCATGGATGAACTCCTACTGCGCCTGGAGCGCCTGCCGGACGATGCCTCGACGGTTGCTGCTTCAGTGGCCCGGCTTGCCCGAGGCGGCTATCTCGAAGCAGGCGCCATCACCGTGGGATCGCCATACCCGCACTGGGTGACTCGGCTGACCCCGAATGGGCTCCGTGCCGTCGGCGTGTGGCCGCACCCCGACGCCGCGGTCGAGGGGCTGGGTACTGCTCTGGAAGAACTGGCTGATCGGCTGGAAGCCCACAGTCCTGATCGGGCCAAGGGGTTGCGGTCGGCACTGCCTGGGATCCGCAGCGCCCTCAAGGAAGTGGGGGTTGATCTCGCCAGCCGGGTTCTCGCACGAGCTGCTGGACTGGGCTGACCACGACCGCAGCCTGGGCACTCTCTTGACGTTCCATCGGTGATCGCCGTACACAGCAACCACCGGGAGCGGCCACCAGTGCTCTGCCAGCAGGCCGCAGGATTGCCCACTAGTGTCCTGGAAGCGAAGTAATTTGAGATAATGAGGCGGTCGACGCTAGGCTCTACGATGAGGTGGACGCCATGCCCCGAGGCCGCCCGCACAAGGCCGTGCTCACCGTCTCCGGCGAGGATCACGAGGTGCTTCGACGCTGGACGACGCGGCCCCGTTCCAGCAACGGTCTGGCCCAGCGAGCCCGCATCGTGCTCCGCTGCGGCGAGGGTGCCGCCAGCCGTGAGGTGGCGCGGGAACTCCGGGTCACCGAGCAGACGGTGGGCAAATGGCGGAAGCGCTACATCGAGCGGGGCGTGGCGGGACTTCTCGACGAGCCGCGCCCCGGGGCTCCGCGACGGGTCAGCGACGACCAGGTGGAAGAGGTGGTGACCGCTACCCTGGAAACCATGCCCCGGGGGGCGACCCACTGGAGTACCCGGAGCATGGCGGAGCGGAGCGGGCTCAGCCATACCACGGTGCGCCAGATCTGGAACGCCTTCGGGCTGCAGCCCCACCGGGTCGAGACCTTCAAGCTCTCCAACGACCCCCAGTTCGTCGAGAAGGTGCGCGACATCGTCGGCCTCTATCTGCATCCGCCCGAGGCGGCGCTGGTGCTCTGCGTCGACGAGAAGTCACAGATCCAGGCCCTGGACCGGACCAGCCGATCCTGCCCATGGCTCCCAGTCTGGCGGAACGACGGACCCACGACTATCGGCGCCACGGCATCACCTCGCTGTTCGCCGCCTTCGACGTGGCCACCGGCGCGGTGATCGGGGAGATCCACCGACAGCACCGCTCAGCCGAGTTCAGGAGCTTCCTCGACCGCATCGACAACCAGACCCCTTCCGACCTCGACGTCCACCTGGTGATGGACAACTACGGTACCCACAAGACCCCGCTGATCCACCGCTGGCTACTCCGCCATCCCCGCTTTCACGTCCACTTCACCCCGACCTACAGTTCCTGGATCAACCAGGTAGAGCGGTGGTTCGGCCTGCTCACCGAGCGGCAGATCCGGCGGGGCACCCACCGGAGCGTCCGCGCCCTCGAGGACGCCATCCGCCTCTACCTGGCGACGTACAACGAGGATCCGCGGCCCTTCACCTGGGTCAAGACCGCCGACGAGATCCTCGACAGCGTCCGCCGCTTTTGCCTACGAACTTCGCTTCCAGGACACTAGTGCCACGCACCCGTCGGCCGCAAGCGCCGGCTCCCCCCAGCCTGTGGGACCTGGACCGGTACCCGGCCGCTCAGCTCGCCCTGCGGTACGCCGACCTCCAGGCCTTCACCGCCTGGCTCCGGGCCCAGGACGTCCCGGTCCCCGCCTGCTGGCACACCCACGGCTGGGTGGTCCACCGCCTGGCGGCCCTCCAGGCTTGGAAGACCCGCGCTTACGCCCCTCACTCCCACCCCAGGGAGGCCGCCGACTGGTGGGCCCTGGGCCTGGCCCCGCTCCAGCGCGACTGGGAGCCTCTCCTCGCCCATCAGAGCAAGCACCCCCCACCGGATGCTCCCTGGGACGACCCCGTGCCGGTCCCTGAGTTCGCCGAGTTCGTCAAGGCTCAGGTGGCTGCCCGGGCGCAGCGGGACGCCGAGCCCGGTTCCACCTGATGGCCCGCAGCTTTCGCTTCCTCCGCCTCTTGCTCTCCGAGCTCGCCCGCCGCTGGCGCGAGGTCCTCGCCGCCATCTGGGGTGTCTGGGCCGCCATCTCCATCATCGCCGGCGGCGGGCCGGTGGGGGACATGCCCTACACCGTCATCTGGCTCATCGCCGGCCTCATCGGCTGGCTCCTGGTGAGGCGCTACGCCCCGCCACCGCCGCGACCTCAGCGCCAGCTCCCCTCCAAGCCTCCAGTCGGGGATCCCCCGCGGTACCGGATCCTGCTGGGCTGGGAGGACCGGGCCTGGCTCTCCGCCCCGCCCCAGATGGCGGCCCTGGTCCTGGGGCCGCCCCGCTCCGGCAAGACCAGGGGGGTCGTCATCCCGAACGTCGCCGCGTGGCCCGGCCCGGTGCTGGTCACCTCCACCCGCCGCGACGTCCTGGACGCCACCGCCGGCTGGCGGGGCCGCCAGGGGATCCCCTGGATCTTCGACCCCCTGGGCGTCGTGGACCCCCTCCCCCCGGCCACCTACCGCCTGGTCTGGTCCCCGCTGCGGGGCGGCCGGAACTGGGACACCGCCCGCAGGCGGGCGGAGGCGCTGGCGGTGGACGCCGGCCGGGGGGTGGAGAACGCCTCCCACTGGCGCACCCGAGCCACCCAGTTGGTGGCGGTGGCCCTCCACGCCGCCGCCTGTGGGGAGCGGGACACCGCCACCATGTGCTCCTGGGTGCACGCCCAGCGCTCCGGACCCCTTGAGGCGCTCACCGAGGCCCCGGCGGCGAAGGCGGTCCTGGAGGGCCTGCTGCGCACCCCGGATCGGGAGCGGGGCAGCATCTGGTCCGCCGCCCAGGGGATCCTCTCCCCCTTCGACACCGAGGCCGTCTGCCGGGCCGCCGACGCCGAGCCGGTCCTGCCCTTCGACGCCCAGGACTTCCTCCTTGCCGTCCACACCGTCTACGTCGTCTCCCCGTCCGACGCCACCACCGACGGCGCCCCCCTGGTGGTGGGGCTGGTAGAGGAGGTCCGCGAGGCCGCCCGCCGCCTCAGCGACCGGCAAAGCGGCTCCCTCGAGCTCCCCTGGCTCTGCGCCCTGGACGAGGCCGCCACCATCTGCCCCCTGCCCGGCCTCCCCCGGATGCTGGCCGAGGGCGGCGGGCGCAACATCACCACCCTGGTCGCCCTTCAGGACCTGCGCCAGGCCCAGGACCGCTGGGGCGGGGCCGCCACCCAGAGCTTCCTGACTCTGGCTGGCGCCAAGCTCATCCTCCCCGGCCTCGCGGACGCCGAGACCCTGCGCACTCTGGAGGCTCTGGCCGGCCGCGAGTTCATCGCCCAGACGACCACCACCGAGAGCCAGAGCAGCCGCACCGGCCGCCTGCGCTCCGACACCGGCCAGAGCACCACCCACGGTTGGGTCGAACAGCCATCGGTCCCCGCCAACGCCTGGCGCTCTGGACCTCCTGGATCCGCCTGGGCGCTCGTCGGCCAGTACGCTCCCGCCCAGATCCGGCTGGTTGACCCGGACCGGACCCAGCCCTTCGCCGGCTGGCTGCAAGCGGCTGCGCTCCCTCAGCAGTGACCACCGACAATGACCTCTCTGCCGCCGCCGGCCTCGCCAAGCGGACCGCGGCCCTGCTCCGCGACGCCCGCTCGGTGCAGCGCCGGCTGGACACCCTGGCGGTCAGCGCTCTCTCCGTGGACGACCCCAGCCTGCCCTTGATCGCCGAGGCGAGGGTGGTCATCCACCGGCTCGTTGTCGAGCTCACCCAGCGCGAGCGGGGCGAGCAGCGAAGAGCCAGGAGGACCAGGACCCGGCTCTGACCTCAGGACCCGTGGACCCACACCAACGCGGCCGACCTGCCACTTCTCCGTGTGGGCCCCCGCGCGCTCACCGCCCGGTGCTCATGCTCCGTGGGCGGCACCACCCACCGGTACAGCGACCCCAGCACTTGCAGCAGCCCACTCTCCGCCCCGGTCCCGTGCCCCTGCCGGTGGTGTTTTCACCCTCCGACCGAGCACGGGCTTCGCCTCAAACTTGTTACCAGCGATGAGCAATTCCCTCCCGACCAGACCTGACGCACCATGGGTGCTACTGGCTTCGAAAGGCGGGGCCCTCGGTCATCCGTTCACTCCGCACCTTCGAGCAGCCGCACCGTGAACCCGCTCTGGGTGGCATTTCGGGCCAGCGGTCCATCGAACGTCCACAGCACCGCCTGCAGCTCCTCGGCCAGCGCCAGGTAGGCCGCGTCGTAGGCGCTCCGCCGCTGGAGCTGGCCAGCGATCTCGACTACTCGCGGGACCCGTTCCAGGGAGTGGTAGGTCACCGGTAGGCCCAGCACGCTCAGCCACACCGGCCCGACTCGCTCGGCCGGTAGCTTGTCAGCCTCCACCAACCGGGTCAGGCTGTTCGCGAACTCGTAGGGGAGCAAGGCTGGGGCATGGAGCGCTTCTCCCGCATCCGTCCAGGACTGCAACGCTCGCCGCGCCACCCCTCGGCGGGGATCTCCGGTGGCCGCGACCACGAGTATGTTCGCGTCCACCACGACGGCCACCTACTCGGCCAGCCGCCCCTCGAGGGCCTCCCTGCTCTGGCGGGAAACGGCGACCGCATCCACCGGCGGGAGGTCTATCGTGAGTTCCGCCAGCCGTGCCAGCCCGGCCCGCATCACCCGCCGCCGCTCGTCAGAGTCCCCAGCCCAACGCGGCCGGGCCTGGAACTCGGCCACTGCCGCTTCCGCCTCCGGTTCAGACAGTGCCTCCACGAGACCCCGCAGCCGGGCCTTCGCCGTCACGGCCTGACCCCGGGTCTGGGAGTGGTCCACCGCACACCCCGGGCCTTCTCCCTGCGACGCCCGCTCGTCCAGACGATGCGTCCACTGCTCCAACCGAGTTCGAACAATCTCCCTCCCGCCTCCGCTCCCAGCCGGAGAAGAAGCTCAGCCCGCTTGGACCGGAAGCGGCGGCACTCGTCACGCATGAGTGAACTCTACCCCAGATCCGCGCAGACCCCGAGCCTCGTTACCGTCTCCGGGGAATTCTGGGCCCCTCCCCCGTGATGACCATCCTTCCGCCTCATCCAGACCTCGTGGGCCGCACCCACCCTCGCTTGCGCTCCCCTCGCCGGCCCTCGCCACCTCCTCCTGGAGCAGTTCCTCCACCTCGGCCCAGCTCCCGAGGTCCACGACCACTGCCGCCGGCACGCCATGCAGGGTGAGCAGGACCGGCTGCCCCTCCCGCACCGCCTCCCAGACCTCGGCCGGCACCTCCCCCAGCACCGGCAGCCGGGCCGTGGCTGGAATCGCCCCTGCCGTCTCCGCAGGCGGCGCACCCTTCCGGGTCCCATCCCCTGGCTCTCGCAGCACTGCGCCGCTCCCTCCCGCTGTCGCACAAAGGTTCGGCCGCCAGCGTACCATATCCAGCACAAACTGTGCGTATAGTATGCTTGACCTGTCGAGATGGAGGGCTGGTCGCCATGATGACCGTCCACAAGATCGCTGGTGGGGACACTGAGCGCTACGTCGCCTACCTTGCCAGCCAGGGGCCGGAGCGCCGTCGCGGCGACTACTACCTGGGCCAGGAGGGGCGGCCTGCCGAAGGACCCGGTGAGTGGCTCGGCCAGGGAGCTGTCGCCCTCGGCCTCTCTGGCGAGGTGGACCGCGACCAGCTGCTCCTCCTCTGGCAGGGTCAGGACCCCCGCACCGGCGAGCAGCTCGTCCGCCCCGCCCACGGGATCCATACCGCAGCTTGCGACTGCACCTTCTCCGCCCCCAAGTCCGTCGCCATCGTCTGGGCCCTCGGCGATGAGAAGACCAGGGACGCAGTCGAGCAGGCCCACCAGCGGGCGGTAGAGGTCGCCTGCGCCCACATAGAGCGCCATGCTCCCCTGGTCCGCCGCCGCATCGCGGGCCAGGTCCGCCATGAGAGCGCCCAAGGGCTGGTCATCGCCCGCTTCCGCCACCACACCTCCCGTCAGAGCGCAGCCCAGCAGGCGGCAGGGGTCGGTGCCGCCGCCGCCCCAGACCCCCAGCTCCACGACCACTGCGTCATCGCCAGCTGCGCCCTCCGCGCCCCGGACCGCGAGGCCCGCACCGGCCGCTGGGCCGCCATCGACTCCCGCCCCCTCTACCGCATCGCCGCCGAGGCCGGAGCCGTCTACCGGGCCGAGCTCGCCTCCCTCCTCCAGGCGCAGGGGTACAGAACCGAGCGCCACGGCCGCTACTTCGAGGTGCAGGGCGTCTCCCCCAAGCTCCGCCAGGCCTTCAGCGCCCGTGCCGCCGAGGTCGAGCAGGCCGTCGCCGCCTTCCGGGCCCGCCACGGCCGGGCCCCCACCGACGAGGAGGTGCGAGGGCTCGTCGTCCGCTCCCGATCCCCAAAGACCGCGGTCCCCGAGGACGCCTTCTCCGCCTGGCAGGAGCGGGCCGCTGCCGCCGGCGCCGACCCCAAGAGCTGGGCCCCTGAGCCCCGCCCCATCCCGCAGGCCCCCTGGGCGGAGACGGTGAGCACCGTGGTCCAAGAGCTGACCGACCCTGAGAGCCCCCGCCGCCTCACCCACGCCTCCGCCACGGTCGACACCCGCACTCTGCGCACCGCCGTGGCCGAGGCCGCTCAGGGCGGAGTCCCCGGCACCGCCGTCGACGCCTTGCTCGAGGCCGTCACGGCCGATCCAGCGCTGGTCCCCCTCCCGAATGGCCTCTGGACCACGAGACCCACGTTGCAGGCCGAGCAGGCCGCCCTGGCCGCCGTGGCGGCCCATCCCCAAGACCCAGCCCGGGCCCTGCGAGAGACCGTGGTCGCCAGGGCGGTCCGGGAGGCCTCGGTGCCCCTGGACCCGGAGCAGGTGGCCGCGGTCAAGCTCGCCTGCGGGGAGGACGGCTTCGTGGGCCTCGCCTCCCCCGCCGGGGCCGGCAAGGGGGCGGTCCTGCAGGCCGTGGTCAACGCCCACCAGCAGGCTGGCGGCAGGGCCGTTGCCGTGGCCGTCGCCGGCGCCACCGCCCAGCGCCTGGGGGATCAGACCGGGGCCGACCTCTCCTGCACCCTGGAGGCCTTCCTCCACCGGGTGGAGACCGGCCGGATCAGCCTGGGGCCGAAGGACCTGGTCGCCCTCGACGAGGCCGGCGTGGTCGAGACCACCAGGTGGGCTGCCTTCCTCGAGGCCGTTGGCCAGGCCCGGGTCGTCGCCGCCGGCGACGCCGCCCAGCTCTCCCCCATCGGCCCCGGAGGTCTCTGGCCCGTCCTGACCGACCGGGTCCCAACCGCCTTGCTGACCACCGTCTACCGGGCCGACTCCCCCTGGGCCAGGGACGCCTGGGCTGCCCTCCGGGCTGGCGCCTCGGCCGAGGCGCTCCAGGCCTACGCGGAGCGCGACCTGGTCCTGGTGGCGGAGAGCCGGGAGCGGGCCCGGGCTGCCGCCGTCGCCCGCTGGGATGAGGACCGGCAGCAGCTGGAGGAGCGGGGCCTGGGAGTGGAGCAGCTGCTCCTCACCACCGACGGCACCAGGGCCGAGGTGGCAGACCTCAACCGCCGGGCCCAGGCGGCCCGCCTGGCGAAGGCGGAGCTGCAGGGGGAGCCAGTCCCCATTGGACCAGGGGCAGAACCGGAGACCACTGCTGAGGTGGGGACCAGCCCCACCCTGTTCGCCTATCCAGGAGACCGGGTGGTGACCACCCGGCCCGTGTACGGCGTCAAGGCGCAGGGCAAGCCCACAAGGCGGGTGGAGAACGGCGAGACCGGGGTGGTGGTCGCCACCGACCAGAAGGCAGGGACTGTGACCGTCAGGCTCCGGGACCGGGAGTGGGTGGTGGATGAGGAGCACCGCTCCGCCCTGGACCTCGCCTATGCGCAGCACCTTTACCGGGCCCAGGGCCGGACGGTCGCCGAGGTGCTGGTCTGCGGCGGCGGCTGGCAGACCGGCCAGGCGTCCGCCTATGTGGGAGTGACCAGGGCCAAGGAGACCTCGGTGGTGATCACCGACTCCGACAGCCTCAGGACTCCTCCTGGCGACATGCCCGCCGCCATGCAGGCGCTGGCCGCTCGCTGGGCCACGGCCCACCCCGCTGTCGCCGCCACGACCCTCCTCGAGCAGGCCGAGCTGGCCGCGGACACCTCATCTTCTGTTGCCGTCGAGGAGGAGCTGGAGATCGGCAGAGCGACCGAGCAGGCCCCGGCGCAGCCTCTGGTGGAGCTGGAGCCGGGCTGGACGCTCGTCGACCAGCCCGAGGCGGAACGAGACGCACTTTGACTTCTCGCGGCTGAGGATCACTTCCGTGGAGGGCAGAACTCCCGATCCGATATGAGGAGGAAACAGTCACGGGAAGCTTCCCCTCAGGTCCGTCGGCCGTCCAACTCCCCATTTTGTACAATCCGTAGGTATGGAGGAGCTTGCGGTCAGCCGGGCCCGTGATCATCTGGGCGAGGCGGTGAATCAGGTCCAGTACGGGCGGGAAATGGTCTATCTCACCCGGCATGGCCGCCGGGTGGCGGCGCTGGTGCCGGTGGAGGTTCTCGAGGCCATCGAGGCCGTCGAGGATGCGGAGGATGTGGCTGAGGCCACCGCTGCCCTGGCTGAGCCCGGGCCTGACGTCCCTCTGGCCGAGATCCGCGCTGCACTCGGGATCCCGTCCCGGACTCGCTGAGTCCAGCGGGAAGTTGATTGCCTGCTGAGGCTTACGAGGTCCGTCTGCGGCCGGCTGCCCGCCGCCAGCTGGAGAGACTCGAGCGTGCTGTGCAGCTCCGGCTGATCGACGCCATGACAGGCCTGGCGGAGGAGCCACGACCAGCCGGAGTCAAGGCGCTCCAAGGCCTTCCTGGACTCCTGCGCCTCCGCGTTGGTTCCTACCGGGTGCTCTACCAGGTGCATAATGACCGGCTCCTGGTGCTGGTGGTGACTCTGGGCCACCGCCGCGACGTCTACCGCCAGCGCTGAGGAGCGGCTGGCTCGGGTTTCCGGCGGGGTCGCGGAAGGAGGGCAGTGAAGTGTCGGGGGAGGGCTCGAGGTCGGTTTTCCACAAGAGAGGCTCGCCTCAGCGAGTCTTACGACGGTAGATACGACGGTAGATACGACGGTACCCCCCTTTTTTGATCTCGACCTTGGGTCTGAAACTCCCTACCCTTGGGTCTGAAACTCCCTACCCTTGGGTCTGAAACTCCCTACCCTTGGCGAGGGCCTCGGAGAAGGGCTCTTACCCTTGCGGGAGCTGTAGGCCTTTCAGGATCTGGCCGAGGCTCTGGAAGTCGAGGGACTCGGCCTGCCGCTCCTGGTCCCGGGCCCGCTCCCTGGTCACGATCGCCTCGTTGTCGGAGCGGCGCTGGGCCTGATCCAGCTCCAGGAGCGCGCCGAACGGGTCGGGATACTCTGCCCGGAGCCGGGCGGTGACCCAGGCCGAGCCACGCCGCGCGGCCAGCTCGGTGAGGACTGTCGCCTGCTTCTTGGAGGGGCGCCTCGCACCGTACGCTAGCCGCCAGGCCGCCATGACCGGGGGCACCGGGGAACTGTGAACGCCGCCTGCCAGCTGTTGGGTGCGGCCCGCCTCCAGGCGCCACATCCCGGGCAGCCTTCCCTTGATGAGGGAGGCCTTGTAGCGGGGGTCGGTAGCCACGATGACGGTGAGCGCCCTGCGCACACGCTTGGCCACCTGCGAGCGCCCGCTCCAGTCGAGCCGCAGCAGTTCGGCGATCGCTGGAAGGTTGCGCTCCTCGGCGACCTGGCCCGGAGAGCTGGCGAACAGCTGGTAG
>JAJYWM010000347.1 GCA_021791455.1 bacterium | reverse complement strand
GGAGCGTCCAGCGCGCCTCGGCTGCGCACGGCCAGCCGCGTTGGGAAGCGGCCCCTCTTGCCGTGACTCCGCGACATGGCCCCGTGCGGCCGGCTGGTAACCTGCCGGGGCCAAGGTCGTAACTGGGATCGGATGGAGGGAGAAGTGATGGCTGCAGGTGGCGCGCTGGCAGGGCGGGTGGTGGTGGTGACGGGAGCGGCGCACGGCATCGGTCGCGCCATAGCGAAACTGGCAGGCGGGGAAGGTGGTGTGGTCGTGGCGGCGGACATCTCCGAGCGCGGCGAGCAGACTGCGCTTGAGATCAGGGCCGCCGGCGGCACGGCGGAGTACGCGCGCTGCGACGTCGCCGAGCCCGAGCAGGTGAGCCAGCTCATGTCCCGCACCAGGGATCGCCTCGGCGCGATCGACGTCCTGGTCAACAACGCCGGCATTGGGGGTGACGCGGTGCAGCTCCACGAACTGTCCGTGGACTCCTGGGACCGCACGGTCGCGGTCAACCTGCGGGGACCATTCCTGTGCTCCCGGTTCGCGATTCCTCACCTGCTGCAGACCGGCCGGGGAGTCATCGTCAACATCGCCTCGACCTACGGGCTGGTGGGAGCGCCCCTCTCGCCAGCGTACTGTGCGACCAAGGGCGCGATTGTCAACCTGACTCGCCAACTGGCTGTCGACTACGGCCACCAGAACCTGCGTGTCAACGCCATCTGTCCCGGATATGTGGACACGGACATGGGAGGGCACCGAGCCAGGCTCCCCAGGGCCGAGGCCGAGGCCGCTCTCGCCCGCCGCGAAGCCCATGCCGCGGAGCAACCCCTGGGGCGCCAGGCAAGCGCCGAGGAGATAGCGCGAGTCGCCATCTTCCTGGCGTCTGACGCGAGCTCGTTCATGACGGGCTCGATCGTTCCGGTGGACGGCGGCTGCACCGCGACCTTCAATCACGGCGTGTGAGACAGCGGTCTGGCAGCAGGGAGAGTGGTCGGGCACAGAGGCCGGCAACTCTATGTCTCGGGGTCGCCCTTGAGCTCAGGGCTGGACCTCGGGCTCTGCCGCAACCACCCTGCGGGTCACGGCACAGCGGGACCCGCCTCCTCCGCAATCGCCTGGTCCATCCGGTGTCCAAACGCCTCTTCGTGGATAGCCCCCAATGGTCCCGGACCCGCCTGGGCCACAGCTCCAGGGGAACGGGGTCAGGCGGGCACAGTGAGGGGCTGACCCTCCTTCACCACGAGGTCCACTCCGCTCAGGAGCGAGAGGTCCAAGAGAGGGTCGCCAGGGCAGGCTATGAGATCGGCCACGGCGCCCGGAGTGATCTCCCCGAGGTGGTGGGCCTGCTGGAGAAGTGCCGCAGCGTCCACCGTAGCGGCGCGCAGGGCCTCACCCGAGGTCATCCCCAGCTCCGCCAGCAGGCCCAGCTCCAGGACCTGGTTGGTGGTGACCCAGTCGAAGGCGCCGGCGTCGGTCCCAAACACGACCCTGACTCCGGCTCGCCGGCAGTTTTCCCAAGATAGGATCTGGCTTTCCTGCCGGGAGGCTCCGGGCTGCGAGGCCGGGTTCGTCCGCTCTGCCAGCTCCCGGAATGCAAGCAGGGTTGGGACCAGGGCGATTCCCCGGTCTGCCATCTTCTCGGCGGTGCTCGGCCGGATGGAGGTGCCGTGCTCGATGGAGTCGACTCCGGCTGCGACCGCCATGTCCGTCCCGGTTGCCGACATGGCGTGGGCCGCCACGGGAATCCCCTGGTCGTGGGCCTGGTCGACCAAGGCTCGCAGCTCCTCCTCGGTCCACACCGGCGGGGAGTCGGCGTACCCGTCCTCCGTCAGGTGCCGGCCCCGACCGCCGCTCACGTAGACCTTGAGCCAGTCGATGCCGCGCGCCACCTGGCGCCGCACCTCCCGGCGGCAGCCGTCGACCCCGTCACACTGGGCGACTCCCGTCGGAAACTCCCAGTCCGACCGATATCCCAGAATGGGATAGGAACCGGTGGAGCAGACCGCGGGACCGGCAACCAACATGCGCGGCCCGGTAACGATTCCGGCGGCGGACGCGTCGCGCAGCGAGACATCGGCGAACCCAGCCCCCTCCGTGCCCAGGTCTCTGATCGTGGTGAAACCGTGCTGGATGGCGATCCTCATGGAGCGGACGGCACGCACCACCCGGTGCGCAGGGTCCTCCTGAAGGATCTGGCGCGCGTACTCCTCAGAGGATCTGTTGCCCTGGAGCAGGACATGGGTATGGGTGTCGATCAGACCGGGCAGCAGGCTGCGGTCACCGAGGTCGATCCGCTCACACTCGGCGGGCATCTCTCCGCCGAGTTGGCGGATCCTTCCACCCTGCACCAGCACGTCGGTAGGCGGTCCCCACGAGTCGCCAGACGGCGCCAGCACCCTTGCCGCCCGCAGGACTAGGGGTTTGCCCCCGGGGATTGACTCCCTGAGCGCTGATCCGCCGGCCGGGGGCTGTGCTGGTGAACCTGTCAAGGTGCAGGGATGGTAGCAGGGGCCAGCTCCCAACCGGGGCTCCAGCGTCCCAGTGTCGGAGCCAGGGCCTGGCCCCAGATGTCGACCTGTCCTAAGCCCTTGGGCCCGTCAGCCACTCCTGGGTTGCGGAAATGTTTGTCGCGCCCTGGGTCCGCAGCAACATTGTTTGACAGGTTACGCGGCGGGCCTTATAGTCATCCAACCCGACCGGGATGGGGTGCGGATTCGCGCGGCTCAGCCTGGGGCGTTCCGCGCTAGAAGATTCGGAGGAAGCAGCTGATGAGATTTGGATTGGGGAGGGCGGGCCTCGCCATCGCGGCCGTGGGCGCCCTCACGGCGGTCTTGGTGAGCGCCTGCAGTGGCGCTGCCTCAACCTCCACGAAGTCGCAGACCGGTGGCGTGATCACCTACGCGGAGCAGGTCGGCGCACCCCCCAACTACATCTTCCCGCTCCTGCCTGGCGCCGAGGAATCCAACGCCAACCTGTACCAGTTCGACAACCAGCTCTACTTGCCCCTGTACTGGTTCGGGGACAATGGCAAGCCACTCTTCAACCCCGGGCTCAGTGTGGCCGAGGCACCGGTCTTCTCCCAGAACAACACCTTCGTCACCATCACCTTGAAGCACTGGCAGTGGTCCAACGGGTCCCCGATCACGGCCCGGGACGTCGTGTTCTGGATGAACCTGCTCAGTGCCGCCACCGATCCCAACGCTCCGACCGTGACGGGAGCCAACGGCGCCGCCGGGCCTGGCTGGGGAGGGTTCGTGCCGGGGGCCTTCCCGGAGAATGTCGTCAGCTACCAGGCGACCGGCACCTACACCCTGACCATGACCCTCAACCAGTCGTACAACCCGACCTGGTTCCTCTACAACGAGCTGAGCCAGGTGTATCCGATGCCGAGGGCGGTATGGGACAAGCTCTCCAACAACGGGCCGGTGGGAAATTACGACACCTCCGCGCAGGCGCGGGTCGCCCTGCCCAACACCTCGCCCACCCAGTACGTGCCCCAGAACCCTGGCAATGGGACGTCCGGGGCACTTGGGGTCGCCCAGTATCTCAATGTGCAGTCGCAGGACCTGGCGACCTACACCACCAACCCCCTCTGGAAGGTGGTGGACGGGCCCTTCACACTCAACCAGTTCACCAGCAGCGGATATGTGAAGCTGGTGCCGAACACCCACTACTCGGGGTCTCCCAAGCCGACCATCTCGGCCTTTGAGGAACTGCCCTTCACCAGCGAGAGCAGTGAGTTTGACGAACTGCGGGCCGGGGACATCACCATCGGCTACATCCCGCCCCAGGACATCGGCGAGCTGAAGTCCCTGGAGAAGTCGGGAGGCTACAGCTTCTCCCCCTGGCGGGGCTACGGCTTCGACTACATCCCCTTCAACTTCACCAACCAGACCACCGGCCCGATCTTTGATCAGCTCTACTTCCGCCAGGCGATGCAGTCGTTGGTCAACCAGCCGGAGTACATCAAAGAGTTCCAGACCGGGTACGGCTCCATCGACCAGGGGCCGGTGCCGGTGTATCCACCCAATCCCTTCACGAGCCCGCTGGAGAAGGGGCCGCAGGTGTACCCGTACGACCCCACCAAGGCCGTCAATCTCCTCAGCAGCAACGGCTGGAAGGTGGAACCGGGCGGGGTCAGCTACTGCCAGCGTCCGGGCTCGGGCTCGGGTGAGTGCGGCCCCGGCATCAAGGCCAACCAGCAGGCGAATTTCGACCTGCTCTACTCCAGCGGCACGCCCGAGTTGAGCAACGAGATGGAGGCTTTGCAGTCCACCCTGAAGGCGAAGGCGGGGATAACGCTCACCCTGAACCAGGAGGCTACCGCAGACGTGGCGTCAACCATTCAGAACGGCTGTAGCGCGGCCAAGCCCTGCAACAACTGGGACCTGGCGGATGTTGCCCTCAGCTTCACCTGGACCTATGGGCCAGATTTCCTGCCGACCGGCGAGGAGCTGTTCGTCCCGGGCGCCGTTGACGACTCCGGCGGGTACTCCTCCGCGACCAATGATGCCAATGTGGCGGCTACCAACACGGCGCCCACCGAGGCGGCGGAGATTCAGGACCTCTACAAGTACCAGGACTACCTCGCGCGTCAGCTGCCGGTCATCTACATGCCGCTCGGGACGATTCAGCTGACGATGTACAAGAGCAACCTGAAGGGGCTCGTGCCGCAGGACTCCTTCGACATCATCTACCCGCAGCAGTACCGACTCAGCGGCAGCTGATCGCCCAGCACCGGTCCCGGCCCAGGGGCGAGCGCCCCGGGGCCGGGACCTGCCCGGAGGGAGCGAACAAGGCGGCTCGTCACCCTCGTCCGGGGTGGCAGGCTCGGGGCTGGCCGCGGGCCCGGCGTTTGGCCCGCCGTCCTAGACACCGAGCCGGAGGCACTAAGGCGTGGGCGGATGGGGACTCGGTGGCGTTTGTGGTTCACCACAGGGGGAGCGCAGAAGCACCGTCCCGATCCCGTCTACCACGGAGGTTCGCTGTTCCCCGGCGCGTCGTGGACCGACCCATTGGGAGCCGGATGGCTTCGTCCGAAGTCGCTGAACCCGAATGTGCGAGATGTGGCCGGCGCCAGGCCTGGTGGCGACATTGGCTCTCGGCGGGCGCACTGGCCATCTGCAATTGTGGCGATTCCACGCTGACCTGGCAGTGGAACACGGCGCCGGGAGGCCGTGGCTCGGCGCCCAAATTGATTCGGCGCGGTTTGGAGAGTTCGCGCTCCCGCAGCCATCGTCAGTCCGCAGGTCAGGACTCGGGCGAACCCGACCTCGCAGCCCGAAGCCTCCCGGCAGGAAAGCCAGATCCTGTCGTGGGAAAACTGCCGACGAGCCGGAGTCAGGGTCGTGTTTGGGACCGACGCCGGCGCCTTCGACTGGGTCACCACCAACCAGATCCTGGAGCTGGGCCCGCTGGCGGAGCTGACGAGTAGTTCAAACCCTTGGCAGGAAGCCTGGCGATGGCGCCCCGACGAGACCCCAGTCCTCTGACTATCAGCGCCTACCTTCTTCACTCACACCCGTGGCCATCTCACAGAGTGACCGGCTCTCGGTTTCGGAGACCCTGGCTACACTGGCGAGATGAGGCCAAAGCCGTCGAGTCACCTGCGTATCGCGCGTCCCAGCCGTGACCTGGATCAAGCTGAGCGCTTCTGGGTCGACGGGCTAACTCTAAAAGTGCTTTACCGAACCGGGATTGAGGCCGAGGGCGACCACGCGCTCCTCATGCTCGGGTGGCCCGAAGCGGCCTGGCATCTGGAACTGGTCGACGATCCTCTCGGAGAGACCCCACCGCGCCCCACGGAGGAAGACCTTCTCGTCCTCTACACCGGCGGGCCGCTCGACAGCGACCTGATCAGCCGTCTCGTCGCCGCCGGCGGCCAGCTTGTGCGCGCTCGCAACCCTTACTGGGACCGCTGGGGAGTCACTATCCAAGACCCGGACGGCTATCGCCTGGTGCTGAGCCACCGCACTTGGCCCTGACCCAGAGGAGAGTCCTCTCATCGATCGACTCTATGCAGGCGGATGGTCGACGTTTCGGCTGCAGCGAGATGGTTTGCAGTCCCAGCCGGCAGCCGCGAAGGGACCGGGATGCCAATGGACCTACCGCCGACGCCGAACGTGTCACCCGGGTGGTCCGGGCATGGCTGACCAGCGGGCCACGTGAGGCGGCGCCGATTGGGCTGCTGCCCCGCGCCGGCGAGACGGGCGAGGACCGGGAGGTGGTCGGCTCGGAGCTGTCCTCCCTGCGGAGCGTGTGCGCGGTCAGCTTGCGACGACCCTGCCCCAGTCAATGGCCCGGGGTCGTTCGCTCGGCCTGATGGGAGCGGACGTGGCCCTTGTCCCGGAGGGTGTGTTGGCTCCGCGGCCGGTCGGTCTGGTCAGTCATTTGCTGGGGGCGCTCGTGGCCGGGCAGGTGCCTTCTGACCGGCGTGAGCTGGGGTGCTCGCGGGCACGTTCAATCCCGGCCCTGCCTTCGACCACGAGACCAGCCTCGACGGGATCGCCGAGGTCTACAAAGCACGAGACGAACGGTGCGGCATCAAGTCGTAGGTGCGGGTCCGCGCGATCTGATGGCGGCATGACAGACGCCGGAATGCGACGGATCGGCCGCACGCAACAACCCCGAACCCACATGAAGGCTGGTACGGCAAGCGGAGTACGGCGCCGGGCAGCTCAGGCGGGCACAAGGGGCATACTCGGTGAATGAGGGCTCGCAACGCGGGCTGCGCCGCGAGGGAGCACCACAGAACCCTAGACGTCGCGTGACGCGGACTCGGGGACAACGCCCGTTGCCCGGACCGACACCCGGAGGTCCGGAGCCTAGCGATGTCAGCACTCCCAGCATCTCCGCCGATGGGCCGCTTTCGACATCGTCGGTGCCACCGCGCTCGCTCACCACGGCCGGCTCACGGTCGGGTCGCCGCCGAGACGCACGAGGCCCCTGGTGGCGCGGACCCTGTGATCACGCTGCTCGTTGGCAAACTCCGGAATTCAGCCTCTGATGATCTCGCCCTGAGTCCCCTCCGCGACGTAGTCAGCGCGCAGGTAGCGCCACACGCAGACGAGCTCCGAAGCCAACACCACGCTGAGCGGGTGCAGCACCGAAGGGGCGTGAGCACCCTGGCCCGCGGGCACGGGATGCCGCGCCGTGTGGGTACTTGTCCGCTGCCGGACTGTGCCGATCCGCATTACGACGTCGCCTGCCATCGCGGACCTCGTTGGGCGGCGGACCGTCCTGCCCCCATCATCGGCGGAATGCCGTCCTCACCTCCAGGAGCGGGGCTCAAGGTGCCTTCACCGGCTGGGGCGCACCAGCCATCAACGCCTCGCTGAGGCTGCGGCCGGTGTCGGCCACGCCGTACGATCTTGCCGTGAGCCGATTTGCCGATTTCCAGACTGACATTTACGCGCAGGGCGCCGCCGGCGTCGTGCCCAGTCTTCCTCTCACCTTCGACGGTCTGATGGCCGCAGCGGAAGAGGTGATGGACCCAAGGACCTTCGGGTACGTTGCGGGGTCGGCCGGGACTGGGGCCACCAACGCCGCCAATCGGGACGCCTTTTCCGGTTTCGAAATCGTCCCGCGCCACCTGCGCGGAGTCGCGGACCGGGATCTTCAGGTCGACTTGTTGGCAAAACCCCAACCCACCCCGCTGCTGCTGGCGCCAATCGGCGCCCTGGGCACGGTGTTTCCGAACGCTGAGTTGGAAGTGGCCCGGGTCGCCTCCGCACTCGGAGTTCCGATGGTGCTGTCCACGCTTGCGAACCATCCTTTGGAGCACGTCGCGGCAGCCCTCCACGAGTCTCAGGGCGGGACTGGCTGGTTTCAGCTCTATTGGCCCAACGACAATGAGGTGGCTCTCAGCCTGGTGCACCGGGCCGAGCAGGCTGGCTATGAGGCGTTGGTGGTCACTCTGGACACCTGGACGCTGGCCTGGAGGCCCGTCGACTTGGCCCACGGGTATCTGCCGTTTCTCAACGGCGCCGGCCTGGCCAACTACCTCTCCGACCCCGTGTTCAGAGCACGCCTCAAGGAGTCGCCGGAGGAGCATCCCGAGGCTGCGGTGGCCCTCTGGACCACCATGTTCAACAACCCGGGACTGCGGGCGCGTGACCTGGCGTGGCTTAAGAAGAACTCCAAGTTGCCCGTGATCGCCAAGGGCGTCTGCCACCCGGATGACGCCCGCATTGCCTTGGCTGCTGGCCTCGACGGAATCATCGTCTCCAACCACGGGGGTCGGCAGATAGACGGCGCTCGGGCAGCGCTCAATTGCCTTGCTGACGTGGTCGAGGCCAGTGGCGATATGCCCGTCCTGTTCGACTCTGGAATTCGCACCGGATCTGACATCCTCAAGGCTCTGGCCCTCGGTGCCAGAGCGGTCCTGATCGGGCGCCCTTACGTGTTCGGCCTAGCTCTGGGAGGTGGCGCTGGAGTTGGCCACGTTTTGAGATGTCTATTGGCGGAGTTGGATCTCACTCTGGGTTTGAGCGGCCATGCCGCCATCGCCGAACTGGGCCCGGAGTCGCTGGTTCGAGCGGGACTGGGGTCATGCAGGGTCGGTACCGGTTAAGCCGCAACCACTGACTCCCCGGCCCGGTCTGTGGAGCCCGCTTTCCGCACATCTGGGAGGGCTTTCAGGCCCCCAGCCCTGGTCATGTTAAGCGCGGAGGATCTCGGAGGCATCGAGTTCAGCGAGGAGCTGCTTGAGATGCCGGCCGCGATCGACCTGGGAGCGCGAGATGTGCTCCTGTCCCGGGGAGGGCCAGTGGTTGACCCGTTTGCCCTGGAAGCCGTAGCTCCACTGGACGCAGGGCCTATGCAGCTGACGCGGGTCAGCGTGGAAAGCACTGCTGGGACCGCCGCAGCGTAGAGAGCGGACCACCAACCTGCCTGGCAAGGTGCCTTCGGGGTTAGTCAGCAAGCGCACCAGCTGACGCCGGATCCGTTCAACGTGTCGCTGCTCGCGGCTGGCCACGACCGGGAAGGTGGTGGTTGAGCATCTGCGCCTACAGGTTATGCCAGGTAGGAGTGACCACTGGCGACAGCGACACCCGGGGCGGAAGCTTCAACCTTCATACCGAGGTGCTCGATGCCTTGCCGCTGGTCGACCACTTCTGCTCGCGTCTGAGTCTCAATGAGTGGTTCCACACCGCCGTCGGAGGCGGCGACGTCCGTACCCGCCTCTCCCCAGCGCGAGCTTTGGGAGTGGTCATCCGCAACAGCTGCCTCCACCACGAGCCGGTGTATGCACTGGGGGAGTGGGCGGCTTGCCATGAACCCGCTGCTCTTGGACTGAGGCCGGCGGATGTCGAGCTACTGAATGACGACCGGGTGGGGCGAGCCCTCGGCCGTCTCTTCGACGCGCACCGGGCCACCTTGCTCAACGAAGAGGTCTTGAGAGCGGTCAGGGAGTTCGAGGTCGACTGTACCCAGCTCCACAATGACTCCACCAGCGTGAGCCTCAACGGCCTCTTCGCCAAGGCCACCGGCAAGCTTCGCGGGGCAAGCCCACCGTTGTGGCTGCGCACGGCTTCTTTAAGATCCCCGCCCCGACCTCAAACAGCTGGTCTGGATCCTCATCGTGGCCGCCGATGGGGCGGTGCCCCTAGCCCATCGGGTGGCTGATGGCAACAGCGCGGACTCCACCACGCACATCCAAACTTGGGAGGGGCTCTGTCAGCTGCTGGGGCGCAACGACTTCCTGCACGTGGCCGCCAGCAAGTTGGCGGTGCGCACCACCATGTACCACCTCGACCGTCGGGATGGGCGGTTTGTCATGGTCCTGCCTCGCAGCCGCATGGAGGACCAGGCCTTGCGCGAGTGGTTGGTCAACCACCGGCCAGAGCGGACTGCGGTCCTGTGGCGTCCCGGGCCGAGACAGGAAGACCCCGACGATGTCTACTCGGTGGCTCCAGCGCCCTGGCCGTCCCGTGAGGGCTATCGCGTGGTCTGGGTGCTCTCCACCGGCAAGCGCGAGCGCGATGCCGAGACCTGACAGCGACGCATCGCCAACGGGATCGCCGCCTTGGATGCGCTCAACCAGGTGCTGCTCTCTCCCCGCACTCGCCCGCGTGACCGCGTGAAGGTTGCGACTGAGGCCGACCAGGCGGTGGCGGACTGCTTCGCCTCCCGCTGGGTCAGCTGTGAGATTCGAGAGGTGCCCGAGGTCCGCCTCCGCCAGGAGGTCCGGGGTCGGCCTGGTCGCGATACGCGCTACCGGCGCATCACCACCACCCGGCACCAGCTCCACTTTGTGGTTCGTGAGGAACTGGTCGCCACGGACGCCTGCTCCGACGGCTGCTGGCCCCTGGCGACCAACGACGGGGAGCTGCCTGCGGTGTACTTGCTGGTGGCCTACACGCACCAGCCTGATCTGGAGCGGCGCCCTCACCCGTCCACGACCCAGTCACGGACGAGGGGAGATGCAGGGATGCCCGCCTCCTCGGCGATCCGCTGGATGTCGTCGGTCTGCTCAGGGGTGAAACGGACGCAGTAGACGGCCGAACGGTTCTTCCCCTTGTGAACCGCACGCTATAAGAGCGCCTCGTCCCGACTTGCCTCCACCTGCTCGATCGAGAAAGGGCGCTGCGCCTCTCAGACCGTGAGGCGGCGCATCGTGGTGAACCCGCCGGCGAGGAGCACGGCGGTGAGCGCGGCCAGGAGCCCGGTGAGACCGGCGGCGCTGAGGGCGGTGAAGAAGTGGCCGATGTCTTGCCAGCCATGAGCCCAGGTGGCGGCGGCGGCTCCGACGAGCATGACGGTGATCTGGGCAGCGATGAAGGCGACGAGACCGACCAGGTTCCACCGACGGTAGACGAGCCCGAACCACATGCCGTAGACGAACAGCAGGGTGAAAACGACGAACGCGGTCAGCCACGTGAGGTACCAGGGGCCGTCGAGGATGTAGGGCACCCGGAAGAATTCCATGCGCAAACCCCAGCCGCCCGTCGCCCGCTCAAGCGCCTGGCCCACCGTCACGACGACGCCTGCCACGGCAGCCAGAGCGACGGCGAGGACGGCGGTGCCGAGGTAGTAGGAGCGCCGGCTGATACCCAAGGCAAGCCCGAACGGAAGGGACCTGGCGACGCTCAGCAGGCCGAGCACGAACCCGACGATGAACAGCGCCCCGAGGCCGCCGACGTAGAGATTGGCGCGATGCCCGGTCGGGAGGAGGGCCAGAATGGCGGCGTCGGCACCGAAGACGAGCACCAAAATCGCCCACGGCAGGACGAGATAGTCGACGCGCTGGACCAGGTGGTAGCGGGCGACGTTGAGGTAGGTCGTCATGCGTTGGTCTTCTCCTGTGACTCTTCGCTGGCATAGTCGGCTGCGTGGACCATCACCTGTTGCATCGAGAGGGGCTCCAGGGCGAGGTGCAATGCCCGGGCCCTGGCCCGGTCCTCGTCGTCGAGCGCCCCGTCGAGCACCACCGACTCCTGGGAGGCCACTCGGCGCCGATCCCACGCGCGGCGCCCGGCCACAAACTCTTCCACCGCGACCAGCGGACCGCTCACCTTCGTGGCGCTGCCCCGCACGTCGTCGGCGGCAGCGTCGAGCACGATCCGTCCGTGGTCGATCATCACGACCTGCTCGAACAGGTCGGCGGCCTCGTCGATCAGGTGGGTGGAGAGGACCACAGTGGTGGGGTGCTCGGTGTAGGTGGCTAGCAGCCGGTCGTAGAACATCTGTCTGGCCACGGGGTCCAGTCCGGCGTATGGCTCGTCGAACAGGGTGATCTCGGCTCGTGTCGCGAGGCCGATCACGATCCCGAGGGCCGAGCGCATGCCCCGGGACAGTTTCTTGATTGCCCGGTTGGCTGGCAGGTCGAAGTCGGCCAGCAGCGAGTCGGCCAGATCCGCGCTCCAGTCGGGATAGAACCACGAGGCGGCCCGGAGCGCGTGATGCACCTTGAAGTCGGGAAAGGCCTGGTCCTCGCGCACGAGCACCATGCGGCGGAGTACTGCGTCGTTCTCGACCGAGCTGGCGCCGAAGACCTGCACGGTTCCCGCAGAGGCGAGTTCCTGGTTGGCGATGATCCGCAGCAAGGTGCTCTTCCCTGCCCCGTTGCGCCCGAGCAGCCCGGTGATGCACGGCCCGTCGATCTCGAGGTTGACGCCATCGAGCGCGAGGTTGTCGCGGTAGCGACGGGTGAGGCCGTGCACCGAGATCGTCGGCGTCATACCTTGATCCCTCCTTGGGCGTGATTGGCTTCTCGGATCATCGAAGACAGGCTGTCCGTGTCGATCCCGAGCCGGTCAGCTTCGGCCAGCATCGGCTCGACGAATCGCTCGACGAACCGCCGGCGGCGGTCTTCGAGCAGACGAGTCCTGGCCCCAGGAGCCACGAACATCCCGATGCCGCGCCGCTTCTCCACGAGCCCTCGGTCGGCAAGCACGTTGATGCCCTTGGCCGCGGTTGCAGGGTTGATGCGGTAGAACGCCGCGAGGTCGTTGCTCGAGGGCACCTGATTGCCTTCGGCGAGGGTGCCCTCAGCGATGTCGTCGGCCAGGCGGTCGGCCAGCTGGGAGAAGATCGGCGCGCCCTCATCGAGCACCGATCAGTCCCGTGACGCCCGTGTCTCGCCATCCTCGTTGGTTCATTACTGGACTAATGTACCACAGAAGCCTACATTCCGCAAGGCGCGTGACCCCTTCAGCGTGATTTCGGCGGCCAGTCCTGGTCGCGTTCGGCGACGCAGAGCGAGAGCTCCTCGAGCTCGGCGACGAGGGCTCTGATGCTCGTCGCGCTCTCGAGCCGCTCCTCGTAGCGCGCCAGCTTGGGGGGCGGTGAGGTGCCGGGTCACGGTCTTGCCGTCGATCCTGCGGGTCCAGCGATGGTAGGGGCCGTGCGGCCGTGGCGGGTCGGCCGTGCACCGACAGTTCGGCTTGCCGCAGACGTGGGCCACCTCGAGCAGGGTGCCTGGTGGCGCGAAGCCCGCGTCGGCGAGGCGGAGAGTGAGGGCCGCCTGGGCCGCCCTGTCTGCCTCGTTCGGTTCGGCCATCTCACCTCCGGGGCCATCTTGCCCGACCATCCACCACCAGCGGGATCGCGCATAGCATACTTATCGACATTGATCGATTGGCCCCCGGTGGGAGCTGGGTGGACCCCGAGAAGATCGAGGTCCGTCGCGTGGCGATCCGGGCGCTCCCCGTGGTGAACGCGGTCTTGGGGCGCCTTCGATTCGAGGAGGGCCGCTCATGCACCGCGCCAACTGCGGCGCGAGTAATCAAGCTGGTCGAGCCCCTCTGTGCGACCAGCGTCCCGTACAACGTCGAGCTCCTCGCGATCTCACCGCCCGAGCCCGACGCGCTTCAGCGTCAGATCCTCAGCCTGCTGAAGGTCGCGCTTCGCGCCTACGGGATCGAGAAGCGGTCGCCGCGACATTCGCGCTGAAGGGATCATCCGACCTGCGAAACGTAGGGTGGAGGATCTGATCACCACTCAATCCTTGTGCCAACTCCCAACTCCAGGGCCAGGTCATACACGGCGCGAGCGGCCGCGGCATCCTCGACGGCCAGGCCCGTGGATTTGAAGACGGTGGTCTCCGTCCTGGAGGTTCGGCCCGGCCTGGTGCCCGCCAGGACGGCTCCCAATTCTGTCACGGAGCCTTCCGCAAGGTGCTGGAGCTCCCTGGCCCCGGCGGGGGGTTGTGCTCCGGCCGCCCCTCGCCACTCGACGAATACCGACGAGCGGGCGACAAGCGCTGGCGGGAGCTCGGCGCCGCTCCCGACCGAGACCACGTGGCAGCCCTCGGTGATCCAAGCATCCTCCACGACTGGGGAAGCGGAGTCGGTGCACATGATGACGACGTCGGCGCCTCGCACGGCCTCCGCAAAGGACGTGGTGGCAGCGGCATTGGGATGGGGGGCTGCTAGCGCTCGGGCGCGGTAGAGGTCTCGGGCCCCGATCCGGATCCGGTCCCACGGCCGCAGCTGGCATGCCGCCCTGAGGTGGGAAGCCGCCTGCACCCCAGATCCGAGAATCGCCAGGGTCGTGCCACCCTCGGGGGCCAGGCGGGCGACCGAGAGGATCGACACGGCCGCGGTGCGTTCCGCGGTAAGCGCCCGACCATCCATGATGCACAGGACGCGGCCGTCAGCCTCATCGAAGAGAGCCACCAGTCCCTGATGCGATGGCCGGGAGGCAAGGGTGTTGCCGGGAAATATCGAGATCAGCTTGGTGACCAGGGCGGTGCCAGGCACGTACCCGACCATGGCCGCAAGGACACCCGACCTCCCCCCGGCCGCGACGCGTGCAGGGGCCCTGGCCTCCTGAACGCTGTATGCCACCAGAGCCTTCTCCATGGCTGGGCCAAGCGCCACCGCCCGCAGGATGCGCTCCACCTGATGCGATGGCAGCAGGAGGAGCGAGTTCGATGCTTCTTGTGATCCAGTTGACATCGGCTGTCCTCCGTGGACGATGACAGTGCGGAGCGTGCCGTGATGGTACCCTCCGGTCGCCAGCGTCCACCTGCGGGTGTCACCAACCGAAGGGACTTGAGTTCCCGGCCCTGCCTTCGTTTGCCCGATGGAGAGGCGGTTAGGTACCGTTACCGCGTGGAGGTCATTCAACACCCCGCAGGCGGCGCGCCGGCAGTGCGTTGGCGTAGGCCGCCGGCGCCGGGCTGGGACCGCTTTGCACCCACCACGGGCGCGCCACCAGGGATCCCGGGTGGCTCTCGTCGGTGCCCGGCGCCTCTGTCTGCGACGTCTTTCCCCATCTCCTTGGGATCGGACGAAGCCCCGTCGTGACTGCCTTGGCCACAGCGTACCCAAAAGGCGGTGACGAAGGCCTCGCCTGCGCCATAAGCCTCTCGTCCCGCCCGATGGCCTCCTGTTGAGGGCCAAGCAATGAGGAGGGCGGTTGTGCTCGGAGGAACCGGCGCCATTGGGTGGGCAGTGACGCGGCGACTGCGGTTGGCTGACTGGGATGTGACCGTCACCGCACGACGGTCCGGCCCGGTGCCGACCGGCTTGCCGGCGACC
>JAJYWM010000163.1 GCA_021791455.1 bacterium | reverse complement strand
TTTGCTCAACAACAGGTTGGGGTCGCCAGCGACGCGCAGTAGCTCGACGAAAGGCAGTAGCGCACGATAGCGAGTAGCTAGACCATCAGCGCCGTACATCTGCACAATGCGCACAAAATCCCAAGGTTTCGGTGCTGCTGGCTTGGTGTTTGGTGATGCTTGTGTTTGCATTTCACGGTAACCGTACAACTAACTTTGCGATTTGTCAATAGATTTCGCAAAAGTAGTTGACAACAACAGCAATGCGTGCTACATTGCACCGAGAGCCGATGGGCTGGCCCAGCTTGTTTGCATTTCAACTCCAGGTGTTGGGGCCGCCATCGGCTCTCGGCTTGTCTATAGCGGTCATGAAACTCACTGAGCAGGAGCGGGAGATTGGACGACAGCTCTACAACATCGACTTTAGTCAGATAAAGCGAGAGAAACAGCGTCGGCGCGAGCAGGCGTTGGATCCGATGACAAATCACTTCCCGACCAGTGGACAGGAGACTCCGGAGATTCCCGTCCGGCTCATCGACTCCAGTCCCCGCGCTGACTTGCTAGCTGCGCTCCAGGCGGTTGCTATCGATAAAGGGCTGCTCGTCAAGATGGATAGCCACGATTGCGGTCGTGCCAATGGCTTTTTCCGCCCTGACACCCGCACCATTGAGATTGCGGCAGGACTACCAGATGCCCAGCAGGTCAAGACCCTAGCTCACGAGCTGGCGCACTCAATTTTGCACGGGCAGACATACGACTACCACGCCAATCGACCCGACGCCGAGCTACAAGCGGAGTCGGTTGCCTATTTGGTCTGTGGCAGTCAAGGCATGGACTCGGCTGCCTACTCCTTCGGCTATGTTGCCAGCTGGGCGACTGAGCAGGGCAACCTAGACAAGACCGAAGTCGCCGACCGCTTGCTCAAGAGCACTAAAGCCATCCGCGCCGCGTCCGAAGATTTGGTGACTGCGGTCGAAGCCAAGCTCGTAGCTCCGGCAGAACCGGTGAGCGCAAGCCAATGGCTGGCGACCGCCTACAGCCCGAAGAAATCGCAGCTGTCAAGTCTTACTCCTGGTACATGATTCCGCTGGGTAGTACGGCATGACAGTTGCCCAGGAGCAGGGCAATGATTGCCCCAATCGCGCCGGTTGCTCGTGAGCGCTTGCAGCGATATTTATAGCGCAGCACATCAACGCTAATCGGCATTGGAACGGCAATAACAGTTGCGATGACACAAGTCAAGTAACTAGGACTGAACCAGTCCTAGTTAGTAGTCACGACCCCGCCTATGTGAGAGCCTATAGTCCCGTGCTAGATGGGACTGGTTCAGTCCCATCTAGTGGACACGAGCACGCCTAAGTGACACTGTATAGTCGGATATCACATGGGAAGGTTCGAGGCTAGTGGGTTGTATTAGTTTAATACAACCCACTTCCCGGTCGGGGGCTCAAGTGATAAGCTACAAGCCCTGCATCGACGTTGGGACGGCCATAGCAGTTGCGATGACGCAAGTCAAGTAACTCCGTCTGAACCAGACGGAGTTAGTAGACACAAGCAGTCCCAAGTGACAGCCTATGAGCCGGTAGGATTGGGCAGTGACCAACATCGTGCGCCGCCAGAGTGTGCTCGACCCAGAGCGGGCGAGTCGTGCCATCCGCGCCAGGGGGTTCACCCTAAACGGGTTTGCCCAGGTTGCGGGGGTAAGCCGCAAGACCTTGGGCGACTGGCTCTCGGGTCGCAGGTGTTGCCAGCTCGCGACTGAGCTTAGGATCGTGCGGGCACTCCGAGACTACCCCATCATCATCACGGCGGACCCTGACGCTGATTGGGGCGTCCCTATGCCCCCTGCCGCCCGGCAGGTTGTGGGTAGGTCAGCCCGCCCAGTCAAGACCGCTGAGCACCCGCCAGCGCGCCGAGCCGGGCCATCCTTGGACGAGTATGCCGCCGCGCTGCTCACCGAGCCGCCTTTGGACGCCTGGCGGTCATACGGCTATCAAGTGATGCCGTCGGGCCGAGCTGGGGCCGCCTTCAGGCGGGCCTTGGCGGAGCGCCGCCCTTGGGACGCTTGGCCCGAGCTGGGGGACAAGGACTTCTGGCAGATGTTTCACACGCCCTTGGACTTTGGTCCCCCGCTGTGGCCGTGAGACCGAGCCAAGAGATGGGAAATAGGGGCATGATAGCGGTCTTATTTGCTTAGACCGCGTTTCTGCGGGCGAATAGCCGATCTCGGCGCAGAGCGGCTAGGCTGCCTGACCATTAGAGCGCTTCCTTGGTAAGGAAGAGGTCGCGGGTTCAATCCCCGCCCTGGGCTCCGGCAACCAACTTTTGAGTTCATTAGCAGCTCTTCTACCTGGCTTTACCCAAATGAAGAAGAGCTGTAAACTGACCGAAAATCCGGCATGTGAAGAGCTGCTTAGCAGCGGCTTTTCCAGCAATCAGCTGTAAGTGAAGAAGCGCTCTGCCGGAGTTCCAGGGAGGCTTCGAGTGCCCACGATTCCGACTCCACCGGCGCCGAGCCCGCTGGCCCGGTGCGTCGAGGACTAGCTGACCTCCTGCCGCGCTCGCGGGCTCTCCCCCAAGACCCTGGAGAACAGCTAGGGCTATCCGCTCCGCCACGTCTTCCTTCCCTGGGTGGCCCGCAAGGGCCTGGCGGCTCCATCCGACATCAGCGGCCGCGCCCTGGAGAAGCTCGCGGCCGAGCTCGTCGACGAGGGCGGCCGCCGGGGCCTGCTCTCGCGGCACTCGGTGCTCACCTACTTGCGGGCGGTCAACCAGTGCCTGAAGTGGGCCAGAGCGGAGGGCGAGGCGGTCCCGGAGCGGGCTGTGGCATCGCTTCCCAGCCGGCCGAAGAATCTCCCCGAGGTCTTGTCCAGGGAACAGATTGCGGCCATGGAGGCGGCCGCCGCGACCGAACGCGACCGCCTCATCATCCGGCTGCTGGCCGACACTGGGATGCGAGTTGGAGAGCTGGCGGGTCTGCGCACGGGCGACCTTCTTCAAAGAAGCCGGGGCAGCTACCTGCGCCTGCATGGGAAGGGGGGTCGGGAGCGCCAGGTGCCCCTGATGCCGAGGCTGGCCAACCGGCTGCACCGCTACGCGACCCACTCCCGGCCGGCCGGCGCCGGCACCGACCATCTCTTCCTCGGCCTGCGCCGGAATGCCAGTACCGACGACTACGAGCCGCTGACCCCGTAGGGGGTGCAGCAACTGGTCCGGGTACTGGGCCAGCGGGTGGGGCTGCCCCGACGGGTCCATCCGCATCTGTTCCGCCACAGCTTCGTGACCTGGGCGCTGGCCCAGGGGATGAACCCGGTGCAGCTGGCCGAGGTGGTGGGGGACACCTCGCTGGCCATGATCTAGCAGGTCTACAGCCACCTCTCGCCGAGCGACGCCTACGACGCCATGGCCCGGGTGCTGTTGGCGAAGGACTAGCCCGGAATAGCGGCTGGGATCGCCGCAGATCCGCAGTCCGCGGGCAGGGCAGCCGTCACCGTACTCCCCCCCGGATCTGGACCCGGGACGAGGCGTCCCCGGTGGCTTCGATCGTGTACACGCCGGGGGCCAGGCTGATTGCGAAACGCCAGGGTGGGCTGAGGCGGAGCGACCGGATGGTCTGACCGTTGTCGACCACCCGGACCATGACCGGGGCCCGTGTGATCGGGAGTGCCGCGGCCCCGAGCAGGGAGTTGCCCGGCCTCGTACCACACCGTCAGGCAGCGCGCCGCAGCCGGCCGCGATCAGCGCGCTGGCGGCTAACAGCACGCCGCCAGCGACCCGCCTTGCCTGGCTGGTCTCATGGCACATGCTGGCTCTCCTTGTCGCCTGGCGACGGCTTGACGTCCAACGCCCGAACTTTCGCCTCGCGATGGTAGCTCGCGAGCTTGGATGTCCCAGCCTGGGAGACGGGCCAACTTGGTCCGCGCTCCCATCGTCCGACACAACCTGGTCCGTAGGTCCTCCCCCGTCCAGGGCCTGACCAAGCTGCGGATGACTGGGGACGTCGCGGATGACCGCAGGAGCCTCGGCGCTCTGCGAGTCGAAGACGCCTAGTTGCGAAGACTCCTGGAGCAGCACCAATGGTCGGGACTGACCCCGGCCGGTTCCACCGATCCTGGGCCGGCCCGGCTTTCCCTCAGGCGGGCGACTCCACTGGCAGAAGATGCGCTGCCCGGCTTCGAGATTGCCACTCCCGTTCCCTGGCGATGGCGAGGCCCGGGGTGTCGACGGCGTTGCCGGCTGCGGCGAGAGCGTAGGTGGCAGCGTGACCCGGGTGGCTGGCAACGTGGGCGGCTGCGGCAGCGCGACAGGCCGCTCTGGCGGCGGCACGGGCGGCCGGGTGGTCAACAGCACGGGCGGCGGCGTGGGCGGCGAATGCGGCTGCGCGCGCGTCGGCCAATGCAACCTCGCCGTGGGCCCAGGCACGCGCGGCTGCGAGAGCTCTGCGCGGTCGGGCGTCGTGCGGGTACTGCCGCTCGAAGGCCGGGAGCACATTCTCAGCACAGTCAGCGGCCCAGAGCACGAACGCGCGCTGTTCGCGCCGGTCGAGCCGCGCTCCGCCTGGCCTTCGCAGGGGCCGAGTGTCTATCCGCACCAGATGCCACTTGCAAAGTTTGGGCCGGCTTTTACCGGCTCCCCAAGCTATCCAGACGGGCGGCTGGAAGCGGTCCGGTTGGCCGAACGCTTGGCGTTTTGGCTACGGTGGGGGCCAGGCAAGCCGGCCGCACACCGGCACCCAGGCACCTACCCGTCCAGGTCCCGCCAGCACCGTGGTCTGCCTGGAACGAGCTGGCGGGTGGGTCGGCCGGGAGGAAGGCTCGTGGATGACCCTGTGGGAAGCCCCCAAGTCGAGCCGGTCATGCTGTGAGTGGCTGGAGGCGTTGCGGACACCAGGGCTGACCCGCAGGGGGTGGAGCGGGGAGTTCCGGGGCCGGTGGCGCAGATCGCAGGGCTCAGCACGGGGCACTTGCTGGGCGCCGCTATGGCGACCCGTCCGGCCCGTTCCGGCTGCGAGACCCGCCTCACCCTCAACTTCAGGTTTTGTTTGACACAAGCGCCGGTGTCAGACAGAATGTGTGTATTGGAGATCCGGTTCACCACGGCCGCACGTCGCCACCGGGTTGGGAGAGCTTCGGTTCGCTTCGTGATGGCGCGTACGTCGCCAACAGGTGTTGCGACCTCGCACGGCAGCCCAGGTTGGCTGTGGCTCGGCCCCGATGAGCGAGGGCGCCAGCTGGAGATTGTGGCGGTCGAGGTCCAAGGGGCCTAGGACCCTGATCCGGTGATGCTGGTCCTGCACGTAATGCCCACCCACTATCGGAAGGAGAGATCATGACGAACCGACGCGGATCCCAGGTCAGCAACGACGCCGCCAAGGGGTCGGAAATCGACCTCGAGCGCGACGGTTACCGTTTGGCCGACGGCACCAGGCTCACTCCAGCCGTGGCTGAGGCGATCGTCGAGGAAGTCCGCCGGGTGGGGGGCCGGCCCTCCTTGTCCGGCACCGCTGTCCAGTCACCACAAATCGCATTCCGAGTGGCCGCGGCGGTGCGGGAACGCGCCGTGATGGTGGCTGCCAGCGAGGGCAAGACGGTCTCCCAGCTCGCTCGCGAAGCTCTGGAAGCCCGTTTGGGGACCTGAAGCGCCGTGATCCATGTGGTAAGGGCTCACGGATCACCGCGGTGAGCGGGCGGATCGTGACCGCATACCTGGGCGATGGGGCCGCGAGCTAACTGAGCTGCTTGGTCGAACCTGGCATCCCGATCCCGGCCGGAAGCTCGGCCGTCCACGACATCACCACGGAAGTGACCTGAGCAGGCCGGCGTCGGACGCGGTGGCCGAGATCGCGGGGGCCCTAGTCGCTGCTCTGGCGGCGGGAACCCGCGTCGTGACCCACAACGCCGCCTAGGACTTTACCCTGCGGGATCGGGAGTGCCGCAGCCACGGACTTTATTTGTTGGTGGCCAATTCTGGCCGCCCGGTGGGTCTCACCTTCGCTCCGTTGGTTCTTGATCGCCAGCGGGCGCGATACCGCTCGGGCCGTCGCGCTTTCGCCGACGCCTCCCGGGCGCACCACGCAGTGCCGCGGGCGGCCGGCGATGCGCTCAGCGGCGCGATGGCCTGACCTGGCCCCATTTCGGGAACTTCCCTACACGACCTCTGGGTCGGAGCGGCACGCGACCAGGCAGCCGGTTGCGCCGCCCATTTGCGTCGGCGAGGGCGCGGTGCCGCGGCGGCCGCCGTCTGGACGCTGCTGCCAGGTCCGGGTCGGTCGACGATGGTGAGTGCGCCGTGACAGAACACTTGACGCTTCCATCGCTGCACTCTATGCTACTGGCATCGATATATCAGCATCGGATGCGGGCGTTTCCCGGGACGTCTCTGGACTGGGCCGGTTTGCCGACTCCGCGCTGTACGTACTGGCCAGCCTGGCGGCTGGCCCGAAGCATGGCTACGCGATCATGCAGGACGTCCAGGAGGCCGCCGGGGTGCGCATGGGACCCGGCACTCTCTATGGCGCGATTGCCCGGCTGCACCGCCGCGGCTGGATCGAGCGGCTCCCCAGCACGGACCGTCGCCACCCATATCAGCTGACCCCCTCGGGGCGGGCCATCTTGATCCGGGAGTTCGCGGACCTGCGCGCCTTTGCGGATGACGTCCTGCAGGTGGGTCTCCTCCCGTGACCGGCCGGTGGCTCTATCTCTTCCCGCCCGGATGGCGGCGGGACTATGGGCTGGACCTGGCGGAAACTCTGTCGTCCGTGCCGCTCAGTGCGAGCGTCGTCTTCGACCTTGTGGACGGTGCGGCTGACGCCTGGATGAGCGCGCTTGCCGGCTCGCTGTTCCATCGCGGGGAAATGGCTGGCGGGGATGGCCCGGACGGCGGCGCCCCCGAGCCCAGCCCCGGGGGCTTCATGCTGCTCGCCTCGGCCGCTCGCCATCGGGGTCCCGTGTGGGCCGTCGCGGCCTCGGGCTGGAGTCTTCTCTTCATCGTGGGGGCCCTGCTGCTGCCGTATCAATACACGGAATCAGGGGGCCCCGGAGAGATGACCAGGTCGGCCACTTACACGCTGGCGGCGGCCAAGGGCTTTCCATTCGTGGCTGTGCTCTACGGGATTCCCCTGGTCCTCTCGGTAACCTGCCTGGTCGCCTCGCAGCTGGCCCTAAGGCGCGACGTCTGGTGGCCATCCGCGGCGGCGTGGGCCTGTGTGGCCCTCTCCTGGGCGGCATTCCTGCTGACCATTCCCAAGATCGGCATATCCCTCATTCCGGTGCCGGTGTTGCTGACGGTGGGTACCGCCGGGCCGAGCTTCTGGGGAAGGGCCGGTCAACTCCTGGGACGGTCCGCCTGGGGGTTGGGGTCCGTCGCCTGGGGCTGTTTCGCCATTGCGGGCGCCGCGGTCTTCCCCTATCACGAGACCGTGGTCAGATCGGTTACCCGTGGACCCCGCGGCCTGATCACCGCCGAGGGCACTGGCTTGGTCTCCCACTCGTTGATTGCCACCAAGGGCACCTTGGTGTTGCTCTTCCCGCTGGGGACGACGCTCCTCTTGGCCCTGGCGGGATTCGCGGCGATGTGGCTTGCCAGCAGGCCAGGCCGGCCGTGGGCGCATCACGTCACGTGGATATTGGTGGGACTAGCCTGGGTCGACTTCGCCTTCACAATCCCGACCGTCGCCGCGCTCCTGCTTCCGGTACCCGTCCTGCTGACGCTGGGTGCCGCGAGAGCGGTCAGGTGGCCGGCCTTCGCCACCCGCTCTCCCGGCGCTGGATGGGCTCTGGCGGCGGCAGCATGGAGTTTCCTGCTGCTACTCGGGGCGCTCCTGTTGCCCTTCTATGAGACTGGGTCGTCGACCCTTTCGGCCGGTGGCCGGTACATTTCCGATACCAGCACCTCCACCCTATTCTCAGCCGGCGGCTACTACGCCTTGCTGTTGGTGGGGGTGCCGCTGCTGCTATCCGTCGTATGCTTCGTGGCTCTGCGGGCCGCCAATGGCCGCCCTCTTCGCTGGTCCTTTGTGGCCATCGGGATGTCGGTCGGTCTGGTATGGCTGGAGTGTCTGTTTGGGCTTTTGAGCATTGGCCAGTTCCTGATTCCCGTGGCCGTCCTGCTAACGGTGGGCGGCTCCAGGTTGTCGCGCGCCACGAAGCACCGTTCAGCCTTGCCGGAAATCTGATCCTTCTCAGTAGGCGGCGACCATGGCCTGCCCAGTCCAGCAATCGGATCAACGGGCCGGACTGATCCAGAGGCGCCGATGTCGTTCGCCTCAGTCATCCCACGGTGCGCCCTATTGGAGGGAGGTGCTTCATACTTTGGGGACGCAGCGTCCATCCGGGCAGGGGCGGGTCAGCAAGTGACGGGTCCAAGATTGGTAGGGAGGGCCGACCAGGCGGGAGGGCCCGTCCTCCTTCGCCCGCTGCGAGACCGAGTGCTCCTGCGCTGTCGGCCCGCGGTGCTGGGCTTGGTGGCCGGGGGCGCTGTTGCCGTTGGCGCTGCGACTTTGCCGGAGGCTCTGGTCGTGGGAGTCGGGTCCGCTGTGGTGTCGACACTGGGCTGGGAGGGACTACACCACACGTTCAGGGCCAGAACGGTGGGACAGCGCGCAATCCGATCTCAGGTGGCCAACAACCCATCACTGGCGTACATCGTCCCCTTCCCCGGGATCCTCGCGATCGTCGAGGCGGTAGGCAGAGGGCTGTCGGCTGCGGACACAGCCCTCGTTATCGCTGCGGCGGGAGCGTTCACCTGGCTCGTGTGGGAGGCCGTTGATTGGGTAGCTGGGAGGTCGCCACGAGTCTACGGTTGGATAACCCGCTGGGAGATCCGGGCTACCCGCGTTCGGAGAGCTCAGTTGGATGCCGCCGAACTCCGCTGGAGAGAGCGGGGATGGTGATGATCACCGTTGCCGCGATGACCACTCCGCTGGGTCCTTCTAAGTTGGGGCGCCGGCGTCGCCGCGAGACACCACCTGGCCGGTGAAGTATTCGATCACGATGGGGACCGACCGATGCTGTGGGGAGCAGTCGGGAGCCTGCCCAGGCGGTGGCGCCGGCCCGCACAAGAGCGACGGGAAGGTGCCAGCTACGACCAATGTCCACACCCATCGGCTGGAAGGCCCGTAGGCCGGCGCGTGATGGAGATCCATCACCGCCACTGAAACCAGCTTCAGGGGAGTGGATGAGAAGGCCTGATCCGCCTTGATGCCGATGGCGATCGCGTCCGCTCTGGATATGCCTCCGGGAGGTCGGCGCTGGCCGGTGGACTGGGAGCAGCCGACCGACCACATCAGCATCACCACCGTGAGGGCAACAGTCGACCATTTGCGGCCAGCTCGACCGACCCAGTTCACAGTTGGTCTCGACAACCCACCACGATGGCTGCAAACCCCACCCGGGCCGACTGAAATCCGAAGGCGCTCCTGCACACCATAGGCTTCGACCTTGTCGAATGCTACAGCCGTCCTGGCAACATTGGTCCGCACCAGGTAAGCTGTAGCGGTCGTGAAGCCAGTTCTGGACCGCGAGAGCCCGGTGCCGCTGTACCAGCAGCTGGCGGATGTCCTACGCCAAGACATCACTGAAGGACGCCTGCCGGCCGGGGTGGCATTTCCATCTGAGCGCAAGCTGATGGCCCGTCACCAGGTCACCAGGACGACGGTCCGGAGCGCGATCGGGGTCCTCAAGCAGGAGGGCTTGGTCGTGGCCGAGCACGGCGCTGGCAGCTTCGTCAGAGATCCCAAGGCGGATCGCCGGCGGGTGGAGGCCAGCACGGTGGGAATGGCCAGGCCAGGGCCGCCCAAGGGGGCGGAGTTTCCCGGGACGCCTGCAGGGCGGGAGGTCGGGAGCGGGGCGACCCTGGGAACAGCGGAGCTGAGGATGCACGTCACCCCTTGGATGGCAGAGCTGCTCAACGTGGTCGAGGGCACGCAGGTGCTGCTGCAGGAGGCAGTGGGCCTCGATAGAGCGGGCATCCCTTCCATCTTCCGGGCGTGGCTCAGTCCCCGGGCGGAGGAGGATCTGGGACTGACCGAGATGGACCTCGCAGGCAACTGGCTGCCCGATGTTATGGCCCTCAAGGGGATCCTCGGGATGGATGGGGAGGACGTGGTGGAGGCCGCCATGCCGACGCCCGACGTCAAGCAGAAGCTGGCGCTGCCGGAGGGGGTGCCGGTGCTCCACCTGTACCGGGTGATGAGGGAGAAGGATGAGGTGGTGGCCGTGGTCGAGACCCAGCAGTCGGCGGACATGACCACGCTGGTCTTCCCCCGCGTTCCGCCGAGCTTCTAGCCTGGCCTCAGCGAGAGGACCTTTGGGCCGGAGCGCGGACCGGCCCCGGCTCGGGTCCAGTCTTCCAGGCGACCCTCACCATCGCCGTTGATCATGGGCCGAGCCGCTGATGCCGACTCACCGCCAAGTGGTGCGGTGCAGGAGGCTGTCCAGTCGTCGGAGCGGCCGAGGGCACCCGGAGTCAGGGGATCGTTTGCCTGCCGTGAGTGGCGCTCAGGCATCCCTCAACTCGCACTCCGGCTGAGGGGATAGGCCCAATTCGGGGCTTCGGCTGCGGCCATGAAGGTCAGGGAGACGCGGGGGTCCAGGAAGCGTGTGATGCTGCAGATTCGTTGCCCGGAGAGGCCGAGGACGATCACCCCGGCCGTTCGTTCAGCGGGCGCGCCATCCCCGGCGTGGTAGCAAGCGAAGGCGGGCTGGGAATTGGCTCGGGTGGCCACCAGCTGCAGGCCCCGTCGAGGGCGGACGGCGGTGCTGGCCCGGAAGAAGGCGGCAATCGATAAGGGGCCGTGGTACTCGTGGGGCGCCGGCGGCATGGCCAGCCACGCGTCGTCGGTGAGCAGCGCGACTATCGCGTCGACGTCCGCGGCCGTCATGGCCTCAGCGAAGCGGTGGGCCAGCTCGCGCTCGTTGCCTACACCACGATCTGAGCGGGCTTGCCCTGAACCGGAACGGCGGGCGGCGAGTGTCGCCCGAGCTCTCTGCAGCAGCCCCTTCACGGCGGTCGGGCGGGCCAAGAGCATGGCAGCGATCTCAGCAACCGAGAAGCCGAGGACATCACATAGGACTATCGCTGCGGTCTGGCGGGGCGGGAGTCGCTGCAAGGCGGCAATAAACGCGAGCTCGATCCCTTCACGTGCCTGGTAGAGCTCCGCGGGACCCGGGCTGCTGTCGGGAATGTGGGTGAGCCATGCATCCGGGTATGGCTGCAGCCAGGTGACATCGCCGCGTCGAGATGGAGTCGGCGGGTCGAAGGGCGGTACAGGTTCCGGCTGGGGGCGGCGTTTGCTGGTGCGGATGGCGTTCAGGCAGAGGTTGGTGGCGATGCGGTACAGCCAGGTCCTAAGCGACGAGCGCCCGGCGAATCCGTCCAGGCCACGCCAGGCCGCGATGAGTGTCTCTTGGAGAAGGTCGTCGGCGTCACTGACCGAGCCCAGCATGCGGTAGCAATGGAGGTGGAGTTCGCGGCGGTGGGGACCCACGAGGGCGACAAAAGCGGTCTCGTCGCCACTTCGGGCACGGTCAATAAGTTCAACCCAGCTCACCTGGGTATATTGCCACGGGTTTTCCGAACACGATCGTTCCGTTGGCGGCGTCGTTGGTGTCCCCACTCACGGAGCAACAATCAAGCCAGGAGGACCCGGGTGACATACATGACCGAGCGGCTCGTTAACAAGTACTACGACATTCTCAAGGACGGGATGGCTTCCTTTGACGAGGAGGGCCTGAGGTCCATCCTGGCCCCCGACCTCGACTTCGAGGGTCCGATCGCCGGCCACGTGTCAGGCGCGGAACGCTTCATCAAGGGAGTCTCCGGGTTTGCTGCGACGATGCGTGGTCTGTGCATGCTCCAACAGGTTTGGGTGGGGGATGAGGCGGCTGCGCTCTACGATGCGCAGATGCCCGATGGGGTGGTGCGGTTCGCCGAGTTCTTCCAAGTTGCCCAGGGCAGGATTCAGTCCCTCCGACTGCTGTACGACGCTGGCGACTATCGCGCAAGCGGCGGCCGCTGAGACCACGGCGCCCCATGATGTGGCGCTGGTCCATCGCATCGGGGAGTTGATCGCTGAGCTCGCCGTATTGAGAGAGCGATGTTTGGCGACATCGCACTCATGCTCGACCAGCGAATCGCTGCGGCAGGCCAACCCGCTGATGGGGAGAGCTACTACCTGGGCAGCGCCAACATGGCGGGTTGGGGGGTGCGAGGTCCGGTCCGACCTGCCAAGGCCTCAGGTCCGCCACCCGCGTGGCGCAAGACCCGAGACGGCGGGGGGATGCCTGGCAGAGTCCAGGTAGGAAGCACCGTTGGTCCCGCCCGAGTGCCGCTCATGGGCACTCCGCAGAAACGGCTCGGTCGGGAACGGTTGACCCGTGCTCAACTCGGCTGTGCTTACGGCTGGACCACCGCAAGCCCGAAGCACCGCCTTGGTCGAGTAGATCATCTGGAAGGCGGCGCCGAGGTCTGCCTGCTGTGGATAGACTCCCACAGATGAGCGGGCCCCCAAGTCAAGCATGGAGGCAAGTTCCCTTGCGAGCGTTTTGGCCCTGGGCTTGAAATCGATCCCGGCCACCAGCCCCTCTTGGCCCCGGAGATTGAATCGATGCCAAAGTGGTATTGCAAATGCAGGCCCGACCCACCTCTGACTGGCCCCACCTCCTCGACATCCAGCCGCGGCAGCTCGCCTGAGGCGCGCGCCGGGAATCCACCGCCGTCGTAGAAGGGGGACCCCCGATGAACTTCAGTCCTGGCGTCCAAGCCGGCGCGGTTCTGAGCGGTGGTCACCGGCGGGCGCGGAGGCGAGGCGGTCGGACAGCGGTCTCACAAAGCCGCAGCCGGTTCCTCGTTCGGGTGTGCCAGCGGGTCCGAGCCCGCCCGTCTGTCTCGATGACACTGCCAATGGCTACCCTGGAGATGGGCCCCAGTGGAGGGCTGGCCGCTCGGCCCTGCGGACCTGCGTTCGCGCAGGACACCATCTGTCCTCTCAACAGATCGGATTCAGCATCGTAACGAGACCTGCAAGGATCCTGCGGGTCAGCCGTGAGACCCTGTGCCGGTCATGCACTCCGGGTTGGCGCTGTCACGTAGGCGCGCTCTGGTAACGGTGGCGGCGGCCGCTTACCTGGCGGCGCTCGGCGCGGTCGCCGTAGGGTGGCTGATGGGGGGCGGCAACGGCTCCGCTCGGGGCTGGATTGAACTGGCGGATGCGGTCCTCTGCGGGGTCGTGGCTCTCAGCTTCCACATCAAGCGGGGGAGTTTTGGCCGCCGCTACTTCCAATTGCTCGAGGCCGCCATGGTCATGTTCGGCATCAGCTTTGCCGGGTCCGGGGCGCTGGACCTGCTCGGGAGCACCGCGCTCGCGATGGTGGCTGGTGGTGCCCTGATCGCCGGTGCCGTGGTGCTGGTCGCTGCCGTGGTTCATTACGTGGGCGAGCATCATCCCTCTGAGCGCAGGGCCGCCTCCGTGCTGGACCTGGCCATTCTCGTCGTCGCGGTCCTGGCGCTGGTTGGCCCTCTGATCCTTGTTCCCCTGGCGACGACCGAGGGCATCAGGGGCTTCTCGGTCGGCCTGGCCTGGAGTCTGGAACTGGCTGTTTTCGTGGGAACCGTCTGGATAGCTCTCGGCTGGGTGCGGCCCGCCCAGCAGATGGACTTCGTTGCCCTGGTCGGAGGTCTGGGAGGCGCCCTGTGCCTCGCCTCGGTCCATGTCGCCTTCGATCTCCTGGGGCATCCCTCAATCCCCTGGTGGGTACAGGCCATCTATGGTCCCGGCCTGATCGTGATAGCGCTGTCCCCGGAGCTGGCGATCACCCCACCCGACGTCCTGATCGGTGGGGACGACGAGTGGTCATCGGTGCGCGCCTACCTGCCGTACGTCCCCGTGGGGATCTTGGTGCTCGTGGCGTTGGGCATGGCCATTGCCGGGCACGTCCACGGCAGCCTGGGCCGCGGCCTGGTGGCGGGCGCGCTCACGGTCAGCATTCTGCTCGTGATCCGGCAGGCGGTTCTGCTGCACGCGCACCGACGCCTCCTGGACATGCGCTCCCTGCAGGCGCTCCGCGACCCTCTCACCGGACTCCTGAACCGGCGAGCCTTCGACGAGGACCTGGTACAGCTGGCAAACCTGGCCCGCCGCGACGAGACCACCTTGGCGCTGATCCTGATCGACGTCGACAACCTGAAGCAGGTCAACGACGGGCCGGGCGGGCATGGTGCCGGCGACGAACTGCTGGCTGGGCTCGCCGACGCTCTCCGGCGCTCCGGCAGGCGAGAGGACAGGGTGTACCGGATCGGTGGCGATGAGTTCGCGATGCTGCTGCCGACGGCGGACCACGCAGTCGCCGGCCGAAGCCTGGCCCGGACCAGGGCCGCTCTCGAGCGCGGCTTCCCAGGGAGGTGTTTCAGCGCGGGAGTTGCGCTGCTTCCGACCGATGCCGCCGACTCCGGAGCACTGTTGCAGTTGGCAGATCGAACCCTCTACCAGGCAAAGTCCGGCTCGGCGGCCGGCGCTGGACGTCTGGGAAGGCCGGCCGCGATTCCCCTCAGCTGAGGGTGCGGGCGGACCCGCCGAGGTGCTGGTCGGCATGAGGCCTGATGTCGGAGAAGTAGGCCCTGGCGACCCTGTCTATCAGGTCGTTGCTCAGCCGCGGTGGCTCACCCAGATATCGCGAGGTCGCGATCAGCTGGTCGACGATGTCCCGCGGGTGGCAGCCTCGCAGGGCTCGACCCACCGGCTCGTAGTGGGTGCGGAGCAGGTGGTCCACGGCTTCTTCCTCGTAGTGCACCGACCGCTCCTGGCATACGCGCCGGAAGATGAGCCGGAACTCCTCCAGGGTGGGATCAGGCACCAGCGCCTTGTAGCGCACCCGGCGCAGGAATGCCTCGTCGACCAGTTCCCCGGGGTCGAGATTGGTTGAGAGCAGAAGCACGGTCGCGTACGGCACGCTGACCGTGGTGCCGGCCCGGGCCACGTTGAGGTAGTCGATCCCGGACTCCAGCGGGACGATGAGCCGGTTGAGGATCTGCCGCGGCGGGATCATCTGGCGGCCGAAGTCG
>JAJYWM010000051.1 GCA_021791455.1 bacterium | reverse complement strand
TCATCGCTCAGGTCGCAGCAGGTGAGCTCCGCCACCTCGTCCACCACGACCAGCAGTCGGGGCCAGCTGGGCTGGGCAGCTGACCTCTCCAGGGAAGCGGCCTCCCGCACCTCCCGGAGCCGCCGGTCCAGCTCCTGCCGCACCCGCTCCAGGGTCTCCGCCGCCGCCAAGAGGCTGTCCGCCACCGGGTAGATGGAGTGAGGGAGGTAGCTGAAGTGGGCGAGCTCCACCCCGCCCTTGAGGTCGATGAGCGCCAGCTGGAGATCCTCCGGTCCGTGCTCCCGGCAGAGGAAAGTAAGTGCCTGGCGAAGGAAGACGCTCTTGCCTCCTCCAGTCATCCCGCCCACGAGGAGGTGGGGGCAGGAGTCCAGGTCCACCCAGAGGGCTCCCCGCCTCCCCCTCCCGAGCCCGACGAGGAGCCTCCCCGGCGGCCGGGGCGAGCTGTACATCTCCTGGTACGAGAGGTGGTCCGGGATCCTGTGCCGGAGCATCTCGGTCACCAGAACCCCGGGCTCCTCCCAGACCCGGAGAGAGCACTCGCACCTAGCCTCCAGGGACTCCGGCCGCTGCAGGATGTCCCGCAGGGTGACCCCAGGTGGCATCCGCCAGCGCAGGGTCACGTTGCGTCCCTGCCACCGAGCGCTCCACCTGGCCCTGGGCGCCACCACCCGGCCCCTCCGGTCCATTCCCACAAGCCCGCACTCCACCATGGCCCGGCGCAGCCGGGCCGCCGGAGACCAGCCCCCCCTGTAGGCGCTGAGGAGCGCCGCGGCGGAGGCCAGAAGGAGGGTCGCCAACGATGCTGCCGCCTCTCCCCAGTGCGGCTCGCAGAGGACGACCGGGGCTCCCACCAGGACCCAGGCGGCCGGCTGGCGCAGGAGCCACCCCACGAGGGCGCCGTGGTCCGAACGGGCCCGGGGGCCGGCCAGGTACCTGCCGCCCATCAGAGTGAGGAGACCGCCGGCGCCGGATGTACGGCGCGCGGCGGCGGGCTTGGGCTCTGGCCATCCAGGAAGCCTGATAGCAGCCAGATGGCGAAGAGCAGCGCCAGGAGTACCCAGCAGCCGGTTCGTCCTCCCGGGCTCCCACCGAGGAGGGAGCGGAGGACCGCCAGCACCACCATGACGCTCAAGAGGACGGCGGCCGCCCCCACCAAGAAGGTGAGGACGGCCCCCAGGATGCCGGTCACTTCCGGGCCCTTACCTGGGTCTCAGTGGCACCCTCCTTCCGGGGCGGCGAGAGGTAGGTGATCTGGTCCGCCACCACCACCAGGCGGAGCTGTCCTCCCCTCTCCTTGCCGTCCGGGTTGTAGAAGGTGCCCCGCAGGCGGCCCGTGACCGCCACCCTCGAGCCCTTGCCGTTGAAGCGCACCAGGTTCCTCGCCTGGACTCCCCAGGTCTCCACCCGGACCCAGTCCGGTTCCTGAGTGCGGTCCCGCCGGCGCACCGCGCAGAGGAAGCTCGCCTTCACCTGCGGCTCCGGCTTACCCGCCGCGATGAACTCCTGGACCCGAACCTCTGAGGCGACCACACCGAGCAGCTCGACGTGGTTCATCGCCCCGCCTCCCGCTCCGGGGCCTTGCGCCCGGGACGCACCCAGCCCTCTGGCGGGCGTCCTCCGGGCATGATCGCCCACCAGGGCAGCTGGCACCTCTCCCGGCTGCCCTCGTCTTCCTCCTCATGCTTGTCGCCCCGTGGTCTCCGCAGGTCCTTGGACATCTCTCACCTCCTGTGCTGGCCAGTACTCCGGCCCATGTGGACCGGTCCAGGTTAGCAGGTCCGCCAAGGATGTCAAGAGGTGGCGCGTACCACTTTTAGAGGCTGCGGGGAGGTGCGCGGGAGGCGATCGGCCCAAACGGGCCGGCGGTCAGGGGATGGTTCTCAGAACCGCTCGGCTCCTCGTCGCAAATCTGGGCCTTGTGCTCCACCACTTAGGGAGAAGCCGGCTCCCCCGAGTGAGGTCCCCGACCAGCGCCCAGATCATGAGGGCCCGCTCCGTGGAGGGCCGGTTTGGGTCCCCCTCCGCCAGCGCGAGCTACACCCTTCCCGCGTTCGGCCCGGAGCACGAGTCTGCACTTCCTGGCGCTCACTCACCGGGTTCACGGCGACTCGTCCCAAGCTGTGTGCCGAAGACTGTCGCCCTCCACGTTCAACTACACCGGGTCCTGGACCGACAAACGGGGTCCCCTCAGTACACCGCGCACCGGCCGCGGTTAGACGCAACTAACAGAGGCCCCGCCTCCGCGCCTCCACATAAGGGATCTGGACGGTCAGAACAGCACACCTGCCAGCTGGCGACACGTCTCGCAGCCCCGGCCTTTGCCCAAGGCCTGACCGATACCTGGGCACCGTAGCCGTCCTCCAAGGGTCCGCTAATCGTCGCCAGCAAGCCACCACCCCCCAAAATCACCGATACAAGCTGGAGCCTGACTCAGATACCAAACCAGCGCGACGATCCTCGTCTACCCTCCACCCCTCCCTGCCGCGCGGGTCCCCGTACCCACCCCCGCCAGCCGTCTTAACGCTCAATGTCTGCCCTGCCACCAACCGCACCGATGCCACCCTACTCGAGTCTGGCTCCCACTCGGAAGTCATCCCTTCGTCGACCACAAAGCGCCCGCGCTCCCCCGGCAGACCACCGGCGAGGCCCCACATGCGCTCGTTAGTCCTCTCTGACCCCAATGTGCACTCCACCTCATCACAAAGCACTTCATAATCACGCCGAACCCCTAACCCGCCCCTCCACCTACCAGCGCCCCCGCTGTCGCAAATCAATTCCAGACGTCTGACCCTGAGTGGGTACTCCACCTCCAACGTCTCAACAGGGAGATTCATCATCTGGATGACATGGGCCATCGCGCCGCTAATCCCATCCCCGTGTGCATGCGCTCCAACACCGCCCGCATTCGACTCATGATAGACAAAGTACTTTCGGCTGCGGCTATCCAAGCCAGAAAAAATCACCTTTCGGCGACCGTCACAGCCCGCGACCACACGATCGCCCCACGCACCCGACACAGCCTTGAAAATAGCCCCAGCAATGTGCTGGGCAGTCCCGACTCGAGTCGATACCCCGGCAGGGAACTCGCAGTTCACCAAACTCCCCTCGGGCGCACGCACCGCCACCGCGCGATAGAACCCGCTATTTGCAGGTACCGCTGGGTCCACCAACGCCTTCATAGCATACAGCACGGCGCTCACCAACCCCGCGTAGGGTACATTGCGCCCCTCCGGAACCTGCGCGGATGTCCCAGCAAAATCGACCTCGACCGAATCGCCGCACTTAGCAACTTCCACATGTATCTCCACGCCGACCCCGCTGGAGCGCACCGGATCAAGCGACTCGCAGGCTGTGAAGCGCCCATCATCCAACTCACGCAGGGCCAATCGGAAGTGCCGTTCGCTAGCATTCAAAACCGCATCCAAACCGCCGACAAACTGGGCGGCTCCGTAGCGATCGACCAATTCGCCCAAACGTGCGCTGCCCCTCAACACGGCGCCGATCTGGGCCCGAAGGTCACCCACCCGCTCATCAGGCGTTCGGGAATTTGCCTTAATCAAGTCCACCGTGGCCTCCACAAGCCTCCCTCCACGGAAGGCTAGCAAGCCAGGGACACGAATGCCTTCCTGGAAAATAGACTCGGAATCGACACTCTCGCTGCCCGGCCGACGGCCTCCCACGTCGGCATGATGCGCGGTCACGCAGACAAACAGCTCCAACCTGCGGCCGATCCACACCGGGCAAATCGCGGTGATGTCATTAAGGTGAGAGCACGCCCCCAGATAAGGATCATTGCTAATCAATACGTCCCCTCGCCGGAGCCCCCGCATGCCAAAATGCGCGACTACTCCACCAACGACTTGAGACATGCCACCCAAATGAATCGGCACATCCGCAGCCTGAGCAACGATTTCGCCCGAACGAGTCACTACCACCGCCGAACAGTCCCTCCTGTCACGGATCGCCGTAGAAAACCCCGCACGAACCGTGGCCGCAGTGACCTCCTCCGCAACCCCAACTAGTTGGTTCCCGAAGACCTCAACAAATACTGGGTCCCAGCTCACGTCAGCCTCCCCGCTCAAGCACCAAGTCGCCCGACTCAACACGGCTGCAGCAGAAGCCCGGGTACACGAGAACTGTGGCGTCCGGGGACTCTATAACCGCAGGCCCACTCACTACCGCCACGTGCCTCAGATCTTCTTCCGCAACTATCCGCGCCCGATGCCAAGCACCGTCAAGAAAGACCCGTCGCACACTCGGACGCCTCCTTGGCGCCAAACCTTCGCGCGCCGCACTCTTGCTAGCGGCTCGGGATTTGCTCACCGCGCGAACGGTAACACACTCAACCATGGCCTCCGGAGCACTGACCCCAAACGTCGCCTCATGAAGAGCGTGAAACCGGCCACATGCCGCAACCACGTCCACCACGGAGGGCGTACGATCAACACAGAGTGAAACAGACAACTGGTGGTTCTGACCATGATACCGCAAATCCAAAAGTACCTCGACGATCCGCTCAGCTGCGGAGCCGACCTGCGCGTCCATTCTCCGGACGGCCTGAGCGATTGCCTGTGCGCACGCGCCTAGAACCTCCTCCTCACCGCCCGGAAGTGTAACCATGCAGGACTGCGCCGCATCCACCCTGATTCCAGCTCCCAGCAAGCCAAGTGCGCACGCCACCCCGGCTCCCTGGGGAATCACGGCCCGCAACATTTCTAGCTCGGCAATCACCGCGTTCGCATACAACGGCCCACCTCCCCCAAAGGCAACAAGGGAAAGCTCACGCGGATCCGCCCCAGCCTCGATCGTCATTCGGCGCACAGCTCGGACTACATGATCCTCCGCAACCGTCAAGACGCCTGCCGCGGTCGCGGTCGCGCTCAGGTGTAGCCTTCTGGCGACAGAGTTTAGGGCCTTGCGCGCCCTCGAGCGGTCAAGAGCAAGCCCAGACCCTATGAATCGCCTTGAGGAAATGCATCCAAGGAGCAGGTGCGCATCGGTTACCGTCGGCTGCTCCCCCCCCCGACCGTAGCACGCTGGACCGGGCACGGCGCCCGCACTCTGAGGCCCGACCTTGAGTAGCCCTCCGAGGTCAGCCCATGCTACACTGCCGCCCCCCGCACCCACAGAGTGCACGGATATGCTCGTCCCCACTATCGGCGTCCCCGATGTGGCTCGCAAGTGGTCCACCGTGAAAACACCGTTACGCACGACGGCGACATCTGCGCTTGTGCCGCCCACATCGAGAGTTACGAAACTCGCCAGCCCCAGGCGCTCGCATGTTGTCTGGGCCGCCAGCACACCGGCTGCTGGCCCCGAGAACTGGGCCATGGTTGGATGACTCACAATCTCCGACACGTTGCCCAGGCCGCCGTTTGACTGCATTACCAGAAACCTGGACTTTGGCGACTTCTCCCCCAATCCACCGGCCACGCCCTCGAGATAGCGAGACAATTTTGGCCCTATGTACGCTGAAACGACCGCGGTGCTCGTTCGCTCGTACTCTCCTATCTCCGACGCAACCTCCGCGCCCCCATATATCGTGACTCCGGGCAGCGAGTTCCGCATCCGGTTGATCACAGTCTGCTCGTGGGTCGCGTCGCGCCACGCATGCAGGAAACTTACCGCTAGCGCCTCAACTCCCTCCGCGTGCAGCACCGCAGCGCAGTCGTCACACTCCTGTGCCTCGACATCTGTGAGAGACGTTCCATCGGCCGCGAGTCGCTCCGCTATCTCGAGCCTAAGCCACCGAGGCACTATAGGCGCCTCCCTCGGTACCCGCGAGTCGTATATGGAGGGACGAAGCTGCCTTCCAATCTCCAAGACATCTCGAAACCCGCGCGTTGTGACGAGTCCAACTTTTGCGCCGCGTCGCTCTACCAGCAGGTTCGTCGCAACCGTAGTTCCATGCACGAACTCCGACACGCGGCTCAACTCCACGCCCCACTCAACCAACGCGCTGGCGACGGCATCGAGAACCGAACCGACGAGGTCCCCGCCGATCAAAACCTTCTTGCTGCGCCACGTACCCGCTACATCGTCAACGCAAACAAGGTCGATAAAGGTGCCACCGACGTCGAAGCCAATCCGTACGGCCAAGTCAGTGCAGCCAGCGGAGCGCGATGCACCAATTACTCACCTCACGCCTCCGGCATCACCGTAGACCTCCAATCGTCCCAAAACTTCAAACTTCAGCTCGACGAATTCAGCACGCCGAGCAACGTCGCTGTATTCGCGCGGACGTCCAAAAGGCACAACGTACTCCGCCACTACCTGGCCAGGGCTGGAGGACAAGATATAGATGCGGTCACAAAGCACGAGCGCCTCCTCCACGTCGTGGGTAATGAGTACTACTGTCTTCATCTCACCACTGCGCAAAAGATGCAGTAGCAGGGTGTGCATTTGAATCCGAGTCTGTGCGTCCAGCGCCGCGAAAGGTTCGTCCATCAGGAGAACTGCTGGGCTCGCAAGGAGCACCCTCGCAAGGGCGGCGCGCGACTTCATACCTCCGCTGATCTGGTGCGGAAACAAGTGCAAGGCGTTGGATAGGCCCACTTCCTCGATCAGCGCATCGGTCCGTGCCATCAAGTGCTGCCGAGTACCGGCAAGAGCGGGAAGGTCTCGGCCATACCTGACCGCGAAAGCAACGTTCTCCCGCACCGACAGCCACGGGAAGAGATTAGGCTGCTGAAAGATAAAGCCCCTGTCCGGCCCGGGGCCCAAAAACTGCTTGCCATAGACCCTGATGAGCCCTGACGTGGGTGTGTCGAAGCCGGCAATGAGGTTCAAAAGCGTCGTCTTGCCGCACCCCGTTGGTCCGACGATTCCAACGACTTCCCGCTCACGTACTGTGACCGACACATCCCGAAGAGCTAGAGCTCGCCGCTTTCTGGCAATAAACTCTCTGGAGACATGGTCGACCTGCACAGCCACCGCTTCAGGTTGCATTGCTTCGCGCCGAGCCCCTAATCACGTCATTGAGAGACGCGACTATAAGATCGAGGCCTAATGTGAGCTCGGGCAGCGGTAGCCTGAATGGAAACCGAAGGTAGCCGCTCCCGCGAATGCCAAACGCATCACCGGGTACCACCTGCACACCTGCCCGGTCCCTCAGCATACGCGCGGCCGCCGCGGATGTCAACCCGAGTCCCCTTACGTACGGAAACGCAAAGTAGGCTCCCTGCGGAAAGAAGCAGCGAATACCCTCGATAGAAGCCATAGCGTTTACGGCTACACTTCTCTTTGCGTCCAAGTCTTCCGCATCAACTATGGGCGTGGCCGCCTCGTGTTGCAGAAGTGCGGACGCTCCCAGCTGACCGAGTGCACTGGCACACCCCGTGATCGCGGCTTGTACCTTGGTCATCGAAGCAATGATCTCAGCTGGTCCTACAGCCCACCCGATACGCCATCCAGGCGCCCGGAAGGTCTTCGCCAAACCAGATATTGTTATTGTCCGTTCAAAGTAGCTCTCAATACATGCGACCGACTGGTGGTGCGCCCCGGCGTAGACAAAATCCTCGTATGCTTCGTCCGCGACGATCACTAGATTGTGTGACTCGGCAATCCGCCCGAGCCCCCGCAGCGTTTCCCCGTCTAGAACTAGCCCCGTCGGATTGTGCGGGGTATTCAAAACGAGCAGTTTCGTCAACGGCGTAATGCACCGCGCTAGCCTGTCTGGATCGAGTACAAATCCAGTGCCACTGTCCTCCAGCGGATATGGCACGCATCGCCCCCCGGCCACGCGGACTGCAGCCGCGTACCCCGGCCACCCCGGGTCGGGCACGGCCACATGGTCACCGACATCTATCGCGCTGACGAGCAATGCAAACAGCGCGCCTCTTACGCCAGACGAGACCATCACCTCGGTGTGGGGATCAAGCGATCGCCCCCACCGCTTTCGCTGTCGCAGCGCGATCGCCCTGCGGACCTCCAACTCACCGGCGGGCTCTGTGTAAAAATCTCCTGAACCGTCGGCGAGAGCACGGCGGACTGCAGCAAGACCCGCCGGGGGCGGCCTCCTCGGATCGCGAAACGCGAACAGTCCTGCGCCAGAGCGCGCGCTCTCACGCGCCGCCTCGATTGCCCGGGTCGTCGGAGCCACTTCCAAGTCCTGTGCGCGACGTGCTAAACGCACCCTCGCCACCCTAACTGCCCCCGCAACCCGGCTGTTCACAGCCCTTGCAACGACCTAATTCCGCCAAAGGCATCCCTCCGCCCCACCGAGACACGCGCGACACATCCTACCAAGATCTCGCGCCACTACCGCTGTCCCCAAGGAAGCCTCCAAGCCGCAGCGTGGCTGCACGCTCACCTGTCTCCTGGCTGCATTGCCGCAAACTTCCTCAGCCCAATAGGCCCATGCACGCCCTCTCCAACCCACCACGCAAGAGACAGCCCCGCAGCAATGCTCAGTGTTCATGCACGAAGGTTCAGAGCGACGCGAACATCTGCGAATCCGGCATCCCGCCCGACGGTCGGTGGGTTAGCGGCGATGCACGCTGGATACTTTACTCCAGCTCCTGTGTTGATAACCACAACGCGATCCTCAGGCTGCAGCCAACCGCTAGCGCGCAGCGGCCCTATTGCAGCCAAGCCCGCGGCACCCTCCGGGCAAACAAACAACCCTTCCTTCTCTGCTAGATCCGCCTGTGCGCCCAGGATGGCCACGTCGTCAACCGCAACAGCGCGCCCGCCAGTCATCCGAATGGCTTCCAGGACGAGAAAGTCTCCGAGCGCCTTTGGAACGGTAATTCCAAAGGCAACGGTAGATGCCTCCGCCCACGGCTGACTCTCGGCGTGACCCAATTCGAACGCTCGCACAATCGGGGCGCAGCCGGTTGCCTGCACGGCGACGACGCGGGGCAGATGGCCGGTCAGCCAACCCAGTGCCTTACACTCCAGCATGGCCTTATACATGCCAATCACTCCGACGCCTCCACCCGTTGGACACACGATGACATCGGGAAGCGTCCAGTCTAGCTGCTCCATCAATTCGAGCGCCATTGTTTTTTTGCCTTCGATTCGGTACGGCTCACGCAGCGTGGACGCGTCAAAGTACCCACCGACACTCGCGGCCGCCCGCAAGATGCGGGCAGCGTCACCTATGAGCCCGTCCACAAGAAACAGACTTGCCCCCGTCACCGCGCACTCGGCGCGATTGATGATGGGAGCGTCGCTTGGCATTCCGATCAACACTTCGATACCAGCACGAGCCCCGTAGGCCGACCATGCAGCGCCTGCGTTGCCATTAGTAGGCATCGAAAGTCGCGACACGCCTAGCTCAACCGCCCGTGACACACCGACCGCCGCGCCGCGCGCTTTGAACGTGCCAGTGGGCAACGACCCCTCATCTTTCACCGCGAGCCACCGGACGCCCAACAGCCGTCCCAGACGTGGCAACTCAATTAAGGGCGTGACTTGCTCACCAAGGGATACGCGCGAGTGCTCTGACTGCACTGGGAGCAACTCATGATAACGCCACAGATCAAATGGCCGGTCACGAAGTTGGTCCCTCTGCACCGCTACCTTGATGGCATCCAAATCGTATTCAACAAGCAAAGGACCGCCGCAGTGGCAAGAGTTCGCAACTTTCTTGAGGTCAGTCTGCTCACTGCACCTGCTGCATCGCAAGTGAGAGGCGTAGCTGTATTTCACCCCTGGCCCTCACACTCGGAGCACGCCACGACCGCGACCACCTCCACTTCGATGCCAACATTTCGGGGCAATGCCGACACGCCCACCACGCTACGCGCAGGCTGATGCCCGTCGAACACTTTAGCGTATGCAATATTCACGACGTCGTATTGACTGAGATCGCGCAGGAAAAGCGTTGTCTTCACGACATCCGTGCGAGACCCACCTGCGGCCCTCACTACCGCCAGGGCATTAGACAGGGCTAACGTAGTTTGAGCGCCTAGAGCCCCTAGCGTGACGGCACCGGTTTTGGGGTCTATGGGCAACTGCCCCGATACAAAAACGAGGCGCTGCCCGTGCTCCCACGCCACACCTTGGGAGTAAGGCCCGATGGCCGCCGGCGCTTCCTCGGTCGTCACCGCGAAGGTAGCGGCCTCATTCCTGTTGGCCATCACGCCTGCTCCTTTCATGTCAGCTCTCACCACTCCCGGAACCGCCACCATCCCCCCGTACTTCCCGAAGATAGTCGTAGATGGTGTATCGACTAACCTTGAGCGCCTCGGCCATAGGTTGGACAAAGGCACGCACCATGAATAGACCCTTCTGATCTGCTCGCCTCACCACCTCCATCTTTTGCCTTTTCTTCATATATGGCACAGGCACACCGAGCTCCGCCACTGCCCTCTCTACTACTGCTTGTACAAGCTCTTCTTTGCTCTTTGCAAACACTTCGTCAGCTACCGCATCCGAATGATCCCCCGATGAGTTGTGCATCACGCCGGCTAGATCTGCTGCAGCCAGCGCTTCACGGCCTCCACTTAGCTCATCAGGCTCGGCACCCTCACGCATGACCATGGCCAAAGTGTGGCTCAGCGCGGCGTAGGCGGTGAGGTCAGTGTTTATACACAGACATCCATATGGACGGCCAGCGGCGTCACGTATGAAGATCGTGCTCGACTGGAAGGTGCGCCCAGCATGGATCACGCGGTACCGAAGATAGTTTTCAAAATTGCCCGCACGCACACGCTGAAGCACCAAGTCGGTCATCGGGCCACCAACGGTCCTTCCGGTCAAGTCCCCACCAACCGCCACGATCGAGCTCGGCACCTTCGACAGGTCATGGAGGACCACCTCAGCATTGGGTCCGAGCGCACTGGCCAGTGCCGGCACGACTCGGGCCAACTCTGCCAAGGTGGCGTGACGGGACGACACGGAGATCACCCCGTCGGACACCTGATCGGCACTCCCACTCACGGTGGTACCGGCACGCTTGACCCCCGCGGACAGTTCATCCAACGGTTGAACCACCCGAGGCCCCGACGACACGCCCTTGGCCCTCCTGACGGCTGTGCTCGCGCTCACCCAAGTAAGCGTCGCTACACCAACGCAGGACTGGCCCTATTAACGTACTTCGCACGGCTCGTTTGCGTTGGCTCTCGAAATGTGCGTCCCGGCGCTTCGCACGCTGCTCCAGAGCCCCACCGCGACGCTCGCGCGAAGGTTGGGCTGTGAACGGGACTACGATGCGTTTAGCCGAGCGGAATCCTGGGCTCACATCCATTTGATCATGTCACCCTTGGCAAGCGGCAAGGCTTCCCGCCCGCATTACCAGGCACTGGCCGTGCTGGCAACCCGCGCCCCCAGCGCAAGCACAGGCTGGCCCGGCTCGGGGACTGAGCGTTGTGGCTTCGAGTGGCACACAACGTCTTCACCCCACCCATGCTACCGGGTCTCGCCTTGCCAATGCAAGAATCGCTTTTCCAATGCTCGGAATCCAAACTCCATTAGAATGCCGATAATGCCGATAAACGTGATCCCGACGAAAACGACGTTAATCTTAAACAGTGTTGAAGCGGTCTCTATCACGACACCCAGGCCTTGCTGAGCCCCCAGTAGCTCTGCGGTGATGACAACCGCCCAGCTCAGCGCCATGCCAGTCCGCAGGCTCACCATTAACTGGGGCAAAGCGGAGGGAAACACGACCCGCGCCAAAGTCGTGGCTCGCGATAGATGGTAGTTATCAGCCACGCGCAGAAAGTCACGCGGTGTGTTGCGCACTCCCACCGAGGCGCCTACAACCGTGTAGATAAACGCCGTCCAGAAAATGACAAGCACGGTCGCTGTGTTGCCAATGCCAAACCAGATTATCACTACGGGTATAAACGACAGTGCCGGAATCGGGCGGAGGAAGCTGAAAATAGGAATGAGTATGTTCCCAACGCGGCGGTCCGAGCCCATCAGAAGCCCCAATGGAACAGCAACAATCACTCCCAAGGCAAAGCCAACAAAGCACCTTATAACGCTCACCTCGATATCGGTCAGAAGGGACACTCCGTTGTAGCCGTGCGTCCACATCTGGAGAAACGCCGAAAAGACTCCTGACGGGGATCCCAGGTACTTGGTCGCCACTCCGGGCACGTGGCCACCAGCCACGACGAATTGCCACACACAAAGCACGGCGACGACCGCTGTTAGGGGATAGAGTGGTGACCCTACCCACCAGTCGGCTGCGGCTGCGAGCCGGGTCGTGGAGTCAGCTCGCCCAGGTCTAGGGATTCGAGGCCGATTCATTTGGTTTCCATCCGCGTAAGAGGAATCACGAATGTGCAATTCGAGGCGGCTCAAGCCTGCGGCAATGATTTTAGCGGAATGTGGCCGATCGAGGGATTGCCCACAAGAGGTACCGTTAGCCTCCGTGGGTCACGTCGGCTTCACCTTTGCCGCTGCCCGCATCACCGCAGAGTCTACAAAGCTCGCGAGATTAGGCGGCACCGTGGTGATCAAGCCCTCTTGGTGGAGAATGTCACCGAGGCCCTGCAGTTGTGATCCAAATCCGCCGGCGGTGACGAACGACAGAGGGAAGTCGGGGTTCAGAAATTGGGCGATGCTGTCGTTCGGCTGGGCCTTCATTATTGCGAGTGCGACGGATTGGCTTATGCCGGCCAGTTGAGCGAACTGGGTTAAGACGGAGTTTGGGTCTTTGTTGGCTGCCTGGCCACCAGCGTTTATTGCAGCAACGAAGCGGGCCACAGCGTTTGGGTGCGCAGTTAAAAACTGAGGGCTGACGGCATAGAAGTTCGCCTGGTAGAAACCATAGGTTTCTGGCGCCGTGCTAGCCAGGTACTTTGCGCCCGCTGCCACTAGCCGGTTGCCGTACGGCGCACCCGTCCATGCAGCCTGGATGTCGCCGTTAAGGTAGGCGGGCAGCATTTCCGGTGGCGTTAGGTTCACAATGTTCACGCTGCTGAAGGATATTCCGAGCTTTTTGAGGATCTGGTGGAGGTCACCATCAGGTCCACTTCCTAATTGATCTCCGATTGTGTGGCCCGCGAGGGTGCCGAGTCCAGTTATGCCGGATTTTGGATTTACATATAGGCCGTCCAAGGTGTTGTTTTGGAGGCCCATGATTATTTTGAGTCCGCTACCTTGGGCCACTGAGCTAATCCATGGAGGCGCTCCTAGCTGCGCTATGTCGATGCTGTTAGAAGCGATTGCAGCCAGCTCCGCAGGTCCGGAGGTGAACTCGAGAGGTTCCACGTTGACACCGTATTTGTGGAATAGATTGTGAGCTTCGGCGTAGAGGTAAGCAGTCTCCGCGGCCGGCTGCCAGCCGAGTCGAATTGTTGTTGGCGCCTTCGAGGAGGCTGGCTGGGCATTGCCGCAGGCGGCGAGCCCCGCAGCCATTGCCAAGCCTAGGAGCAGCGACGTCCACGTTAGAACTCTTCGCGTTGGGGTTAGCATCCTACCCTCCTTCGTCTCGGTCGAACAGGTTCGTAGAGCCGGCGCCGATGGCCGCCCCTGCTCAGTGGCGCGCATCATAGCGGTCCCTGCGTCGTTTGTCAACAGTCTGTGGGGCGACGGCACTGCTTGTGGGATGATTCGAAGTGGGGGGCCCGTTTGCGTGGGGTCGGACGGCGCAAGTTGGTGCCCGGAAGCGTATTGAGCGGTTCGGGTAGAGTCCACAGTGTGTGGGCATTCGCTCCCGACGGTGACGTCTGGAGGGGGCGCTGGTCCGAGAGTGCCCAGGGGCGAGCCTCGTCCACCCTGCCAGCGATGCCTCGAGGCCATCTGGTGGGCTAGATGGTTCCCGCACAAGCGTGCCACTGGACCACCTGCTCGTGGAGTTGAGAGATCAGGGCCAGGACTCTTTGAGGGTGATCATGGAGCGGATGGTCCGGGGTCTGGTGGAGGTGGAGGTGAGGGCGGTGATCGCGGCCGGCCGCCACGAGCTGTCCGAGGAGCGGGTCACCTACCGCAACGGCCACCGTCCCCGGACGCTAGGCACCCGGGTGGGGAGGCTGCAGCTGGAGATCCCCAAGCTGCGCCAGGGGAGCTTCCTGCGCAGCCTGTTGGAGCCGCGGCGGCGGATCGAGAGGGACCTGTGGGCGGTGATCCAGGAGGCCTACGTGCACTGGGTGTCCACAAGCAAGGTGGACGACCTGGTGGCGGCCATGGGGGGCTGCCAGGTGTCCAAGAGCGAGGTGAGCCGGATCTGCCAGGAGCTGGACCGGGAGCTGGCGGAGTTCCGGGAGCGGCCGCTGGACGCCGCTCGGTACCCGTACATCTGGTTCGGCGCCACCTATGAGCAAGTGCGGATGGGAGCCCGGATCGTCGGCCAGGCGGTGGTGATCGCGGTGGGGGTGCGGGAGAGCGGTGAGAAGTGCGTCCTGGGGGTGGACGCGGGCGCCAGCGAGAGCCAGCAGTTCTGGCTGGAGTTCTGCCGCTCTCTGCTGGCCCGGGGTGCAGGGGGTGCAGCTGGTGATCTCTCACGCCCATGTCGGGCTGAAGCAGGCGCTGGCCCAGTGCTTCCCCGGGGGCCAGCTGGCAGCGGTGCCCGGCCCACTTCCTACTGAACCGGGTCACTGCCCTGCCCGGAACGAGGCGTCGGCGGCACTGGCCCAAGTGAAGACCATCAGCGCTCAGCCCACCCGGGAGGCCGCTTGAGCCGCCCTGGTCCAGGTGCTGGCGCAGTTCGAGCCCCGGTGCCTAAGGCGGCCAGGATGGTGCGCGAAGCCGAGTAGGACATCCTGGCCTACCTGGGCTTCCCCGGGGAGCACCACAGCTCGATCAGCTCCACCAATGCCATTGAGCTAGTGAACGCCGAGGTTGACCGCCGGGCCAAGGTGGTGGGGACTTCCCCCAACCTCGCCGCGCTGGTGCGACTTGCCACGGCCGTTCTCCAGGAGCACCACGGCGAGTGGCAGGACGGCGAGCTCCACGTCTCCCAGGCTTCCCTGGCTCAGCTCTCAGCTGACGGCCAGGACCTCCTCACCAACCCCCTCACCGCTGGGCTGGTGGCCTGATGAGCAGCCCCCAGTCCCTCTCCAAAATCTCCACCACACGAGGCGACTTGACTTCGTGCCCCCGGCATACGACGCTCAGAATACTCTTCCGGGAACGGCCACAAAAAGGCGACCTAGACAGCGATGCGC
>JAJYWM010000430.1 GCA_021791455.1 bacterium | reverse complement strand
AGAGGATGTGCGCGCAGATCGGGCGCCCCCCGATCCCGCCGGAGCATCTGCTCAAGAGCTGCCTATTGATGGCTCTGTACTCGATCCGCAGTGAGCGGCAGTTCTGCGAGCGGCTGCGGTACGACCTGCCCTTCACGTGGTTCCTGGGGCTGAACGTGGAGGACGAGCCTTTCGACCACTCCAGCTTCGCCAAGAACCGCAGGCGGCTGCTGGAGCATCGGGTGAGCCGGCAGTTCTTCGAGGCGGTGGTGGAGCAGGCCCGGAGGCGGCACCTGCTCTCCTCCAGCCACTTCACGGTGGACGGGACTCTGCTGGAGGCGTGGGCCTCGATGAAGAGCCTGCGGCCCCGGGACCAGGATGACGGTCCCGGGGACGGCGACGGCTACACCCCCAGCAACCCGGATGTCGACTTCAAGGGCGAGCACCGGAGCAATTTGACCCACTTCTCCAGAACCGACCCGGAAGCCCTGATGGCCCGCAAGGGGCTGGGCAAGGAGACCAAAATGTGCTTTGCGGGGCACGTCCTGATGGAGAACCGCCACGGGCTGGTCGTGGACCTGGAGGTGACCCGGGCCAGCGGAACCAGCGAGCGCGAGGCGGCGACGCAGATGCTGAAGCGGCTGCGCGAGCGGGTGCGGCGCCGTCGCCTCACCCTGGGAACGGACAAGGGGTACGACACGCAGGACTTCCTCCAGGCGTGTGAGGAGTTGCGGGTCACTCCCCACGTGGCCCGGCCGGAGAGCTACTGGGGCAGCGCGCTCCTGGCCCGGCTGGCGACCACTCCGGGGTACCAGGTGAGCCAACGGAAGCGCAAGCGGGTGGAGGAATTCTTCGGCTGGACCAAGACGGTTGGGATAAGCAGGAAACTTCGCTACAACGGGGTGGAGCGGGACCGGCTGTGGGTGGAGCTGACGATGGCGGCCTACAACGTGGTCCGAATGGGCAAGCTGGTGGGGGCAGCGGCGTGAGTGGCCCCGACCGTGGTCCGAACCGCCTTCCCGCAGGGCTTCCGGCCCTCGCCGGGGCAGTCTCGGACCCCGTCCCCACCCTGAAAATCCCCCGAACTCCCACTTCGCGAGGGCGCCCCCCTCTTTGCCTAGTTCAACACCCTGCTAGGCACCACGTGACGGCCCTCGAGACCGCTGCCGGTACAATGCCTTAGGCGCGGGGGCTGCGCTCAACTGGACCGGACGGCCCTTGGAGTAGTCGGGCTCACGCTTGACCGGAGGAATGATGACGCACGGCATTAGTCGCCTTTCCCGAGCGATCCAAGTGACGCTCCACCACGTCCGGCTGCCGGAGAACTGGTGAGCGTGGCCGGCCGCAACTCCTCTCACCCGCCCGCCGCCTCCCGGATCGCAGTGGTGGGAGCGGGCCATGTCGGGTTACCCACGGCCGCCGCCCTGGTCAGGCTAGGTCACTCCGTGACTTGCGCCGAATCGGATCCAGGGCGCCTTATGATCCTTCAGCGGGGCGGGGTGCCAATATTTGAGGAGGGACTGGCCGAGGCGATGGGCGCCGCCCGCAGCGCCGGGCAGCTGAGGTTCGTAGCCAGTGCCGCCGAGGCAGTAGAGGACTCAGAGTTCACCTTCCTCTGCGTGCCCACCCCCGAGCGCCTCGATGGGTCGGCGGACCTTACCTACCTGGAGCATGCCGCCGCCGAGATCGCGCCCAAGCTGCCCTACGGCTCGGTGGTAATCAACAAGTCCACTGTCCCAATCGGGTCCACCAGGCTGGTGGAGCAGACCATCGCCCGGCCTGACATCAAGGTGGTCTCCAACCCTGAGTTTCTGCGCGAAGGGACGGCGGTACAGGACAGCCTGCGTCCCGACCGGATCGTCGTGGGCGCGGACGATCAGGACGCGGCCGCCCGGGTCGGAGCGCTGTTCAGCATGACCGGTGCGCCCCTAGTAGTAACCGATGCCGCCACGGCCGAGACTATTAAGTACGTAGCCAACACGTTCCTCGCTGCCAAGCTCAGCTTCATCAACGCTGTGGCCGGGCTCTGCGATGCGGTCGGCGCCGATGTCCGCGACGTGATCCTGGGGATCGGTTACGATCGTCGAATCGGGTTCGACTTCCTGCGTCCTGGGCCTGGTTGGGGGGGGAGTTGCTTTCCCAAGGACACCCATGCCCTTCTGCACATCGCCATGGATGCCGGCTTCGACTTCCCACTGCTGCGCGCCGTCATCGAGACCAATGAGGCGCAGACCACTCGCATCGTGGGCAAGCTGGAGCAGGCGCTGCGCGACCAGCTCCGTCTGGAGGACGGAGCACCGGTCTTGGGCGGTCGCCTGCTAGGCGCCTGGGGGCTGACGTTCAAGGCGGGCACCGACGACCTCCGGGAGTCTCCGGCGCTCCGGGTGCTCTCCCAGCTGCTCGAGCAAGGGGCAGTAGTTAGGGCCTTCGATCCTACCGTGGACGCCACCGAAGTCGGCGAAGGACCCTTCGAGCCGCTCCGCCGCGAGTGGACGGCTATGGGGCTCCCTGAGGCACATCTGGGGCGACTCCACCTGGCCCGGGACGTCTCCGAGGCCGCCCGGGGGGCGTCGGCACTTCTGGTGCTCACCGAATGGGAGCAGTTTCGGCGTCCGAACCTCGCCGCCCTAAAGGCGGAGCTGGCGGAGCCCATCGTGGTCGACTCGCGCAATCTGCTCGACCCTGGGGCCGTGCGGGCCGCTGGCTTCCGCTACGTCGCGGTGGGCCGACCGTGAGCCGGGTAGTCGTCACCGGGGGGGCGGGGTTTCTAGGCTCTCATATCTGTGAACGGCTAGTGGAGCGGGGCGACCACGTGGTTTGCGTCGACGACCTGTCCACCGGCCGCCGCGCCAACCTTGCGGCCCTTGAGGGGCAGCCTGGCTTCACCTTCCTGGAGGCGGATGTCGCCGTGGCACTGCCGGTGGCGGGGGATGTGGACGCGGTGCTGCACCTGGCCAGCGCCGCGTCCCCGGTACAGTACTTGAAGCGTCCCCTAGAGACGCTGGCGGTGGGAAGCGAGGGCACCAAGCGCTGCCTGGAGCTGGCCGCCTCCCACGATGCCCGATTCCTTCTGGCCTCCACCAGTGAGGTCTACGGGGACCCGGCGGTCCACCCGCAGACGGAGGACTACTGGGGCAACGTCAACCCCGTCGGGCCCCGGAGCGTGTACGACGAGGCCAAGCGCTTCTCCGAGGCGCTGGCCATGGCCTGGCACCGTCTGGGCCGGGCCGAGGTCCGCATCGCTCGGATCTTCAACACCTACGGGCCCCGCCTACGTCCGGGAGACGGCCGGGTGGTCTCCAACTTCATCACGCAGGCCCTGACCGGCCGGGAGCTGACCGTGTACGGGGAGGGACGCCAGACTCGTAGCCTATGCTATGTTGATGATGAGGTGTCAGGTCTCCTTGCGCTCCTGGATAGCGACCTGGTGGGGCCGGTAAATGTGGGGAACCCGGATGAGCACACGGTTCTCGATCTGGCCGAGAGGATCGTGAAGCTTACCGGCAGCTCCAGCCGGGTGACCCATATCACGCTTCCCCAGGACGACCCAACCAGGAGGTGCCCGGACATCTCCCGGGCCATCTCGGGGCTGGGATGGGAACCTCTAGTGAAGCTGGATGATGGTCTCAGCCGCACCATCCAGTGGATGCGAACGGCGCTCGAAGTCCGGACGGGCGCCGACGAGTAGGTGTCGGAGATGAGAGGATCGCTGGTCGCCTCTGGAGGTCTTCGCTGGGAAGCGGAGGAGCGGCTGCCCGATCCCGCTTTGGACGAGTTTCCAACGTGTCGGAGATGAGCTCCAGCTCACGATCTCTCTCGGTGATCGTGCCGGTGTACAACGAGCGATCCACGGTGGCGGAGATCCTGCGCCGGATGCGCCGAGTTGAGCTGCCCCTCGAACTGGAGATCGTAGTAGTCGACGACGGCTCCACCGACGGCAGTGACCAGGTTCTCTCCACGCTGCAGGACTCTACCGTGAAGTTCCTGCGCCAGCCGGTGAACCGGGGGAAGGGGGCAGCCATCCGGGCCGGGTTGAAGGTTGCCCGGGGCGACCTGATTCTGATCCAGGATGCTGACCTGGAGTACGACCCGGACGAGTGGCCGAAGTTGCTGGAGCCGATCCTGAAGGGCAAGGCGGACGTGGTCTACGGGAGCCGTTTCACTGGCGCACGCAAGAATATGATGCCTCTCCACTGGGTCGGTAACCGGTTGCTCTCCCTAGCCACCAACGTCCTATACGCCACCACTCTCTCCGACATGGAGACCTGCTACAAGCTGTTCCGGCGCAGCCTCCTTGAGAGTTTCACCCTCACCGCCAACCGCTTCGACTTTGAGCCCGAGGTCACCGCCAAGGTGCTGAGGTCCGGGCACCGGATCTTCGAGGTGCCCATCTCCTACGCCGGGCGCGAGGTGTTCGAGGGCAAGAAGATCACCTGGAGGGATGGGATCGTGGCCCTCTGGACCCTGATCCGATGCCGGTTCGGCCCCCTGTGACCGAAGAGTGGGAGACGGTTGCCAGCCCTCCCGCACCCCTCGGAGGAGGTTTCCCTCCGCATGGCGTGCGCGTGGCCCCGGCGAGTCGCCCGGCTCCCAGCCCGCAAGTTCGCCGGGCCTCCCCCATTGGGCGAGAGCCAAGCGCCGACCTGGGCGCTGACAGTGCGCGAGAGGCTCTCATGGCGACCGCCATAGCATGAGCCGGGCCGTCCTCCGCAGCGAGGTGGCCGACCTCATCGCCCAGGTGGCCCGCGCCGAAGGCGGGGTCGGCGGTGCCTTGGTCCTGGACATCACCGGTCAGGCTGCCTGGCTCGCGGCATCCCTCCGCCGACGAGGAGTGAGGGTGATGCGGACCTCGAACCGGGCTGGGCAGCCTCCGGTGGCGGTGGCGGACACAGTTGGGCTGGCCCGGCTGGCCGCCGCTGGCGAAAGCGGAGGCGGCGAGTCCAGCCCAGTCTCGCGCTGCTCTCTCCTGGTTCTCGTAGAGGTGCCCGGCCCAACGGCGTCGGAGCCTGGAGATCGTGTCGCCGGTGCCTACCTCGTAGACTTCTTCCCGGGACGGTTCGAACTTACCGACACCGTCACCTGCACAGCTCCGCCCAGTCGGCGCCGAGGCTACTTCGACGGTCCATCCAGAAGTCAGGACAGGGGCGCGGTGGAGCAGCTCGCAGTGCAGTTTTGGGCGGCTCCGGGGCATCAAGGGGCTTCCTTGGAGAGCCTTCTCATCTCCACTTCGCGTCCGGGAGGGCCCGAGAGGGTGATCGTCTCCCGCGCGTCTCGTGCCGTGGCTCCTACCCGGCCTGACACTCCGGCTCCCAGGGCGGATCTAGCCGTATCGGACCTGCTGTACGAGGTGGAAATGTTGCGGGAGGAACTGGACCGAGGAATGTACCGCGCGGCCCGGAAGGGGCGCGACCTGGTGGCCCGTGTCCCATACGGGCTCCCGGCCGCCAAAGTGGCTCTCAGAGCGACGATCCGGGCTCGCCAGATGGTCCGCTCGCGCTGGCCGTCCGTGGCCGCGCCCCCGCGCGTTCCGCTGGACCCGCGCGGCACCAGCTACCCGGCGCGGGAGCGCTGGCTGGACCTGGCAGCCCCGGAGGTCAGCATCGTAATCCTCAACTGGAACCGCGGGACCCTCACCATGGCGGCCCTCCAGCACGTGTGGCACAACACCACCGGCTCACCCTATGAGGTCCTCGTGGTGGACAATGGCAGTGCACCCGGAGACCTCCGCCTCGCCCACCAAGAGAGGTCCTTCTACCGCGAGGTAAGGATAGGGGTCAACCGCTACTTCGGCGAGGGCAACAACATCGGTGCCGAAGAGGCCCGGGGCCGCTGGCTCATCTTCCTCAACAACGACGCGCTTCCCCAGCCCGGATGGCTCGAGCCGCTGCTCGCTGCAATGAGCGACCCCCAGGTCGGTGCTGTCGGCTCGCGCCTGCTCTTCCCGGACGGCCGCATCCAGGAGACAGGAGCCCTGATCCAGCCCGACGGGACCCCGATCCAGCTTGAGAAGGGCATGCCCTTCGAGCAGGGCACCATGGAGCCGCTGCGCCAGGTCGACTACTGCTCCGCGGCCGCGCTCTGCATCCGCCGTGAGGACTTCATTGAACTCGGCGGATTCGACCTTACCTGGGAGCCTGCCTACTACGAAGACGTCGACCTCTGCATGAAGGTGCGCCAATCCGGCAAGCGGGTGGTGTGCGCCACCCAGTCCCACGTGGTGCACCTAGAGCACGCCACCACCGCGAGCACCGCAGGTGCCCTAGATCTGCGCGGGCAGCCCGAGTTCAACCGGCCAAAGTTCGTGGAGCGTTGGGGGGCCCTACTCTCCGGGTCCGGCTCGGCGGAGAGGTCAGGGTCGTGGCCCGCGGCGGAACCCAAGCGAAAGGCGGTTGCCGCGCCCGCTGCCTATGGGGAGCGCCAGTTCAAAGTCGGTGTCTACACTCCGTATCAGCTGGTCCCCGGGGGCGGCGAGCGCTACCTCCTCGTGCTGGCCCGGGTCCTGGCGGGATCCGGGTCCTGCACTCTGCTCTTCCCCGACCGCTATAGCCGCCTTCGGATAGGCCAGCTAGCGCGCGAACTGGGCGTGCCAATCTCGGACCACCTTGTGACCGAGGTCTGGGATCGCCGACGGAGGGATTTCGACTTCGACTACTTCGTCGCCCTGGGCAACGAGGTGACGCCACTGATGGAGGGAGTGGGTCGGACCAACATCTACGTCTGCCAGTTCCCCTTTCCGGCCCCTGCCCGAGTCCTGAGGAGCCGCGTCCCCGCCGACCGCACGTATCACCAGGTCTTCGTGTACTCGGAGTTCAGCGCCCGAGCCTACACCGCCGCTCGATTGCAGCTGGGGTTGCCGGCGCGGTGGCCAACCGTGGTAAATCCCCCCTGCGGCTCGGCGTCCTCAGCTCTTCGCGAGCTTCCCCAGGACGTGGTCCGGATCGTTAGCGTGGGTCGGTTCTTCCGCGGCGGGCACGAGAAGCGCCACGATGTCATGATCCGAGCCCTACGGGAGCTAATCCGCAGGGGAACCGATGCCTGCTCCCTCGAGCTGCACCTGGTGGGCACAGCGATGCAGCAGTGGGGCAGCCGGGCCTACCTGAGACAGTTGGAGCGTCTGGCCGCGGGCCTGCCCGTCTTCTTCCACGTCAACGCCCCCGGCCAGGTGGTCTCCGAATTGCTGGAGAAGAGCCACGTCTATTTGCACTGTGCCGGCTTCGAAGTCGACCAGGCCCGGCACCCCGAGCGGCTTGAGCACTTCGGCATATCCATAGTGGAGGCCATGGCCCGGGGCTGCGTGCCCCTGGCATACGACGCTGGCGGCCCCCGGGAGATCATTAGGGACGGCGTGGACGGGGTCCTCTACCACAACTTCGAGGAGCTGGTGAGGGCCAGCACCAGCCTCATCGGGCAGGCGGCTGCTGGAGCTCCAGAATTCGAGGCGCTGCGCGTCCAAGCGTCAGTCCGGGCACGGGACTTCACCGACCAGCGCTTCGTGGAGCGGGTGGTGGGCGTTGTGAATGGATCTGGGCCAACCTAGCTCGCCTACCGCGTGCCGGCTCCACATCAGCTGGGGGTGGTGGCCGTGGGTTATGGTGCCGACCGTCTACGCCGCCCTGGCGGCCCTTGCCTTCTACCCCGTTCCTCCGCTGGCGGAGCACCGGCTCCTCACTTGTGCGTGCGCGGACTCTGTGGACCAGGGCTGGTTCCTAGCCTGGACGGGCCACGCCCTCAGCGCTGGAGTCAACCCACTGTTCACTACCGCGCTGAACTATCCATCGGGGATTAACGTCCTCAGCAACGTGTCGATGCTGGCCCTGGGAGCCCTGCTGGCCCCGGTATCCCTCGTCCTCGGCCCAGTGGCGGCGTTCAACTTCGCCATGCGACTCGCCTTCATGCTGTCGGGGACTTCGATGTTCTTGGTCCTGCGCTGGTGGCGAATCTCCTGGGCCCCGGCTGCCCTGGGCGGCCTAGTGTACGCCTTCTCTCCCTACATGATCGGCCAGGGCACCGGCCATCTCCACATGGCCTTCGCTCCCATTCCGCCCCTGGTCCTCTTCATCTTGGAGCGGGGACTGAGCGGTAGGTGGCCAGCCCGAAGAACCGGCTTGCTCCTCGGAGTTCTGGCGGTGGTCGAGTTCTTCATTTCAATCGAGATCGTGACCAGCCTGATGGTGGTGTGCGCCATCGTGGTGGTGGCCGGGTGGCTGGTCAACTGGCACAATCTGCGCCATAGGTTGAGGCTGGTGGGCCGAATCTTGCTCTGGTCGGCGGTCGTGGCGGTCCCGCTCCTCATCGGGCCTATCCTTTACATTCTCAAAGGTCCCGAGGCCTTCACCGGGCCGGCCCAGTCGGTGGGGACCCTCTCGCTCTACCGAGCAGACCTTCTGAGCGCTGTGGTCCCTACCAACCTCCAGGCTCTCGGCCCAGCCAGCTGGAAAGCTCTGGGTTCCAGCTTCGCCGGCGGCAACGGGTCGGAGAACGGCGAGTACCTCGGGATCCCCATGCTCCTCTGCGTCGTCGCCGTTGGAGCCGCCTACTGGCGGAGGCGGGCCATCCGGGTGGCCTGGATCACCTTCGCCGCCGTCTTCGTGCTCACCCTGGGTCCGAGCCTGATCCTGGACGGGCACCCTACCGCAATCAGGCTGCCGTTCGACGTGATCGCCCACACCCCCTTCCTGCAGAACCAGATTCCTTTGCGCTACTCCCTATATCTTCAGCTTATCGCTGCCGCCCTGGCAGCCTTTGGGTTCGAGCGGGGCCGGTCCCGGCTGGCCACGCTCTCCTCAACCCCGGGTATCGCTGGTGCCCTGAGCCGATGGGGGGGCCGTGTAGGTATTCTGCTCGGCAGTGTGCTGGTTCTTGCTCCTTTGGTGCCAGCCCTTCCCTATGCCTCCGGAGCTACCGACGTCCCCGGGTACTTCACCTCGAAGTCGGTCGACCAGTTGCCTCCCGGAACCGTTGCCCTTGCCTACCCCTACCCTGAGTTCCCGGTAGATGCTGCGATGCTCTGGCAGGCGGAGTCGGACTTCCGCTTCCGCCTAGTTGGAGGCTATGCCTACCGGCGGGCCGCGGACGGCAGGGCCGCGCTCGTCCCCAAGCTGATGGCGCCCATCCTGGTTCAGGCCGTCTGGGCTGACGCCTACGGCGGAGCCGGCTCGAGAGGGCTTCCCCCGGGAACCAGCCTTGAGGACGCCGCGTTGGCCCTCAGGGAGTTCTGCCGCCGATACCATGTCGGTGTCCTTCTCCTCGGGTCAGGGGGGCGGTTCCCGGGAACTGTGAGGCAGGTGGCGGAGATGGCATTCCCGGGGTCAACCAGGGACTACGCGGGGCTGGAGGTCGTCACAACTGGCGGGGTATGAGATCGCTCTGGCAGCCGGGCATGGGGGCAAGTACGGAACCGGACTACGACAACAGTGACGACCTCGGTCATCGGAACCGATGTCCGACAAAGCCGCCAAGCACTTCCCTGTCCCCCGGTGCAGGACGTCGGATGCGCGACTTGGAGTCCTGGGCTTGCCACTGAGGCCAAACTGCCCTGTCACCCGACTTCCGCAGCAGGTGGGCAGCGGATCGGCGAAATGCAGGAAGAGATGGGCGAATTTGTCGAAGGCGCCGGGGACGTGTAGTGCCTAGGCGAATTGGGGCCGTCAGGCGGCGGAGCGGGGAGCGGCCTTCAGGGCCAGGAAGCGCGGGGGCTCGGGAGCGTTGAGGGCCCTAAAGATCTCAGCTTGCCGGGAGGTGATGTCGGTGCGCTGGTGGGATTCGCCGGCGGGGCCGCGGAACACGCCCAGATGCATGAGCTGCAGCTCATTGCGAAGGCTGCGCCAGCTGTCGTGGGCGCGGGTCTCGGCCACCCGGATCAGCAAGAGGGCCAGCCAGCAGAGCACGATGTGAGCCCGGATCCGCTCCTCCTTGTGGTGATACACCGGCCGCAGCCGAAGGCTGGTCTTCATGTCCCGCCAACCCCGCTCTACCTGGAGCAGCTGCTTGTAACCCAGAGCGATCTCCTCAGCGCTGAGGTTGGGGTCCGAGCTCCGCAGCAGGAACTTGCCGTCCAGGTGGGACTCCCTGGCCACCTTGGCCCGGTCCACCCGCAGGAGACCGCCCTTGGTCACCCGCAGCAGCCGGGAGAGTCCGGGCTTGGTCTTGAGCTGGCCCAGGAGCTCCGCCCGCCGGGTTGCCGTCAGCTCGTCGCTGCCGGCGATCGCCTCCTCCAGATATGAGAGCAGCCGCTCTCGCACCCTCTGGTCCCGGACCTCCTCCTCGGGGTTGTGGCAGATCACGAAACGGTCAGAGCCCACCATCACCTCCTTCACCCAGAGGTTCTCTCTCACCCGCTGGTAGCGGCCCGGACGGGACAGCGCCAGCCTTGCCTCCTCGGACTCGCCTCTGAGCTTCTCCCCCAGGATGTAGTGCTCCCCGTCCTGGCTGAGGTAGGTCCGGTTGGCCTTGGAGCTGAACCCCCTGTCCGCCACCCACACCACCTGGCCCACCTGCCAGCCCTTGAGGTCGTCCCGCACCTGGCGCAGCAGCGGAGACTCCCCGGTGTCCCCCGGCCAGCTCCATACCCGGATCGGGATCCCCTCCTTGGTCACCGCCATCCCGATCAGCACCTGGGGGAGGTCGGGGCGGTGGTCCTTGGAGTGTCCGTACTGGCGGAACCCCAGCTGCACCACCTCCCCCTCGTCGTTCACCCAGTCGGGATCGGCCCCATCGGTCTCCCAGTAGGTGGTGGAACCGTCGAAGAAGATCAGGTCCACCTCCAGCTGCAGCAGCTCGGCGGTGGCGAAGTAGACCGCCCGGGTGAGCTCCTCCTCACATTCCAGAAGGAAGTCCATGGCCCGGTAGCAGGAGTCATCGTCCACCTCCTCAAGCCCGGGGATGAACACCCGCTCCCGGACCCACTGGGTGGCCGCCAGCTTGGAAAGTGGCTCCAGCGCCCGGTTGGCCACCAGGGCGAAGAGCACCCGCTCCACCCTGGGGTCCAGCTTCCGGCCCTTGAGCAGGCCCTGGATGCTCCGGTCGATCCCCAGCTTCTGCCAGAGGTGGTCCAGGGCCCAGGCCCCGCCCATGGGCCGGGCATCCAGGACTTGGACCTCGCCCGGCGTGGCCGCGGCCACGGCTGCCCCGGGATCCAGAAAGCGGCTGATGCTGCGGACCAGGCGGGCCAGGGCCTCGCGGTCAACGCTATCGGCGCGGCCGAAGCTGTGGATGATCTCCGCCTTGGGGACCCCGGTCTTGGGATCTCTGCGGTTGTGGGCCAGCTGGAGATAGCGGACGATGTGACCATGGCGGTCGGTAGCCCGGGTCTCGCGCAGGTACATTGCCTACCATTGTAGGTCGCTACCAACTACCAGACAAGCCATATGGCGATGCTCTCTGTGCCTACGCATTTTCGTCTCCAGATGCCATCATGGGCGCGATCTCACTTCAGACCCTCACCAATTTCCCCCCACGCCGCCCATCTGCTGCGGAACCCGGGCGAGCCGATGGTGGTGGACGAAGGCGTCGCAGACAAGCGGCTGCTCGCACTAGCGCCAGAGTTCGGGCGTGTTCTGCGCGTCATGGCACGCGACGGGAACACCCTCTCGGCGGTCCTGCGGGAAGCCTGGGACGGTGGCGACTTGCGCGTCATGACGAAGAGCCCCGCTGTCGCCACGGGTGCGCACGTTTCCGTACTTGGACACGTGACAATTGACGAACTGCGGGCTGAGCTCCGCTCTGTAGATGCAGCGTCGGGCTTCGCGAACAGGTTTTTGTGGCTCGCCGTCAAGCGTTCCCAGATGTTGCCCGACCCCGCGCCCTTCGATGGCCCGGTGGTCGCCGACCTGGCCGCCGCGGTAGCCCGGGCTGTCGCGTTCGCCCGAACGCTCTCGGTGATCCCGCGCGACCCCGCCGCCGCCGAGCTTTGGCGTGATCTATACCCCACGCTGAGCGCCGACCGGCCGGGGCTGGCCGGAGCCGTACTCGCCCGGCATGAGGCCCAGGCGGTGAGGCTGGGCCTGATCTACGCACTCCTGGATCGCAGCCGTACAGTGGGCATCGCCCATTTAGAGGCGGCCGTAGCCCTGCTCGACTACTGCACTGGCAGCGCCCGGTACATCTTCGGGGACCGCATCGGTGATCCGGTGGCTGATCGCATCCTGGAAGCCCTACGGGCGGGCGAGGAACTGAGCCGGACGGGGATGTACTCAGCGCTCTTCGATCGCCACGTCCCCCAGGCCCGGATCGAGGCCGCGCTCGCGCTGTTGGCCGACGGGGGCCTTGCGCACCGCGTCCTGCAGCCGACCATGGGCAGGCCGGTCGAGACTTGGCGCGCTGGCCCCGACCGTGCGCAAAAAGCGCAAAAAGCGCAAAAAGCCCCCCCGGAGGGCGCTGCTGATGCGCTTAATGCGCTTAATGCGCAGGCAGTAGGTGTCCAGGATGGGTGACCTTGCGCGGCTCCGCGAGCTGATCGCCCAGCGGCAGGCTCACCGCTCCGACCCCGAACCTACGGCTGTGCCCCCAGCCTGGCAAGCCGACCCGCCGGAAGTGGCCGCGACCTGGCCGCGCCCTCTGGCCGAAGACCCCAGGCCGGACCTGGAGGGCAGCGCCCTTTGGAGCCGACTGCTCCTGCTGGCCTCCGGTGACGCGGACGATCCCCGCGGGGTGTACGGCCGCCTGCTGGGTGCTCGGGCCTGCGGCGGCCGCCTGGAGCGGCGGGCTGACCGCTGGCGGTTGGCTCCCACCATCGACCCCACCGAGCGGCTGAGCGTATGGGCCACCGAGGCCGACTGGCAGGCGGACGCGGAGCGGTGGCTCCGGCCCCATGCCCAGGAGATCGTGGTCTTGCTGCGCCAGCTCCCCGGGCCAGCCGAGGGCGAGGCATGAGCGCCGCCAAGCGGAAGGGCCCCGCCTTTGAGGGCCAGGTGGTCAGCTACCTGCGGGAGCACGGCTTCCCCCAGGCTGAACGTCGCGTCATGGGCGGGAGCCGTGACCGGGGCGACGTGGCCGGGGTGCCCGGCTGGGTGCTGGAGCTGAAGGCCACCAGGGCGCTCGACCTGGCGGAAGCCTTGCGAGAGGCGGAGGTCGAGGCGCGCCATGCGGGGGTGAGCCGGTACGCGGCCGTCCTGAAGCGCCGGATGCATCCCGTCGGCGAGAGCTACGCGGTCCTGCCGTTGCACCTGTTCGCCGAGCTGATCCGGGAGCACCGGTGAGCCGGAGACCCCATGAGCCCCGAGCCGCCAGGCGTAGCCCCATGAGCCGTTGCAGCGCCCACAACCGCCAGGGCCAGCCCTGCGGCCGCCAGGCGATGGCCGGAGCGTCAGTCTGCGACTTCCACGGCGGCAAGTCGCCCGGAGCGCGCCAGAAGGCCGCCCAGCGGCTCGCTGAGGGCCAGGCAAGGCGCATCCTCGACCGGGAGGGCATCGTGGCGCTCGAAGACCCGCTGAGGGCGCTGCAGGAGCTGGCGGGGGAGGCGCTCGCGCTGAGGGGCTATTTCGCCAACCGGCTGGCCGCCCTGGAGCAGCTCCGCTACGAAGGCCGGGCAGGAGAGCAGCTCCGGGCCGAGGTGGCGCTCTATGAACGGGCGCTAGACAGAGCCCAGAAGTTCGCGCTCGATCTGGCGCGGCTCGACCTCGACGGTCGGCTGGTGAAGATCACCGAGCAGCAGGCCAACCTCATCGCCCAGGTGCTGCAGAGAGCCCTGGAGCGGCTCGGGCTGTACCGCGATGACGTGCGAGCCGCCCTGGCCGACGAACTGCGCCTAGTCGCCACCGATCCACTACTCACGGGGCCGACCGGGAGCCGCTACTCCTCGCGCGAGCCGGTCGGCCCCACCACCACCTGGAGGTGATCCGATGCTTCGAATCTCGACCCTCGACCTCGGCGAGCTGATCGCCAAAGCCACCGGGCGGGCCTGGCGGCAGGAGCTGGCCCGTCATCCTCTCCCCGTGCGCAAAGCTGCCCAGCGGCCATCCCAGGCCGCCCTGCGCGCGCAGCGGGAAGACCTCCGGGAGCGCCGCGCCATCGCCCGCGCCCAGCAGGCACTCTCCCGGGCATCCGACCCCGTGGCAAAGTCTGCAGCCGCCGCCGACCTCACCCGCCTGCGGCTGCGCCGCCAGGCACGTACCGGGAGGGCGTGAAGATGCCCCAGCAGTTCGCTGATCCCACGATCATCGCCGCCGAGCAGGAGGCCGAGCGCCAGCGCCAACTGGCCCGGGAGCACGAGCGCCAGGAGCGCGAGCGCCGGGAATACGAGCGCGTGGCAGCCGCCAGGCTGGCCTGGGCCGAGCGGCGGGATCAGCTCGTGGAAGCCCTCGCGGAGGCCCGGCGGGTGGCCAGCTCAGCCGAGGGCGAGCTGACGGCGGCCCGGGCCAGCGGAGACATACCTTCGGCCCTGGAGGCGGCCGTTCGGCTACTTGGCGCCCAAGAGCTGGCGAGCCTGGCCGAGGCGGACCTGCAAGGTCACCAGCGCGTGCAGCCGTGAGCACCCCCTGGCAGAGGGCCGCTGACCTGCTGGAGCAGGAGCCCGATGGCCCCGACGCCGACCTGAACCGCGAGATCGTCGAGGCCGCCGGGCGGCTCGACTGGCAGGATGCTGCGGCCCGGCTGGTGGGCTGCCTGCTGGAGCAGCGCCCCTACCCCGGCGAGGTGGAGGCAGCGGCCCAGGTGGCCGCATGGCTGCCCAGCCTCCGGCCCCAAGGCTGGGAGCAGGCACCCAGAGGCGCGGAGCTGGTGGAGGCCGTCCTAGCGGCCTACGGGGCCAGCCCGTGGCACCCGGACCCCGGGCGGCCGACCGGCCCTCGCTGACTTCGGACGGCTGGGGTAAAAACTGCGGTACGGATTGCGGTACGCCAGGGCCGCCGCCCTGTTGATAACCGACCTCGGATGGGCAGGACGCTCCCAGGCGCTGAATTCGGGGACCGTACCGCAATTCGCACCGCAATCGGGCTGGCGCGAAGTGGCACTCAGTGACACTCGGTGAGATCAGATTGGGGAGCCGACGGGGAGATTCGAACTCCCGGCCCGCTGTTTACAAAACAGCCGCTCTACCACTGAGCTACGTCGGCGTGCCCCCAGCGCTCCAGCCTAACCGGTCCAAGAGCCAGGTGCGCACGCACGGCCGTCGGGGCACTGCCCCGGTTGCCCGCGCCT
>JAJYWM010000006.1 GCA_021791455.1 bacterium | reverse complement strand
CGCCGATGAGCGCAATGAGCCGCGGTACAACCCTCAGATGCTCCGTGCGGAGCAGATCTCGAGCGGGCCGATCGGCCTCGGCACGCGGTTCCGGGCCGAGACCGCCAGTATGGGCCGAACCGCCGAGATGACCATCGAGTTCACCACCTTCGAGCGACCCCGGCAACTGGCGTCGACGATCCAGATGGCTGCCATGGATATCCAGGGAACCCTGACCTTCGACCCTGTTCCCGAGGGGACCCGAATGCGGTGGTCGTGGGACGTGGAGCCGCGCGGTGTTTTCAAGCTGATGACGCCGCTGATCGCCCGCATGGGCCGGCGTCAGGAGGAGACCATCTGGACCGGCCTCAAGCACTACCTGGAGGCGCAGGAGAGATCTCTGCCACCCCGACCGGAGGACGCCGCCGCGGATCCAGCGTAGTGGAGATGCAGGAGAAGTGACGGCGCTCCTTGCTACCCTCACCTACATCGTCGCGCTCGTAGTGGACTTCACCGTGCCGGCGGCCCCGACATCGGGCGGGGCTGCCACCCTGGAATACATCGCCGCGCACCGGTCAGTCTACATACTGGAACAGGTGCTCTGGCTGGCACCCAGCGTCTTGCTCATGGTCGTCTTCCTGGCGCTCTACATGGCGCTCAAGCAGCTGAACAAGAGCTACGCCGCCATTGGTGCCGTCCTCGGTATCGCCTCGTGGGCCCTCACGCTGGTCTATCCGGCAACTGGCGGTGGAGCGCCCGCGCTGGTGTATTTGAGCGATCAATTGTGGTAGCCGGCAACGCCGCGCACAACGCGCCGCCTTCGCGGCCGCCGCTGAGGGGTTCATTGCGCAGAACACCATACCGACCGCGGTCGGCATCCTGGAACCCATCGGCATTCTGATCGTCTCCCTGGTCATGCTGAAGGGCGCCTTCCGCAGAAGCGTTGTCTACCTGGGCATCGTCACTGGCGCTCTCGGCATCGTCAGTGAGGCCCTCAGGCCCGTTCTCGGCCTTGGCTACATCGTCTACGGCCTTCTCCTGTTCGTCTGGTTCATCGCGATCGGCTGGACACTCTACCAGTTGGCTCGTGAGTGAAAAACGGCCGCCGCTGAGAGCGGAAGCGCGGGGGCCAGGTCCTGATCCTGCTGTCGATTGCACAGCTCCTTGTAGGTGGAGGCTTCACATCCCCATTCTTCGGAGTCATAGCTGGTGTTGCGGGGACCAAGATAGGCGCCCCGCTAACCTGGTGGCGAGCACACCTGTCCACTAACTCACGGCGCTTGCTGGCGAGGTTATGGCCGTGGTCTTTGATCTCCTACCTGGTATGGTTTCCTGGCGAAGCTACCCTCGGGTACTTCTTCAATGACTTCGTGCTGAAGCTGACTCCCATCGTCACGGTCGCTACTCCCGGGCTTCTGCTCGCGATCGTCCTGGCGGCATTCGCGCACGACATCCAGAGACAGACCGATTCACCGGAGGCGGCCCATGCATAACCTTCAGTCGGGAGCCGATGGAAAGGGCGTCGCTATGGAAACGCTTGATGCGGGCGGCGCGGATGCTCCGCCGAGATCGATGGCGCAAATCAGAACCACCCGGCGCCGGTTTCTTCTCATGGCCGGAGGGGCACTCGGGGCTGTCGCGCTGGCGTTCGGGGGCATGACGGTGGCGACCACCTCTCGACCGGAAGCCGATTTCGTTCAAGCCACATATGCAGCCCTTTTCCCGTGGAACGTGGTGGGAGCTCTTCTACTTCGCCGTCGGGTTGATGATGTCGGTGCTGGGGCTGGCGGTCGAGCGCGCCGAGCGGGGGCATCGGTCTGCCGCAGGAGGCAGTGCAAGCCGCGGTGGCCCACTACCGCCGCAGGCGCAGGAGACTCATCGACGCAGAAATCGCCCTGAAGACAATCCCGATAGTGACCTCGCAGAGCCAATTGAGGTCGCTGGCTACTCCGGCAGGAGATCGGCGACGGGGAGGGCGCGGTGCTGTCGGCCCTGGGCTGGAGCCGCGGCGAGTACACATTCAACCCGAGGGCCAAGCTGCCGCCGGAGGAGACCATCAACAGCTCCACCGAGGAGCTTGTCTCGAGGTGGCAGAGCCAGCCGGTTGGGTCCGGCATGGCCGCTACGTCTCAGCAGTCTGGGAGTGCCCAGAGGCCGGCCGCGAGTTCGGCAGCGCCCACCAGGCCCGGCAGTTTCGAGTCCCAGGCGATCAACGCCGGGGCTTCCAGCGAGGGGGATGATGGTGATTGGTTGGACTCGGTCTCGGGTCTGACACCAGCCGTCCCGGAGGAGGACATGCCCGACATACCGCCATTTCAAGTCCCCGCGCCTCAGCCCAGGCCCGCCTCCCTTGAGCGGCCGGTCGCTCCGGCTCGAGCCGCCGCTCCCTCCGTGCCCGCGGTCTCGCCTCAGCCGGCTCCTGCGGTGTCACCCTCGGTTCGACCAGCACCCCGGCCCGCACCGGCACCTGCACCGCCCCAAAAGCCCATCGCGGGCGCGAGCCGGAACCAGCTGGCGATCCTGATCCCGATGCCGGGCGGACCGAGCCTCCATTCAGGCCTGAAGGCGTCGTTCCTGAACTTCCCGATGCTGCTCAAGACGCTGGGCCAGGATGGCTTCTCCGGTTTCGTCAGCGTCCACGGCGAGGGCGAGGACCGCAGCTGCGGGCACATCCTCTTCCGCGAAGGGGAGGTGGTCCAGGCTCAGCAGCGCTCGGAGGGCAACTACCGGCGCGGGAAGAGCGCGCTCCAAGAGGTGACCCGCACGGTCGCCCTTGGCCATGGGCTGATCGACGCGATCGAGCTGCCACCCGACTTGGTGGCCTCCGTGGCGGCCCTGATCGTGGCCTCCACGGCCTTCGTGAACCTGCCCGCCAGGATCGTGGATTTCGAGGCCCTTCTGGAATACATCGGGGACCAGCGGCTGAGCGGTGGAGTGCTTGTATCTCAGGGAGAGCAGGTGTCGGTGGCCCTGCTCACCGATGGCGGGGTCAAGGGCAGCTACTCCAGTCAGGCCCCCGACCTCACCGACGGCCCTCAGGTCGCCGCCTCCGCCTGCGCCGACCGCGAGGCCCGCATCGACGTGGTGGCAGCGCCGGCCCAGCCGTTGTCCGCGCTCGATCTGTCGGAGCTCGGCTGACAGCTTCGGCGGAGGGAGGGGCCCGCGCCTCGACCGCGGAGCGCTCCCTGGGGCGACTGCAGGAATGAACAGCTGGTGCGGAGAGGGCCGAACCCCGGGGCTTGGGGCTGTTGCACGGCTGGGGAGGCGCATTTGACCATGGTGCCTAGAACCCTGGCCAGACGCTGGCCCAGCAGAGCCGGTTACCCACCCCTGCTGGGCGTGCTCCTGGCCTCGCTTCTGACCTCGCTCCTGGCCGGGTGCGGCCCCCAGTCGCCACCGCAGATCACCGACGTGCTCCCTCCGCCCAGCCAGGGAGGGGTGCACACCAACGTGCCCATCGAGATCATCTTCAACGTCCCCATGAACCAGCACTCAGTCGAGGACCGCCTGTCCATCCGCAGTCGCAAAGGGAAGCTCCCACCCGGCTGCGACGTGGGCCGCGCGGCTCGGGGTGAGTCCACCGACTGCCACTTCGTGTGGAGCGACGACTCCACGGTGATGAAGCTCGTTCATCCCGGCCATCCCCTGGCCGTGGTGACGACGTACAGGGTGAATCTGGACGGGGGCATAGCGTCGCGCCAAGGGGCTGTGAACTCACTCTCGCACTCCTGGGCTTTCTCGACCGAGGGTGGGCCCTCGCTGAGCTCTGTGTTTCCCGCCGACCACGGCTTGCTCGGCCCGGACCAACCTATGGCGGTGGACTTCAACCGGGCGATGGACCAATCCTCGCTCGCCACGGCGATAACCCTGACCCCAGCCCCCGTTGGCGGCTACACGATAGAGGCCAACCCCAAGGTTGTGGGGAGATTTCTGGTGGTGCCCGCCAGGCCCCTGGTGCCCGGGGAAACCTACACCCTGACCGTGACCAGGCGCGCGCTCGACACCGACCTGAACAAGCTCCAGGCCGGTGCCCGGGTCACTTTCACCATCGGCAAGCTGGGGAGCACAACCACGGTCGACTTCGCCGCCGGCCCCTCGCCGAACGACCTTACCGAGGTCATGGCTGCCCCCATCCCCCAGGAGCAGGGCGACCCACCCGCGTTAAGGCTCATAGAGGCGGCCCCGTCAGGACAGCATTATGCCCTGGCCGAAGTTTCGCCGAACGGGCAGTATCTGGCATCCGAGCTCTCGGGCCAAGCGCTTGAGGTGACGGATCTCAACACCGGCAAGGCCACATCCGTGCTGGGGAGCAGCTCGAGCACGGAGGCGGTCTGGAGCCCCAACAGCCAGGCGTTGGCGTTCCTGTCCGGAGGGGCGCTGCGGGTGTACACGGTAGCGACCAACACCGCCGTGACCCTGAGCGCCCCGGCGAGCCTCGGCGGGCCGCTGGCGTGGCGGCCCGACAGCTCGGTGCTGGCGGCGGTGGCAGCTCCCAGCGGCACCGCGGCTCGGATCGCCCTGCTGAGCCCCGCCCTGCGGGCCGTCACCTACCTAGGTGCCTCCAGCGCCGCCGCCGAAGGCAACCCGGTCTGGAACCCCCAAGGGACCAGCCTGGCGTTCTCCGTGGGGACGACGGCGAATCCGCAGGTTTGGCTCTACCAGCCGGAAGACACGGTGGCACCCCTGCGGGAGCTGGCCAAGGCCGGGGGGCAGCCCCTGGCGTTTCTCAGCTCCGGGTCCATCCTGGTCCATCTCGCCTCGGGAGCCCTGGCCGCTCTCGCTCCCACGACCGAGACCACAACCACGGTGGTGTCGGCTCAAGACGGTCAGTACCCGCTGGCAGCCGCCGTCGACACCACCGGTCGGGAGCTGGCCTTCACCAGAACTGAGGCCGGGTTCGTGCAGGTGGTCCTGGCCAATGAGGACGGGACTGGAAGTGCCGATCTCACCGCGTTCTCCAAGACGGACCCTCTCGACGCCGGGACGCTCACCTTCGTCGGCGGATGAGAACACATTCCGCCGGCCGGCGACATCCCTCGCTACATTTCTCAGCGGATGGAATTCGAGTGGTGTGCGGCAGCGCGACCGGCACGCCGTTGGCGCTGACGAAGAGCGCTGGCGATCAGGTCCGTCCGTGAGTGTCGCCGTATCTGTGAGGCAGGTCTGGTGGCATGCCTCGCGGCCCGCGACTCTGGCCGCCTCGGTCTCTCCCGTGATCGTGGGGGTGGCCGTGGCCGCCCACTTCGGGAGCGTGAGCTGGTACCGGGCCCTGGTCGCCTTGGGGGTGGCCGTGGCGCTCCAGTTCGGGGTCAACTACGCCAACGACTACTCCGACTTCCGGCGCGGCGCCGACCGCGAGGGCAGGCTCGGCCCGCCCCGCGCCGCCGCCTCTGGCCTGGTGGCACCAAGGGTGGTGCTGGCAGCCGCGGTGGCGAGCTTCACCGTGGCGGTAGTCCTGGGCCTCGTTCTGGCGGCTGTGACGTCCTGGTGGCTGGTGGCGGTGGGGGCGGTGTGCATTCTGGCCGCCTGGGGCTACACCGGCGGCCCGCACCCCTATGGATACCGCGGCTACGGGGAACTGGCCGTCTTCATCTTCTTCGGGCTGGTCGCCACCGGCGGCACCGAGTACGTGACCAGCGGCAGGCTGGACCTGCTCGCTCTGCTGGCCGGGATCCTTCCCGGCGCCCTCGCCGCCGCCCTGCTCATGGTCAACAACCTTCGCGACCTGGAGACCGACCGCGCCGTGGGAAAACGCACCCTGGCCGTGATCCTCGGCGCTCAGGGGGCCTTCCGCGCCTTCCTCCTCATGATCGGGTTGTCCCTCTGTGTCCCGCTCTTCATCGCGATCCCCGGCATCGAGCACTTCACCGTCTTTCTGCCCTGGCTGCTGGTCCCGGTGCTGGAGGCACCAGTCCGCAACGCCTCCTCCAAGGACCCCGAGCTGCAGATCCGGGCATTGAAGCAGATGGGGGCCGTTCTGTTGGTCAGCTCGCTCCTGCTCGCCGCCGGGATCTGGACTGGCTGAGTTGCCTCAGCCCTGCTGGCAGGCGGCGACCGCCAGGGGTGCCGCGACCCCGTACTCGGGCATGAGGACGTCCACGGTCCTCTCCCAGGAGAAGTGCTGGGCGCGCAGCCAGGCAGCTTTCCTCATCTCCTTCACCCCGGAGCGACTGGCGCCGAGAATCCTGGCGATGGCGTCGGCGTAGGCGCGCGGGTCCCGGCCCTCCACCAGGTGGCCCGTTCTGCCGTCCGCCACTATGTCGCGCAGGCCGCCGACCGCTGCCGCCACAACCGGCGTGCCGCAGGCCTGAGCCTCCAGCGCCACCAGGCCGAACGATTCCGTGTGGGAGGGCATGACAACCACGTCGGCCAGGCAGTAGAGCATCGCCAGCCTGTCCTGCGGCTGGGCGCCCAGGAACATGACCCGGTCCGCTAGCCCCAGGGTCCGGGCTCTCTCCTGGAGCTCACGACGCTGGCCCACCCGCGCCCCCTCACTGCTGGCCTCCCCGACGAAGACCAGGCGCGTGGGGGGCCCGTCGGGAGGCAGCAGGGAGACGGCATCCAGCAGGGTGTCCGGTCCCTTCAGGGGCTCTAGCCTGCCGGCGAAGAGAACCACCTTCGCCGACCCAAGCCCCAGCCGGTCGCGCAAGCGGCCCGGATCTCTCGGCTGAAACTGGACCAGGTCGACCCCAGGCGGGGCCACCACGCACTGGTTGGGGTGGGCGCCGTATAGGCCGATCAGCGCCTGGGCCTCGGCCCTGGTATTGGCCACCAGCCTCGCCCCCGCGGCGACGGCTCTTCGCTCCGCCACCAGTCTCTCCGGGCCGTCCCCTCCGAAGCCGAACTCCGCCTTAACTGCCGCCAGGGTGTGGGCCGTGTGCAGCCACGGCAGTTCGAACTCCTCCGCCAGCGCAAAACCGGCCTCGGCCGAGAGCCAGTAGTGGCTGTGTACTGCCAGATAGCGACGCTCCGCCTGGCGGATGAACGCCCTCACCCCGTGAAGATAGCCCTCCCTGGTGTCCGGCAGCTGGTGCTTGGGCAGGGTGCGCGGCGGGCCAGCGTCGACTGCGATCACGCGGCTCCTCGGCCCCATCGCCTGCTCAGTGGGCTGGTCTGGATCGGACCTGCGGATGAAGACGTCGGTGTGGATTCCCCTCGCGCCTAGCTCTTCACAGACCGCCCGGACGTAGACGCTGAGGCCGCCGTTCTCGCGCTTTCCCAAGCGTGCCAGCGGGGACGCGTGCAGGGACAGGAATGCGACCGCGTCGTCCGCTTGGTTGCGAGGTCGTGACCGGGTCAAGAGGGCTGCCCGGTGGTGATGCGCAGGCGCATCAGCTGCTCGTCCACCGCCCCCAGGTGGTACTTGTAGCCCTCATCGCCCCTCAGCAGGTCTGCTCTGGTGCAACCCTCGGCGATGGCGCCCCGGATCCCCTCGGCCACGCACAAGAGGCCGGGGGAGAGAGCCGCGAACGCGGGATCGTAGCCGGAGTTGTACAGGTACCAGGTCTGATCCACCCGAAAGGCGAAGATTCCGGCCAGGGCGTCCTCACCTGCCTGCAAGATTTGCAGCCGCAGCCAGCCCCTCTGCTCCAGTCTTTGTGCGATGAGCTTGAAGAACCGGGTCACCGGCTCGGTCAGAAACGCCTGCTTGTGCGCTCCGCTGGCCGCCAGCAGACGCAGAAAGGTATCCATGGCGGCCGGCACCCCGATCTCGGACGCGGAAACCATCCTCCACCCGGGGCGTTCCTGCTCGAGCCGGCGCAACTTCCTGCGCAGCTCATGCCGATCCTTCTTGTTGAGATTGTTGGCCAGATAGCCCTCGAAGTCGGGGGCGAGCTCGAGGCCGGGGCACACTTCCTCCGGCTCCAGAGTCGCCTCGAGTTGGTGGGCCTCTGCCTGGGCAACGAGAGCCGAGAGGGAGCCAGATGCCGCGGGGAGGAAGTGCAGGTCCAGGTTGGCTCCTCCACCCGCCTGAGTCCTAGCCCACTCCAGGGTAGCCCGGGCAACAGCCGCCTGCTTCCCCGGCAGGGCCAGGAATCCCAACCTGTCCGTCAGGTTGTCGCCACCGGCGAAGACGATTGCGCCCGGATCGTCAATCGCTTCACAAAGGGGGACCAGCCCGACTACCGAGCCTGCTTCGCGCACGACCAGGTGGCGCGGTCGGTATTCGGCGCCGAACACCTCCCACCACGTCCACTGCCAATCCCAGCTGAGGAACGGGTTTTCTGCCGCGCCACCCTGTTCCAGCTCCACCCAGACGGGGCGCAGCTCCCGCAACTCCTCGGGAAACTGGATGGCGGCGGCGGCGAGGCCACGCTGACTCTCGTCCGCTTGCGGTGGCGCCCCGGAGGGCGCCGTACATGAGGGGCCGATAGTGATCCACCCTACTGCCTGGCACTGGGACGCGGATCCTTCCCGACCGCGACCGATGGCTTCACTTTACCATCCGCTCGTAAAGGTCTCTTCCCCAACGAGTCTTCTCAGGAGGCACCAACCAGTTGACGGAGCCCGCCCCGGCCATTGTCCAGTTCTGGGTCACCAGCACTGGCGGTGGCCACCGCCGGGTGGCGGAGGCGGTGCGGGACTCCCTGCTTTCCTCGGGTCCTGCGGGCCTCAGCGTAGCGATTGACGATCCGCTCGCCTACGGGGCGCTCCCGCATGCCCGCCTGCTCCTGCGGGGATACGGTCCCCTGGTGCGGACCTCGCCTGGAGTCTGGGGGTTTCTGTTCGACACCTTCGCCAGACCATGGGCGCGCACCACCCTGGAGGCATATCTGGTCAGCGGGTTGTCCGGGGCCATGGACCGGGCCTCCAGGAGCAGAAGACCGAGAGTAATCGTCAACTGCCATCCTCTGCTCGGCCCTTCGGCATCTCGGGTGGCCCTGAGAATGGATCCAAGGCCGGAGTTCCTGACCCTCATCACCGACATGACGGTTGTCCACCCGGGATGGCTGTCGCCGCGCGACGCCCGGTTCCTGGTCCCTTCCTCCGTCGCCTATCGCTGGTGCCTGGAGCAGGGGGTTCCGGAGCACCAGCTGGTGGAGGTCGGCCTGCCCGTGGACCCGAAGCTCACCGCCGCCAGCTCCTCGCGTCGGGACAGGGCAGGTGAGCGGAGGAAGCTTGGCCTCGACCCGGGGCGGCCCCTGGTCCTGCTGGGCGGTGGCGGAGAGGGGGCTGGAGATCTCCAGCAGCTGGTGTCCGCACTCGCCAACAGCGGCCTGCCGGTCCAGCTCGCCGTCATGTGCGGCCGCAACACTCGCCTGCGCCGCTGGGTGGTAGGGCATCCTGGCCTCTCGTCCGTGGTGGCACTCCCATATCTGCAGGACCCGTCGCCATGGCTGCTCGCCGCCGACGTGTATGTCGGCAAGGCAGGACCCAGTGCCCTGGCCGAAGCGGCCGCCTGTGGCCTGGCTATGGTGGTCACCCACGCCCTGCCGGGACAGGAGAGCCGCAACCGATCCCTTCTGGTCGAGTCGGGAGTGGCACTGGGAGCCGATGGCACGGTGGAGTTGCTGGAGGTTCTGGCCAGGCTGTGCGCCTCGGACGGGTCTCTGCTGGCGCGAATGCAACAAGCCGCTCGCGGCTGGGCCCGGCCCGACGCCGCGTTCCTGGCGGCGCGGGAGATACTCTCTAGACTTCCGGGATCAGGTTTCGGTGACGAAACGGATCCTCTTGAGGGGCCTTCCCTCTAGGTCTCGGTTGACCGCCTCCAGAACCCTGACCGACTCCATCTGCAGCTGGTGCGAGATGGCGGGATGAGCGCAGGCGATCACCAGGGTTGCGCCCTGGATGGCAGAAACCCTGGCGTGCTCGCGAAGGTATTCTCCGCAGACCTGCTTGAAAGCCGCCTCTACCCGCACCTGGCGCACCTTCTGGCTTCCCCCCATCTTGCGGACCACCCGGGGCAGGATCTGCTCTATCCCCTCCACGCAAACCCTCCTTCAGGGGAGACTTCGCTGATCTTCCCGCTATTCACGACCAGGGTCTTGGCCAGCCCTAGCTGCTCCGACACCCCCCCCGGCTCGGTGGTGGTGATAAGGGTCTGCTCCACCTTGAGATCCCTCGCCAGCTGTGCCACGAGCCCCTCGCGGTGCCTAAGGTCCAGCTCGGACAGGACGTCGTCGAGCATCACCAGTGGGCTCCTTCCCAGGATTCGGAGATGGCTTCTGACCTCGGCCACCTTCAGCGCCAGAACCAGTGTCCTCTGCTGGCCCTGAGACGCGAACTGTCGTGCGGGCTGTCCCCCCAGCGAGATGTCGAAGTCGTCCCGCTGCGGTCCCACAATAGACTGACCCCGGGCGATCTCTTCCGGGCGAACCCTGGAGATTGAATCCACGATCCCGTGCTTCAGGTCGTCGCCAGTCAGGTCCCTCACGCCCGGACGGTAGATGATCTCGACTTCCCCGGTCTCGCCGATTCCAGCTACCGCCTCCCTGACCGCCGGCAGGGCGTCCTGCAGGTATTGGCGGCGGAGGGACATGACCGCTCCGCCGTGCATGGCCAGGGCCCGGTCCCAGGGTTCCAGGGCGTCCCAGGAGTCCAGACCGTCCCTGACCCTGCGCAGCACGGTGTTGCGCTGCTCGACAGCGCGCCGGCACTTCACGGCCGCCTCGGCGTAGGCGGGGTAGAGCTGACTCAGTGCCACGTCCAGCATTCTGCGCCGCGGCTCCGGCCCCCCCTTGACCATGGCCAGGTCCTCCGGCCAAAAGATGACAACTCCCAGGCGGCCGAGAATGTGGCGGGGGACCACCTGGCTCCCGTTCTCCTTGATGGTCCTGAGCCAGCGCCCTGAATCCGGCTGGCGCTGGGCGCGGAACTCCAGAACCGATGCCGAATCCGCGGACCTGGTCGACAGGGATATCCCCATGTCCACTGCCTGGAAGGAGGCACACTCCGCGACGGTCCCCGTCCTCGGTGACCTGGTCAGAGCGACCGTGGCCACAGCCTCCAGCAGGCTGGTCTTCCCGGACCCGTTCTCCCCGACTATCAGGTTGACTCCCGGGAGGAGGTCCAGCGCCGCCTGCTGGTAGATGCGGAAGTTGAGCAACCGGAGCTGGGTTACATGCAAATTCGGGCCGCCTGGAAGGGGCTATAGGGCGACGCGGACAGGCATGATGATGTAGCGGTAGGTGTCGTCCCCAGGGACCCTCACCAGGCCGGGCGCCAGAGCCCCGTTGAGGACGAACTCGACCTCCTGAGAGTCGATCAGGCCGAGCACGTCCGCCACGTAGCGGGCGTTGAAGGCTATCCCCACGCTGTCACCCTCCAGGGTGGCGTCGATGGCGGCCACGTTGTCCCCCACCTCGTTGGTGTTGGCGGAAAGCACCATCTGGCCCGGCTCACAGCGCAGCTTGAGGACGTTGGCCGCGTCCCTGGCGAAGAGCGAGACAACCTTGGTGGTTCTCCTCAGCTCTTCGGTGGAGGCCCTGACCAGGGACTGAGACCCCTCTGGTATCACCTTCTCATAGCTTGGGTAGGAGCCGTCTATGAGCCTTGTCGTCAGCTCGTACCCAGGAATCTGGAATCTAACCTGGGAGCGAGACCCGGAAACCGACATCCCCACCGATGCGGGGGTGGTCACGACCGGCTTGAGCAGCCGTGCCAGCTCGGCCAGCGCCCGGGCCGGGATGATCACCCCGAACTTGGCCGGCGCGCCGGCATCAGACTGCGATATCTCCAGGCGCCTGATCGCGAGCCGGTGCCCGTCGGTGGCGACCATGGTCACCTCACTCCCATCGGCCTCGAAGAGGACCCCTGTGTATATCGGCCTCCCCTCGTCGCCGCTCGCCGCCACCACCGTCTGCTCGATGGCTCCCAGCAGAGCCTGGGGATCCAGCTCGAACGCCTCCCCGTCGGCCACCTCGGGCAGGGGTGGGAACTCGGAGGCGTCGATCCCGCGGATATGGGCGTCGAATCGACCACTCTGCAGGCGCACCGTCTGATGCACCGGGTCGAGCTCCCAGTTGAGCGGCTGCTCTGGCAGCGCGGTGACGAAGTCCGAGAGGATCCGGGCAGGGACCGTCACCTGTCCGGATGCCACCACCTCCGCGGGCAGGGTGTGATGGATGGTCAGGTCCAGATTGGTGGCGGTCAGCTCGAGAGCACCTTCCTTGGCCTCGATCAGGACGTTGCTGAGGATGGGAAGCGTGTTGCGGCTGGAAACAGCCCGCGTGACCGACGCCAAACCTGCCCCCAGCTGCTGGGGTGAGACCGTGCACTTCAAGGGTGTTGCCTCCTTCTCATCGATTGGAAACTTCGGGCCTTGTCAACAGGGAGCCAGGACACGAAGACGGGATTTTTGGAGTCGCAGTCATAGTAGGGGAGTTGAGGGTGGGGAAATCTGCCAAATCCGATCTCCAACAGGCGGTGGAAATCCTGTGGACCGTCTCCGCCGTCACCTCCTGCTTGTCCCCTGACCCGGGACCCCTGGGAGAAACCAACAGGAATGGCGCCTGTCTCCCCAGGGTATCTGGAAAAGCTGTTGGAGACTTCACCCGGACCTCAGCTTCTCCCTCAGCCGCGAGATGTCGTCGGCTACCTTTGGGTCCTCCTTGATGTCATTGGAGATCTTCTCGTAGGAGTGCAGCACGGTTGTGTGGTCGCGGCCGCCAAACGCCAGCCCGATCGCCGGCAGGCTCATGGCAATCTCCTCCCGGATCAGATACATCGCCACCTGGCGGGGAAAGACGATGTGCTTGTCGCGGCGCTTGCTGGTCATCTCCTTGATCGAGATCCCGTAATAGTCGGCGACCAGGGTCTGCACCGCGTCGACCGACACGGGCCTTGTGTCCGCAGTCGGGATTATGTCCCTCAGGATCTCCGACACCTCCTCGATGGTCGGGCTCCCGCCGCCGTTGATTGAGGCATGGGCCAGAACCCGGGTCAGGGCCCCCTCCAGCTCGCGGATGTTCTTCTTGATGTTGTGGGCGATGAATGAGAGCACGTCGTCGCCGACCCATCCCTGGGCTGGGCTCAGCTTGCTGCGAAGGATGGCCAGCCTGGTCTCGAAGTCAGGAGGCTGGATATCCGCCATCAGGCCTCCCTCGAACCTGGTCCTGAGGCGGTCCTCCAGCGTGGGGATCTCGCGGGGCGGGCGGTCGCTGGTTATCACGATCTGCCGGTTCACCTCCTGGAGGGCGTTGAAGGTGTGGAAGAACTCCTCCTGGGTGCGGTCCTTTCCCGCCAGGAACTGGATGTCATCGACGAGGAGGACATCCACCGTGCGATAGCGGGTGCGGAACTCGGCCATCCGGTTCTCCTGGATGGAGGTGATCATCTGGTTCATGAAGCTCTCAGAGGTGACGTAGGCGACACGCTGGCGGTGGCGCTGCCAGACGGCGTGCCCCACGGCGTGCATGAGGTGGGTCTTGCCGAGACCGACCCCGCCGTAGAGAAACAAGGGGTTGTAGGCGCGACTGGGAGAGTCCGCCACCGCGCGGCAGGCGGCCTCCGCGAATCGAGAGGTGTTCCCCACCACGAAGGCGGAGAAGGTGTAGCGCGGGTTAAGTCCGGGGACGGTCTCGGTCACGGCCTCCGGAGGGTCGGCCCGGCGCTCGCTGACCTCCCCCCTCAACTGCATGGGAGGGGATGAGTCCACGGCCTGTCCCTGAACCGCGAACTCAACATCCACGTCGCGATTGAGGATGGCGGAGAGGGTCTCCCTGATGACCGCGGCGTACCGGTCGCTGACCCAGTCGCGGGCTAGGGGGGTCGGCACTCCTATGACAGCCCTCGCCCCATCGTCCTCGAGGGTAAGCAGCCGCGCATTCTTGAGCCAGGCCTCATAACCAGGCCGGCTGACCTGAAAGCGCAGTTCCTCCTGGGCAGCGGTCCAGAGCTGATCTGGAGAGATGCTCAAATGAACTCCGAAGGTCGAATGGGGGCAGGGGAAGCAGAGCGCAATTCACACCTTCTGCACAGGAGTGGAAAACTCACCTGAAGGGGAAGATGCACCCTGTGGAATTTAGAAGCTTGGACCGGGCCTGGTCCACCCCCGCGGTCGCTCCGGGATGGTAGCACCGCTGGGGCCGAGGCGCAATCCGTTCCACCCTGGGGCATGGCCAATGGCGCCGACTCCCAGTGGGGGCCCGCTGCCGCCGGCCAGGGGTGGTGAAGAGGCGCATTGGGACAAGCCCACGGCGCAGGCCTGGGTGAGATCTGGTCCGCCGCGTTTCTCTGGTATCCTCAACTGGTCAGTCCACAGCATGAATGCACCCTGCGCCGACCCTTGGCGGACGGGTCAGCTGACAGAGGAGACAGGTCATCAAGAGAACCTATCAGCCCAAGAAGCGCTACCGGAGGAAGGTGCACGGGTTTCGCGCCCGGATGTCGACCCCAGGAGGTGTCCGCGTGCTCAAGCGCAGACGGCTCAAGGGTCGCTGGCGTCTGACGCCCGCGCCGGTGCGGTGAACAGCAGCTTCCGGCTCCGTAATTCCGCTGACTTTGAGCGGGTGCGGGCGGAGCGGAGAACCGCGGGAGACCGGCTGCTGCGAGTGCAGGTCAGGGGCAACGATGTCGGCCACCCCCGGGTGGGCATATCCGCCAGCAAACGTCTGGGATGTGCCGTGCAGCGCAATCTGGTGAGGCGGCGCCTGCTCATGGCGGCGGCTGCCGAAGTACCCAGCCTGCAGGCGGTGGACATCGTGCTCATCCCCACTCCGCAGGGCGCCCAGAGCCGGTTCTCGGATCTGGAGGCATCTCTGGCCAACAACCTGAACCGCCTGCAGGTGCGCGCCAGGTGAAGAAGCTGTCGCTCTGGTTCATCGTCTTCTACCAGGTCGCTCTGAGTCCCATACTCGGCCTGGTGGGAGGCTGCCGCTACGAGCCCAGTTGCTCCCATTACACGTACGAGGCCATTCAGCTCTACGGGTTCAGGCGAGGGTGGATCATGGGGATCCGGCGGATCGTGAGCTGCAACCCCTTCCACGAGGGCGGGTACGACCCCGTCCCACTGCCCGAGGATCTGGCCCATGGGCATTGAGGTGCTGGGTTTCGTAAACCCGATGGCGCCGCCGCCGTCCAACCCCTTTGAGGCGATCTTCTTCTACATCCTCCTGACCCCGGTCGGGATCGCCCTGCACTTTTTGGATACGGTCTTTCAGGCTTTTGGGCCAACGGCCGCGATCGGAGCCTTCGGGGTGGCGATCATCGCCATCACGGTCATCATCCGCGGGATCCTCTTTCCCCTCTTCCGGTGGCAGATCTCGACGCAGTGGCGGATCCAGGCCCAGCAGCGGCTGATCGGCCCGGAGCTGAAGGAGATCCAGCAGAAGTACAAGAAGGACCGCACCCGGCTCAACGAGGAGACGATGGCGCTCTACAAGCGCCACAACATAAACCCTCTGGGGCAGCTCTCCGGCTGCATGCCGCTCCTGATCCAGATGCCTTTCATCTACGCCCTGTATGGGGCGATTCAAAAGCTGTCCCAGGCCCACAACGCCCACGGTGGCTTTCTCTGGGTGCCGCAGCTGAGCGACGTCGCGTTCAAGGTCAAGGGTGGGATCATCGGCCACCCGGCTCTGCTGATCATCCCGATCCTGGCCGGGGTCCTGACCTTCATGCAGTCGAAGATGATGATGCAGCCCGCCCGGCCGGACATGACGGAGTCAGAGCGGCAGATGTACCGGGTCATGTCACAGACGACCTACCTGATGCCGGTCCTCATCGCCGTCTTCGCTCTCAACTTCTATCAGGGTGTCGGGCTCTACTGGATCACCCAGAGCGCCATCATGGTGATCCAGGTGTACACCATGATGGGCTGGGGCGGGCTGCGGATGCCCTCCTGGGTTCCGGGGGCCGGATGGTATCCCGCGAACTCCCCGATGGGCCGGTTTCGGGCCCAGTTCCCCGATGACTACGCCTCAGGCATGGTGGGTGGCAGGCAACTCCAGAGCAGTGGCTCCAGGAACCTTGTGCAGGGACGGGGCCCGGCCCAGCCCGGGGGACCCGATAAGAGCGCCAGCAAGGGCTCCAACGGACGCCCGGGGCGGCCAGGAGCGGTGGCGTCGAAGGGGACCAATGGGAAGGTGGACGGATCCCAGCCCGTCACGACCGATAAGAGCGCCAGCAAGGGCTCCAACGGCCGCCCGGGACGGCCAGGTGGCGTGGATTCGAAGGGGCCCAACGGGAAGGTGGACGGATCCCTGCCCGCCCCGCCCGGGAACGGGACGGCCGACAGGCCGGGGCTGTCAAGGAACCCCAATGCTCGCCCCAGTGGCAGACGGCGCCCTCGCCAGAAGTGAATTCTCGAGTGATTATCAATGAGTGAACCGGTGATCGAGGCGCGCGGACAAACCGTGGACCAAGCTGTGGCGCGCGCCCTGGCCCAGGCGGGGGTGCCCCGGGAGAGTGTTCTGGTGGAGGTTGTCAGCCAGGGAGCGCTGGCCGTCCCCGGAGAACGAATCACCGCGGCCGAGGCGTGTGTCCGCGCACATGTGATCCCGGATGAGGTGCTGGCCGCCCGGCGACATCTCCAAGACCTCCTGCGCCTGATGGACATGGACGCTGAGGTGGAGATCACAAGACCGTCGCAGCCGGACGGGTCCTCGCCCGCTGAGGGCAGCCCCTTTGCCCTGCAGGTGGAGGGATCCGACCTCGGGGTTCTCATCGGGTGGCGCGGAGAGTCCCTGCGGGCTCTGCAGACGGTTGTGAACCTGATGCTGAGCAAGGATGGAGCCCCGGGCGGCACATCCCGGGTGATCGTGGACGTCGCCCATTACCGCGAGCGTAGGGAGAGGACCGTGACCCAGATGGCACAGCGGCTGGCGGCTGATGTGCAGCGGAGCGGGCGGACCGTGATGCTGGACCCGATGCCTCCCTACGAGCGTCGCGCCGTCCACATGGCCCTGGCGTCGGTACCCGGCGTCACCTCCGAGAGCACTGGGGTTGACGAGGGCCGCAGGGTGGTCATCAGGCCACAGCAGGGAGGAGCGTCCCCGGCGGGTGGGACGGGTCGGAGCTGAGACCGGAACTCCCCCGTTCGCGACGATTGAGGGTGGGGCTGGCTCTGGCCTCGAGCGCGGGGGTGTTGCTGGCGGGCTGCGGCACCCACCCCTCGCAGACCATAGATAGGCCCGTCAAGGACCTGGTGCTGACCGTGGGGCAGATCCCGTATCCAGGTTTCCAAGTGGAGACAGGCTCCCCCTCGTCCGGGACCTACTCCAACCAGAGGGCTGCCGCCGGCAGCAAGGTGGTGGAGCGGGAGCTCGCAAGAGCAGGTCGCATCACGGGATATGAGTCTGACTTCGAGCGAGCGGCCAGTCCCCAAGAGGCCATCGGACCGGTCGTTATCGAGAGCTCGGCCGCCAGTTACAGGACTGACTCCGGTGCCGCCCAGGGACTCAGAATTGTGGCCGAGCAGGCGAGGACGGCCGGGGGGACCCAGATCTCGACCGGTAGCCTCGGTGATGGCGCCGTCGGATTCGTGCTGCAGAAGCAGTTCAACGGCACGAGCTACGAAGCGTTCGTGGTGGCGTGGCGCCAGGCCAACGTGGTGGCGGGGATCCAGATCGAAGGCAACGCCGCCACCCTGGACGTCGGCTACGCGATCACCCTGGCCGAGCGCCAGCAGCACACGATCGAGGCATCCTAGGTTGGCACTCTCAACCAGCTGGCGGGAACTACGACTCCCATCCGGAGTGCGCCTGGTGCTGGCGCCCATGCCCGGGCGTAACTCGGTCTCGGTGTCGTACATGATGGGGGTGGGCTCCAGGTCCGAGCCCCGGCGAATCGCCGGGGTTTCGCACTTCCTGGAACACATCGTCTTCAAGGGGACCGAGCGGTACCGCGACAGCAGGGCCGTGTCGGAGGCCATCGAGGGTGTCGGCGGAGTCCTCAACGCCAGCACCGACAAGGAGATGACCGTCTTCTGGGCCAAGGTCCCCGAGCAGCGCTTGGAGCTGGCGGTGGACGTTCTCACCGACCTGGTCTTCGCACCCCTGATCGAGCCCGGCGAGGTGGACAAGGAGCGTCGCGTCGTCCTGGAGGAGCTGGGCATGTATCTGGACCAGCCTCAGGAGCTGGCGCAGATGGCGTTTGACAATTTGATCTGGGGCACCCATCCCCTGGCACGGGATCCCAGCGGGACCAAGGCCTCCCTGGCCCGCATAGACGCCGGGGAGCTACGTACCTATCGGGACTCGAACTATCACCCATCACAGCTGGTCGTGGTAGTCGCCGGCGCACTCGACGAGGGGGCAGCGCTGGGGGCGGTGCAGCGCCGGCTGGAGCCGATCATGACGCTCGCCGCGAGGGAGGACGGATCGAGGTTCGAGGGGCCTTCTCCGAAGGCCCCGGAGGCCGATCTGAAGGTCCGCCTGAGGCGACGCCGGGGCGAGCAGACCCATCTCCTGATCGGTTGCCGCTGCTCCTCATATCTCGCCTCCGACCGTTGGTCGCTGGACGTCCTGGACACGGTCCTGGGAGACGGCATGAGCAGCCGACTATTCATGGAGTTGCGCGAGCGCCAAGGGCTCGCGTACGACGTCCACTCCTTCACCACCAGGCACAGAGACACCGGCGCGATGGCGATCTACGTCGCCACTCAACCGGAGAGGGCGGCCACCGCCGTACGCGCCGCACTTCTGGAGGTTCGCAAGCTGGCGGACTCGGCCCTTGCGCAAAGCGACCTGGAGCGGACCAAGGATCAGCTGGCAGGACGTCTGCTGCTGCAGATGGAGAGCGCTGGCGCCCTAAGCGAGTTCCTCGGTCAACAGCTGCTGCTCACCGGGACCATCCTGGCACCTGAAGAGGTTGTGGCGCACATACGTTCGGTATCTGGTGCGGATGTCCAATCCGTGGCAGCCGGCCTGCTAGACCAGGGCGGGTGGAGACTGGCCGGCGTCGGGCCAGGCCAGGGGCAGGAAGAGCTGGCCGAGGCGGCCCGCGCGGTTCTCGCGACCTAGGCCGCTTCAGCGAATTCGTAGGACAGGAGGAGACAAAGTTGGAGAGAACTCTGGTGCTGGTTAAGCCCGATGGGGTCCAGCGTGGGCTGGTGGGGGAGGTCCTGGCCCGGTTCGAGCGCCGCGGGCTACACCTGGTTGGCCTCAAGTTGCTGTCGGTGGATCGGGTCTTGGCGGAGCGCCATTACGCGGAACATCGGGAGCGGCCCTTTTTTGAGGCTGTGATCGAGTTCATCACGTCGTCCCCGGTCGTCGCCATGGCCTGGGAGGGCCCGAATGCCGTGGGCCTGGTACGCCTGATGATGGGGCCGACCAACCCCGCCAGCGCCCAGCCGGGGACGATCCGCGGGGACTACGGAATAGACATCGGGCAGAACATCATCCACGGATCCGACAGCCCGTCCCGGGCAGAGGAGGAGATAGATCTGTTCTTCTCGCCGGCAGAGCTGGTCAGCTGGGAGCGCGCCGGGAGCGCCTGGATCTACCCCTGATCCGAAGTCGGCGGCGCACGGGGATCACGAGCCCGGCGCCGCCGACAGCGGCCAGAGTCGGCATCTGGACCGGAATCGGACCCACTCTGGTGAGCGGCCAGAACCTGAAGATGGCGATGGCTTGGACGCCGGTGCGGTACTCCCAGCCGAAGGTCCTGGAGTCCTCCGACACGTTGCGGTTGTCCCCCAACACAAAGTAGGCGTCCTTGGGGATGTGGGCCCACCGTCCGGTGGCCGGCAAAGCCGGAGAGGCGGTCCCGGCATTGGTGCAGCACAGCACCTGCTGGGTCCAGGGGCCGTTAACGTACGGCTCGTCGAGTTCCTGCCCACCGGTGGCGGAGGTCGGCTTGGTGTTGGAGATGAACACATGGCCGATGCCATTCGGCCCGGGGGCGATGCGCACCCACTCTCCGGGAAGGCCGATCACGCGCTTGATGAAATCGTTGGGCGAGGCGATCGGGGGATTGATGATCACGATCTGTCCGCGCGAAGGTCCGGAGAAGTAGAGGGACACCTTCTCGGTGATGAGGAGGTCGTTGTTGTGCAGCCCCGGGTACATGCTGGTGCCCTCGACGTGGACCGGCTGGATGGCGAAGGCGATCACCAGATAGATGATGGCCGCGAGGGCTACGACCTCCAGGAGGTCGCGGGCCAGAGACTTGCGGCCACCCGAATCCGGCGCAGTCTCGGGTGTCTCCGGCCGGGTCGCGACGGGCGCGGTTCCGGGGTCTGAGGACACTGCGGCAGTATACGAAGAGAGGCTGTCGCGGTCCCGGGATGAGGGTGGCGCACGCTTGCATCCCAAAGTGGTACCACGCCAGGATGGGGCCCTACCGTCCCCCGCCTCCCGTGAGACTTCGCTCACGGCGAGGTGGTCGACCAACCGGTGCTGGGCGACCCGACACCCTTCGGCCGATGGGTGCACGGGATGGACGGGCGGGCGGACCGGGCCAGGAAGGCGCGAGCGGCCGTCCCCTTGGAGCGCGCTGCACCAGCGCGCTCACCCGCCGCGCTATCGGGGCGCAAGACGAGGAAACCACGCGACATTCACGTGGTCTCGGGGAGGCGACGGCCTCAGAGATCTATCCCAAGCGCCTCGCAGAGTCCCCCAAGCTCATCTTCCGAGAAGTAGTCGATGACTATCTTGCCTCTTCCTCTGGCTCGGGGTTGGATCTTCACCCGGGTGCTGAGCCGGCGGGCCAGGGCTGCCTCCAAGGCGACTATCTCCGGCCGCGGCGCGACCGCCGCGCGGCTTCGCGGAAGGTCGGATGCCGCAAGCCTCTGAACCAGGCGCTCGGTGTCGCGGACTGAAAGCCGGCGCGCGATAACATGCGCCAGAGTTTTGGTCTGAAGATGGGGGTCGGGGACCCCCAGAAGAGCCCTTGCGTGGGCTGCGGAGATCCTCTCTGCGGCCAGCGCGTCCTGAACCGCCGGAGTGGCCTGCAGAAGGCGCATCGTGTTCGTTACCGAAGAGCGGCTGCGCCCGAGCTGCTGGGCGACCGCCTCCTGGGTGAGCCCGAATTCGTCGCACAACCTGGTGAAGGCACGTGCCTCGTCGAGTGGTGAGATGTCGCGGCGCTGGATGTTCTCCACCAACGCCATCTCCAACCTCGCCCTGTCCGGGCCGGCTGTTCGGATGACGACCGGGACCTTGGCCAGCCCGGCCAGCTTCGAGGCGCGAAGACGGCGCTCCCCGGCCACCAGACGGTAATCATCGCCATCCCTCTCCACCACGAGTGGCTGCAGGACCCCGTACTCGGCGATGGACTTGGAAAGCGTCTCCAGCGATTCCTCGTCGAATTCGGAGCGGGGTTGCAGCGGGTTAGGCTTGACGGATTCCACCGGGACCTCGTGAACCGGTGGCCCACTCATCACCGAACTTAGAGTGGGGGCCCCTGGGGGGATCAGCTGGTCCAGCCCTCGCCCCAGTCCTCTGTGCTTGGTCATGCCGCCACCTTGGAGTTGCGCAGCACCAGCTCCTCGGCGAGAGCGCGATACGCGATGGCGCCACGCCCGGTCGGATCGTACTGGGTGATTGGCAGGCCGTGGCTCGGCGCCTCGCTGAGGCGCACAGACCGCGGTATCACCGTTTCGAATGCCTGGGTTCCGAACTGCTTGCGAACCTCGGCCACGACCTGGGAACTGAGTACGGTTCGGGGATCGAAGAGTGTGAGGACTATGCCGGCCAGACGGAGGCCGGGGTTGAGAGACTGCCGGACGAGCGACTGCGTGTGGGTGAGGAGCGTGAGCCCCTCGAGTGCGTAGTACTCGCACTGGAGCGGGATCAGCATCGCGTCCGCCGCCACCAGGCAGTTGATTGTGAGAAGGCCCAGGGACGGTGGGGTGTCCAGCAGAACGTAGTCGAAGTCGTTGAGCCCATCCAGGGCCAGCCTGAGCCGGGACTCCCGCAGGGGAAGGTCGGCCAGTTCAAGTTCGGCACCCGCCAGCCCGACCGTTGCGGGGACCAGGGTGAGCCGGGGCACGTGTTTGATCGGGATGGCGACCTCGAGCAGGGGTCGACCCAACACAACGACGTCGTATATGGAGGCATCCAGCCGCTTGAAGTCGACGCTCAGCCCTGAGGTGGCGTTGGCCTGGGGGTCGCAGTCGACCAATAGAACCCTGAGTCCCTTCTCACAAAGAGCGGCTCCGAGGTTGATTGCGGTTGTGGTCTTGCCGACCCCCCCTTTCTGATTGCAAACGGTAATTACGTGGGGCCGAGGCATCTCTGAAGTATAGGTGCAGCCCAGTGTTTCACGTGAAACACCGAGCGGGTTACAGCAGCAGGAGCTCTCCGGGGGGGCGCACGGACTCCCGCAGGCCCCGGAAGCGATGGTCGACCGCCCCCCGGCCCACGGTGACCCATCCGGAGCCCCGCCGCACTATCGCTGTTCTCTCGGGAATTCCCACGAAATGAAGGGATTCCGGCACCTGGCGCGCCATCAGGCCCCGCCAGGGGCGCATGATGGGACTGTCCCAATGGACCCCGAACACGTGGCTTGGCACCAGCCCCAAACCCTGCCCGAAAGCGCCCGAGGCGGGTCCCCTGCCGCCAACCAGCCCCTCGCCCGCCACCATCGCCCCAGCGCTGCAGCCACCGTAGACTCCGCCGCGCTCGACCAGATCGGCTATCGCGTCCAGCAGCACCGTTCCCTCCAGGACTCGCTTGAGGTGGCCCGGGCTGCCTCCTGAGAAGAAGACCATGCTGGACCGGCGGACCGCGTCAGCCCACCTCTCCTCCTGGGCATCCTCCCTGGTGCGGACCGGGAGGGCCTCGGCGGTCAGGCCGAGACTGCGGTAATGGGCTACTCCCATCTCGTTCCAGCGCCGGAACACGGCCTCTCCCTCGGGGGCGCTGGCTGTCGCCAGAACCAAGACGCGCTTGTCGCCCCGGGCCAGCCGCACCAGGTCTACTTCGGTCTGGCCGACCCAGGGCTCGAACTCCCCGGAACCAAGCAGAAGCAGGGTCCCAAACCCAGCCGTGACGGAATTCCCCCAGCCCTGGGCCCCGCCCGGTGTCAGGAAGTGGGCTCCGAGCCGACGCTGGTCGCGGACTCGATCCCGTCCCCAACCACCTCGGAAGCTTGCGCCGGGCGATGGCCGTTCTTGGCCGCACGGCCCTTCTTGAGATCAAAGAAGGGCTCGAACATGTCCAACGGCACCGGGAAGACCACAACCGTGTTCTGATCGGCGCCAATCTCCGACAGCGTCTGCAGATAGCGGAGCTGCAGGGTCGCCGGCTGGGTCCCTATCACCTGGGCAGCGTCGGCGAGGGTCTGGGAGGCCTGAAACTCGCCCTGGGCGCGGATGATCTTGGCCCTCTTCTCCCGTTCCGCCTCCGCCTGCAGCGCCATGGCCCGCTGCATTGACTGGGGCAGGTCAACGTCCTTCACCTCCACCGCGGTCACCTTCACCCCCCACGGCTCGGTCTGCTCATCGATCACCGCCTGCAGTTCGGCGTTGATCTTGTCTCGCCGACTCAGCAGCTCGTCCAGGGTCGACTGCCCCAACGTGGACCTCAGGGTCGTCTGTGCCGTCTTCGAGATGGTGCTCATGTAGTCGCGCACCTTGACGTAAGAATCGCGAGCGTCCACCACCCGGAAGAAGACGACCGCCGTCACCCGCACGGTCACGTTGTCACTGGTGATCACGTCCTGCGGCGGCACCTCATGAACCATCACCCGCAGATCCACCTTGACCATCCGGTCGATCCCGAAGGGAATGATGAGTCGCGGACCCGGGCCCTTGACGTCAATGAGTCTTCCCAGCCTCAGGACCACCCCGCGCTCGTACTCGTTGATCACCCGGAACCCCGTGGCGAACGCCATCAGGACCAAGAAGGCAACCACCGCCAGCACCACCACGATCGCGACCACCGCTCCGCTCATTCTCCGAGCCCTCCTTTGGCTCCCGCCGCAATTCCCGGCTGAACCTGGTCAGTCATATCGCCGCCGGCTGGAGCAGGCAGCCCCACCACCCTCACTATCAGGGTCAGACCGTCCTGAGCCAGCACCTCCACCTCGCTGCCCAGTTCCAGAGGAGCCTTATCGCGAGCCTCCACGTGCCACAGCTCTCCATCCACCAGCGCCATGGCCAATCCGCGGTGCAACTCCCGCACCGTTCCCACATCCCCAAGCAGCTCCTGGGGCTGGCGGGGATAGGGGCGATGGCGCACCCTCAGTGCCCGTCTGCTCAGAAAGACCCAAACCAGCCCCAGGGAGACCGGTGCCCCGATCAGGGCTATGGGGTTCACGGCTGCGCCAGGGAACATCAGTACGCCCCCGGCGACCGCTGCCCCCATCGCAGCCACACTCAGGGCCCCGTGGGAGGGCGAAATGAGATCCGCCGCGAACAGTCCTGCCGCGACTGCTATCAAAAGCAAACCGAGCGGATTCAGGGACAACCCCAAGAGGGCGAGCGCGGCCAGCAGGCCGGCCGCGACTCCGATAGCCCCCGGCACCGTGCCGCCGGGGTGCATCGCCTCCACCCCAATGCCCAGCATCGCCAGCAGAAGCAGCCCGAAGGCGACCGTCGGGTCCGCCAGGAAAGCGATGGCAGGAGGAAGCGAGATCACCGGGCCGGCGTGTGCCTTCTCACCGAGGCCGCTCGCCAGGACTGGACCCGTGAGTACCAGGGTGGCGGCGAGCGCTCCCGACGCGGCACCGGCAATCGCCAAACGGCGCATAGCAACATTCAGTGTACGCCCAAATCGAAGGAGCCGAGAACGGGCCGAGGATAATCACCCGGTGGCAGCAACCCCCGGACCGGACCCCGCGACAGTCCCTTTGATCACGGTAGCGGGAGAGGCGGAGCGCCCGGCGTGGGACGAGTTTGTCAGGACCTCCGGGGGGGTGCTGATGCAGTCGTGGGGATGGGGCGTCCTGCGCTCGCGTTACGGCTGGACGGTGACCCGATGGCTCGCCCGCGATCCCCACTCCGGTGCCTGTGTGGGAGCTCTGCAGGTTCTGCGCCGCCCGCTGGGGCCAGGTGGGCTGGGCTGGGCTTATGCTCCGCGGGGACCGGTCCTGGGCTCACTGGCCCAGCCGTGGGCCGCCGAGTCGCTGCTCAAAGCGGCGGCCGGGTTCCTGCGGTCAAGGGGGGTCGTGGCGCTCCGGCTCGACCCCGAGTGGCCAGTCGGCTCGCTAACCGTGAACTCCCTGCGGGCCCGGCTGGGGCTGAGGGCGGCCCGCTTCGACGTCCAGCATCGCAACTCCTGGGTCGTTGACCTGGCGGCGGATGAGCAGGCAACGCTCGCGGCGCTTCCCCCGTCGACGCGCAGGAACATCCGCATCGCGAGCCGGGCCGAGGTGACGGTGACCGCCGACAGTTCAAGGTCCGCGGTCGAGGGCTTTTACCGCCTCCACCTGGACACCGTGCGACGCCAGCGATTCACCACCCGCCCGCAGAGCTACTACGAGGCCGCTTTGACCGATCTCGATGGGGTCATCTTCGTCGCTTCGCGCCGGGGGCAGCCCCTCGCCGCGGCCATGGCGATCTCCTGCGGCCCGCGCCTGATCTACCTCTACGGGGGCACCTCCTTGACGGCGCCCGAGGCCCGAGCCAGCTATGCCCTCCACTGGGAGATGATCCGCTGGGGCATACAGCAGGGGTGTTCCTTCTATGACATGTGGGGAGTGCCCCGCCACTTTGATCCCGCCAACAGCGCCCACGGCTACGCCACCTTCAAAACCAGGTGGGGTGGGCGGCAGGTGAGCCACAGTGGTCTGCTCTTGGCCCCACTGTGGGGTCCGGCCGACCCCGCCCTGCACCAGCTGGAGGCGTGGTTGTTGCGGCGGCGCCCGCTCCTCACCTGATCACACCAACTGGTCGCCCAATTACAATCTGGGGCATGCTCTATCTCGGCCCCAAGCGCCACGACCGCTGGGAAGCGGTGGTGTTCGCGCCGCCCCGCGAGGTGTTCGCGGTGGCCGAGCAGGTGGCTGGCCTGCCGCCATTCAGCTTCAGGGTTGTCGATGACCACACCGCGGAAGTGGTCCAGGACCTTGCCAATGGGCTCTTCGGCCAGTGGTCCAAGGTGCGTTACCCGAAGAACCGCATCCGCATCGAATGCGAGTCCACCAGCAGCGGCACCAGGGTGACCATCACCGCCGACGGCGAGCGCAGCGCCACCATGCGAGCGACGAATCTCCTGAGGATCCTCGGCCGTGGCGAGCGGGATGGGCACACCGTGTATCACTTCCGCAGCATCCCCCCGGGCCCCTGCACGATAGTGCAGAGCTGGGCCGGGACCGGATATCCGATCTTCAAGGAGCCTGACCACAAAGCCGAGCGCGGCAGGTCTGTGCGTCCGGCCTCTCCCCTGCGGGCGCTGCGGCAGCAGGGCAGGTGGGTGCAGGTCAGGGCCGGCGAGGAGCCTGAGACAGAGGTCGGATGGATCGAAGCCGACCAGCTGGTCCCCGACCAGGCCCCGGCGCGCGCCAGCGCTTAATCCTGGACGTGGTGGGCCAGGCTGTGCCAGGCCCCCGACTCCATCAGGTTCTGGGCCTCGGCGGGGCCCTCGCTTCCAGCCGGGTAAAGCCGGATCGGGGGCATGTTGTCCAGCACGGGTTGGAGGGCGGCCCAGGCGCACTCAGTCTCGTCCTGCCGTATGAAGAGGGTGTGGTCTCCCAGCAGGGCGTCGTGCAGCAACCGCTCGTAGGCCTCCGCCGGCTCGGTCTTGAATGACTTCCCGTAGGAGAAGTCCATCCTCACCCCCTGCTCCCGGACCACAGGCCCCGGCTCCTTGGCCACGAAAGAGAATGAGATTCCCTCATCGGGCTGGATCCTGATCGTCACCCGGTTGGGCTGCAGAGCCTCTATTCCCGTACCCTCGAAGAGATGCAGGGGCACGTCCCGGCAGAAGAGCATGATCTCCGTGCGCCTGGTGACCAGCGCCTTGCCGCAGCGCAGATAGAAGGGGACCCCGGCCCACGCCCAGGAGTCGACCGCGAGTCGGAGTGCTATATACGTCTCCGTGTTCGAATCCGGGGACACTCCGTCAAGCTCCCGGTACCCCGGCATCAGCTTGCCGTTGACCGAGCCCCTGGTGTATTGACCCCGGACCACCTCCGCTGGGGCCACCGGCCGAATCGATTGAAGGACCTTGACCTTCTCATCTCTCAATGCTTCAGGATCGAAGGAACTGGGAGGTGACATACACGTGAGGGCGAGGAGCTGGAAGAGGTGGTTCTGCATTATGTCCTTGAGCGCTCCGGTCTCCTCATACAGATGTCCCCGATTCTCAACTCCAATGTCTTCAGCAACAGTCAGTTGGACGTGGGATACCACATCGCGGTTCCAGATGCGCTCCACAAGGGTGTTGCCGAACCTGAAAACCAGGAGATTCTGGACGGTCTCCTTGCCCAGGTAGTGGTCGATGCGGTAGATCCTCTCCTCGGGCACGATGCGATGCAGCGCCTGGTTCAGCTTTCTGGCGGACTCCAGGTCATGCCCGAACGGCTTCTCGATGATGAGGGAGGCACCCCTGGAGAGCCCGGCATCCTTCAACTCCTGCAGGATCGGGGCGAAGGACGAGGGGGGGACGGCCAGGTACACGATCCGGTGCGGGAGCTTGAGCACCTTGGCCAGCTTGGGCCCTGGGTCGGAGATGGCGGGCACGTAGCGCAGCCGCTTGGCGAAGGCCGCGAAGCTCGGCTCGTCGAGCCCGGTTCTGGCAAATTCCTCGATCGCGTCGTGGGCGAAGGCCCTGAAGCCGTCATCGTCGAGGTCCCGGGTCGCAGTTCCCACCACCTCCCCGCGGCGTGGGAGGAGCCCCTGGCGACTCAGCTCATAGAGTGCGGGCAGCAGCTTGCGGCGGGCCAGGTCCCCGGTCGCTCCGAAGACCACCAGGTCTTGGTCGGGGGGTACTCGCATGGCGCGGGGTGGCACCGTCTGAGTGTACGAATACCGATCCGCCGCGAGATCCCTCCCGTTCGCCGAACCGAGCCTATACTCGGGTCCGTGCCCACTCCCAAGCCCGCTTCGGCGCCGTCAGACGAGACCCGGACCCTGAGGGAAATGGTCGCGGAGTTCCCACCCCTGGGCGAGCAGGCGATTGCCGGGCTGCTGGCCACGGTCGGTTACGAGAACCTCGACCAGGACCCGAGGCGGCAGTTGGTGCAGCACCACCTGTGGATAGCGCTCGAGCAGGCGACCAGTGTGGACCGGCCGGGAACCCCGGTCGGTGATCTCTTTCAGGAGGGCACCACAGCCTTGCTGAAACTGGTGCACGGGCTCTCCGGGGAGACCCCGCTCACCCCGGCGGAATTTCAGCGCCAGGCACGCGAGGTCGTGGCCGCCGCGATCCGCGCCACCCTGGCGGAGGAGGAGCGCGCCAGAGAGCAGGATGAGCGGTGGGCGCGGGACGCAGAGGTGGTGTTCGCGGCGGACGTTGAGATGCGCAGAGAGCTTGGAGCCCCCCCGAGCGACCGTCAACTGGCGGACCACCTGGGGTGGCCCGAGGAGCGGGTGAGGCAGCTGCGTCAGGCCGCCTCGGAAGCCGCCGCCCAACATGATCGCGAACTGCTGGAGACGCTCGAGGAGATGGAGGAAGATTGACTGACATAGAAGTCCCCTTGGGGGCGATTCATCGCCAGCTCGGCGCGCGCATGACGCCCTTCGGTGGCTACATCATGCCGATGCAGTACCGCAGCATCCGGGAGGAGCACGAAGCCGTGCGCCGGCGGGCGGGCCTGTTCGACGTTTCCCACATGGGAGAGGTGATGGTGCGCGGCAGCGGGGCCCTCGACTATCTCCAGAACCTGGTGAGCAACGATGTCTCCAAGCTGGCCGAGGGGCGTGCCCTGTATGGGGTCATGTGTCGGGAGGATGGCGGGATCGTTGACGACCTCCTGGTCTATCGCGACCGTGAAGAGTTCATGTGTGTGATCAACGCCGCCCGCCACGACGCCGACCTCGCGTGGATGAGGCAGCATCTGCCCCCCGCGGGGGTGGAGCTCCTGGACCGCTCGGCGGAGACCTTTCTGATTGCGCTGCAGGGGCCACGGGCTCTGGAGATCCTGGAGCCTCTGGTGTCCGAGGGCAGCCCGCAGGAAATCCGCTACTACCACCACCGCCCGGGCACGGTCGCCGGTGTCAGGCTGCGCCTATCCAGGACCGGCTACACGGGAGAGGACGGATTCGAGCTGTATGGACCCTCCGAGGCGGCCGAGACGATCTGGACAGCGCTCTATGAGCGCGGTCAGGAGTACGGCCTCATGCCGGCCGGTCTCGGCGCCCGCGACACTCTGCGGCTGGAGGCTGGGCTGCGCCTTTACGGCCAGGACATCGACGAGGGAACTGACCCGATCACGGCCGGACTGGGGTGGGTGGTCAAACTGGCCAAGGGAGCCTTCCTGGGCAGCACCGCACTGCGACGTATCTCGGAGGCACCAACCCGGGCGTTTGTGGGAATCCAACTGGGGCCGCGCCAGATCGCCCGCCCCCACCAGGCGATATTCGCCGACTCCGGGGAGGTTGGGGTGGTGACCAGTGGCTCCTTCGGATTTTCCGTCGGCACCGCCATCGCCATGGGATACGTGAGGCGGGAGATGGCCGCCCCAGGCACCATGCTCAAAGTGCGCCTGCGGCAGGAGCCGGAACTGTGGGCGGAGGCGACGGTCGTCCCGTTACCTTTCTACCATCGGCCCGGACAGTAGCAGTCTCCCACAGGGAGGAGGACCAAGTTGCCAGACCTAAGCGGTTTCAAATTCACCAAGACCCATGAGTGGGTGCGTCCCGCCGACGGCGGCGAGGCTTTCATCGGAATCTCCGATCACGCTCAGGGGCAGCTGGGTGATGTGATCTTCTTGGAGCTGCCGCAGGTGGGCGCGCGGTTGGAGCCGGGGGCTCGCCTCGGCGCGGTCGAGTCGGTGAAGGCCGCCAGCGATCTCTACGCCCCCGCAGCCGGGGAAGTGTTGGAGGTCAATGCGGCGGTGAACGACGCCCCCGAGCTGGTCAACCAGGACCCCTACGAGAGGGGTTGGTTGGTCAAGGTGAGGCTCGACGGGGAGCTTCCGGACACGCTGATGGACGACGCCGCCTATCAGGCCTACGCGGACGCCGACCAGCACTGACCGTCAACGGCCTCCTCGAACCAGGCACCAGCGGCGCCGAACGGGCCAAGCGCGGGTCGGCCTGCACCCGATCACACCGGCTGGCGGCCGCCACGCGGCCCCGAGTTGGCCCCTCGGGACGGGATCGGTCTGCAGCTAAACTCTAGGTTGAACTCAGGCTGAGCCCACCGCGCCCAATTTAGGACCCCTGCCGATGGCATACCTGCCCAACTCCGCCCGCGACCGCCAGGAGATGCTGGCCGCACTTGGTGTCTCCAGCCCCGCCGACCTGTTCGCGGAGATCCCGGCTCACCTGCAGAACCCCAGGCTGGAGCTGCCGCCACCTCTCAGCGAACTTGAGCTGACGGCGGAGATGCGCCGTCTGGCGGATGCCAACCGCCCGCTCTCCCGCTGGGACTGTTTCTTGGGTGGGGGCATCTACTCCCGGTTCGTACCCGCCATCGTGCGGGCCACCATCGGCCGGCCGGAGTTCTACACCTCGTACACCCCCTATCAGGCGGAGGCCAGCCAGGGGTACCTCCAGACGATCTTTGAGTTCCAGTCCATGGTCGCGGAGCTCTACGACCTTGACGTGGCCAACGCCTCCATGTACGACGGGGCCACGGCGGTGGCCGAGGGTGCCCTGCTGGCGGTGGCTCACACGGGGCGCTCAAGGATCCTCGCCTCGTCGGCGCTCCACCCAGAGACCCTGGAGGTCCTCAAGACCTACTCGTCCGGTCGGGGCGGGGAGTTGGAACTCATCCCAACCCGGGATGGGGTCACCGACGCCCGGGCCGCGGAGCGGCTGCTGGCGGCTCGGGATACGGCCGTCCTGATCGTCGGGCAACCAAACTTCTTCGGCTTGATAGAGCCGGTCGCCGACCTGGTAGAGCTTGCTCACGGGGCGGGATCGCTGGCCCTTGTCATGGCCGACCCCCTGGCCTCCGTCGTGCTCGAGCCTCCGGGCGCCCAGGGGGCTGACATCGCGGCGGGGGAGGGACAGCAGCTGGGAATCCCGGCCCAGCTGGGTGGTCCCACGGTGGGGCTGCTGGCGTGCCGGCAGGACCTCCTGCGGCGGATGCCCGGCAGGCTCGTGGGGATGACCAAGGACGCCCGGGGTGGTCGGGCCTACTGCCTCACGCTGCAGACCCGCGAGCAGCACATCCGGCGCGAGCGGGCAACGTCGAACATCTGCACCAACCACGCCCTCATGGCGCTTGCCGCCACCGCCTACATGGCCAAGATGGGGGAAGCGGGGATGCGCCGTGTGGTTGACATCTCGTACCGGCGCGCTCACGATCTGGCACGTAGGCTGGGGGCCGCTCCTGGATTCGGAGTGGCGCACCCGAGGGGAGACTTCCTGTGGGAATTCGTCCTGGAGTGTCCAGGCGACGCGGAGAAGTGGGCTGCCAAGCTCGCCGAACGGGGCATTCTGGCGGGACTCCCCCTGGGAAGGTTCGACCACGCCCGAAGGAGCCAGATGCTGGTGTCTGTGACGGAGACGACTCCCCCGGCCGCCCTGGACCGCTACGAGCAGGCCGTCCTGGAGATGGCCCCGACCTTCGTCGAGGCTGGAGCGGCACTGTGAGCGCCGCCGCGTCCGCCTGGGCCGGAGAGGAGCCACTCATATTCGAGGTGGCCACGGAGCCGGGGACCGGGCCCCAGCTTCCGGAGGCTGGCGTCCAGGGGCCGGGGTTGGCCGAGGGGCTGCCAGCCTCGCTGGCCCGAAGCCGCAGAGCGCTGATCCCCGCCCTCAGCGAGCCTCATCTGGCGCGCCACTTCGGGCGGCTGGCGCGGCGCAATCACAACCTGCAGCAGGGCGCCTACCCGCTGGGCTCCTGCACGATGAAGTACAACCCGGCCGTCAATGAGCAGGTGGCTTCGTTCGAAGGCCTCAGCGACATTCACCCATGGCAGCCGGAGTCGTCCATCCAGGGGGCGCTTGAGCTGATGTGGAACCTGGAGCGATACCTCTGCCAGATCACCGGGATGGGGGAGGTGTCGCTGCAGCCAGCGGCCGGGGCCCACGGCGAATGGACCGGGCTGCGGATGATCCAGGCGTTTCATCGCAGCCGGGAGGACCACGCCCGCCGGGCCGTGATCATTCCCGACACCGCGCACGGGACCAATCCGGCCAGCGCTGTGCAGTGCGGGTTTTCTGTGATCACGGTCAAGAGCGCCGGGGATGGGACCGTCGACCTGGACGACCTGCGCTCCAAGCTCGGCCCGGAGGTCGCCGCGGTGATGCTGACCAATCCCAACACCCTGGGAATCTTCGAGCGCAACATCGAGGAGATGGCCCGCCTTGCCCACGAGGCTGGTGCGCTGGTCTATTACGACGGCGCCAACCTGAATGCCCTGGTCGGGCTGGCACGTCCGGGAGACATGGGGTTCGACGTGGTCCATCTCAACTTGCACAAGACCTTCTCGACGCCCCACGGGGGCGGTGGCCCGGGAGCCGGACCGGTCGGCGTCAGCCCTGCTCTGGCCGGCTATCTGCCGGTGCCGAGGGTGGTGCGCCACGGCGACTCGTTCCACCTCGACTTTGACCGGCCCGAGAGCATCGGCCGGGTGCGGGCCTTCTACGGGAATTTCGGGATGCTGGCGAGGGCCTACGCCTACATAAGGGCCTACGGCGATGGCATCGGTCAGGTCGCCACAGACGCCGTCCTGAACGCAAGATACCTGCGCCACCTGCTTGAGGGCCGGCTCCCAGTCGCGGTAGACAGCGACAGCTTCCACGAGTTCGTGGCGACTCCCAGACGATCCGCGCAACCAGACCTGAGGGCTCTGGATATAGCCAAGCGGATGATCGACTACGGCATCTATCCTCCCACCGTCTATTTCCCGATCACGGTTCCTGAAGCCATGATGTTCGAGCCCACAGAGACCGAGTCGAAGGGCTCTCTCGACGAGCTGGCGCGGATTGTGATCTCCATCCTCGACGAGGGAAGAGCGGACCCCGAATCGCTGCGCACAGCCCCTCACAATGCTCCGGTCGGCCGCGTCGACGAGGTGACGGCAGCGAGGAATCCCATCCTGCGCTGGCGAGCAGCCGAGGCGCCCTGAGAATGGACGCCGGGCAAAGGAGGACGCTGCTAGACCTGATGCGAGGGCTGGCCTTCAGGGAGGGCGACTTCCTGCTCGCCAGCGGACGGCGCAGCAACTACTACTTTGATGGCCGGATGGTGACCCTGGATCCAGTTGGATCCCTCCTGATCGGACGGGAGATGGTCGCCTGGGCCAGGGAGGACGCGGTCTCCAGGGTCGGAGGCCCGACGCTCGGTGCCGATCCCATGGTGACTGCGATAGCGCTCTGCAGCGCCCTCGACGGAGCGCCCCGGGTCGGCGCTTTCATCGTGCGCAAGGAGGTGAAAGAGCACGGGGCCGGGGGCACGTTCGCCGGCCCGCCGCCAGGGCCGGGAGACCGCGTGGCCCTGGTCGACGACGCTCTGACCACCGGAGGGTCTCTGCTGCGGACCGCGGCGCGGGTTGAGGCGACGGGAGCCAAGATCGTCGCCATCTACACCCTGCTGGACCGCGAGGAAGGAGGGCGGGCCAGGATCGAGGAGGCGGGCTACGCTTTACGTTCGATCTTCGTCCGCTCCGACCTGCTGGCGACCGAGCCGGTCGGCAGCAGCTGAACAGGGCGGGGCCGTTCTTGCCGGCACGCCGCCACAGCATCGCGGCTCTACTTCTGGCCGTGATCGCAACAATTCTCGTCAGCTCGTGCGGCAGCTCGCCGACCTCGGCGTCCCAGGCGGTGAAGGACCTGGTCGCCGGCCTGCCCGTCAAGGGTTCGGCCAAGCCCCTGGACTCGGGACTGGACAGCTGCAGCCCGGATGGAGGGTTCTACGTCGACCAGACCAGGATCTACTTCTACTACTCACGCCTGGTGCCGCTGGCGGACGTCCTGCCCCTGCTGCCGACCTCAGAGGAACGCGATGCCACCAGCCTGTCTCATTTCGGCGAGCTTCTGGAGGTCGTGGCACTGGCCGAAAACCCGGGGGCGTCCACCTGTGGCGTAGGCCTGACCCAGACGGTCCTGGAGACCGCGGCCAAGTTCGGCGGGACCAACAACCTCGACCCTTCCGGAAAGCTCACGTCACTGCAGCAGACGTATTACCAGCCGATACGGCCGATCCTGGTGCTGGCCAGCAACCGCCTTTCCGTCTGTTCCGCCGACGTCAATCCTGGCGCCTCGGTGTGGCTGCTAGCGGTCTTCCCTCCGGTGAAGACCTCGATTCCGGTCGCGGTCGTGAACCCGTCGCCGTCCTTCGGGTTCTACCTGCCCCGCAACCGGGGGGCGCTGCCGGCGGCACCACCGTCGAATCTGTACTCCGAGGACGTCGACCACTGCATCCAGATTCTCAGCGCGGGCTGACCTCCCTCCTATCATGGGGCGGACGGTGGGTGGTCGCCTGCGGGCCGGCCTCAACTTGGCTCAATGCGTGAGGAGATTGATGGATGGAAGGGTCTAACCAGCAGGCGCCCCTCGAGCTAACCTCGCCAGGCGAGCTGGGCGCGCCCTGGGCCAGACCGATGCAGGGGCAGCTGCTGGAGTTCGCGATAGACAGCCGGGTGCTGACCGGCAACAGCCTGGGCGACCCCGCCCGACGACCCCTCTACGTGTACCTGCCACCCGCCTATGGCAGCGACCCAGGCCGGCGCTTTCCCACCATCTACGTGCTGCAGGGGATGACCGGCCAGCTCGACATGTGGCGGAATCGCAGCGCCTTCCGCCTCACTCCGATGGAGCTGTACGACCAGCTGTTCAGCGATCCCGCGACCCCGCCCGCGATCCTCGTCTTTGTGGACTGCTGGACCAGCCTCGGGGGCAGCCAGTTCCTCGACTCGCCGGGGACGGGTAGGTATCACAGCTACCTTTGTGACGAGGTCGTCCCAGCGGTTGACGCCCGCCTCAGGACCATCGCGGATCGCGATCACCGGGGCGTGGCGGGAAAGTCCAGCGGGGGCTATGGCGCGATGGTCACCCCGCTACTGCGACCGGACCTCTTTTCCGGCCTGGCGAGCCACGCCGGGGACGCCATGTTCGAGTTCTGCTACCTGCCCGAGTTTCCCGAGACCATCAGGGTGCTCCGGGATCATTATCAAGGCTCATTCGCCAGGTTCTGGGAGGAGTTCCGGGCCCGTCCCGGCCAGTCCCGTCCCACCGATCACACCCTGGTCAACAGCTACTGCATGGCCGCCTGCTACTCAGCCGCCTCGGACGGTACCCCGGAGATGCCCTTTTCGGTGGAGACCGGGGAAATGATTCCGGCTGTCTGGGACAGGTGGTTGGAATGGGACCCGGTCCGGATGGTGACGGCTCGCCCGGATGCAGCATCCCAACTGAAGGCGGTCTACCTCGACGGCGGCCGCTCGGACGAGTTCCATCTCGAGGTGGGCGCCACCGCCGTCCGCGCCTCCCTTGAGCGGGTGGGCGTGGCCGACATCCGTCTGGAGCTGTTTGAGGGTGGCCACGGAGGGATCGAGTACCGCTACCCGACCGGCATCCGCCACCTGATTGAGGTCTTCAGCCGAGACCTGTAGGGCCCGGCCCGTCGTGGGTTCTACTGGTAATCGTGGAAACCTCGCCCAGTCTTGCGGCCCAGACGCCCGGCCTCCACCATCCGCTCCAGGAGCGGGTTGGGGGCGTAGCGGTTGTCGTGCAGGCCCCGATGCATGACCCGGCAGATCGCCAGGACCACATCGAGGCCGATGAAGTCGGCGAGCTCGAGCGGTCCCATCGGATGGCGGAATCCCAGCTTGGCCACCTGGTCGATGTCGTGCGCGGAGCCCACACCCTCCTGGAGGGCCTGGATGGCCTCGTTGAGGAAGGGGATGAGGATGCGGTTGCCGATGAACCCGGGAGTGTCGCTGGAACTCACCGGAATCTTTCCCAGCTCCTGGGCCAGCTTCTCGATCCGCGAGTGGGTCTCCTCCGATGTGGTCAGGCCGCGAATCAGCTCAACCAGCTCCATGACAGGGACCGGGCTGTAGAAATGCATGCCCATGAACCGGTCGGGCCGCCCCGTCGCTGCCGCCAGCCGGGTTATGGGGATGGAGCTGGTGTTGCTGGTGAAGATCACCTCGCGAGCACATCTCCCATCCAGATCCTCCCAGAAGGCGACCTTGGTCTCAAGCTGCTCCGAGATCGCCTCGATGACCAGGTCGGCCCCCTCCACTCCCGAAGGCTCGACGGCGACCCGCAGCCGGGATCCGGCCGCCGCGGCCGCCCCTTGCTCCAGCCTGCCCTGCTCCTCCGACCGCTGCAATCGCTGCCGGATCCGTGAGATCGCGGACTCCGCGGCCCCCGGGGCGGAGTCGTAAAGAAGGACCTCCAACCCGTGCTGAGCCACCGTGTGGGCGATTCCCGCCCCCATCAAGCCGGCGCCGGCCACGAATACCGTCCTGAACCCGGACCCACTCATTCGCCACCTCCTGTACCGCCGCTGGCCGGCTCCCTCGGTTGGTTCGGCACGTTATCAGCACCGCCCCCTCCCGGGGGCCGCCGCCGGCGCCTGCTCCGCCGCCGCTCACCACCCCCCGGCTCATCAGGACCTGCGGCCGGCCCGGTGGCAGTGGCACCGACCGGGCTGGTGGCAGCGTTTCCCGAGAATGGCTTGCGTCGCCTTCTCCGACGCCGGCGCGCCGGGCCGTCCCCACCAGGGGGTGGCGTGGCTCCGCTTGGTGCGGCCGCGCCACCCTCAGCCGTCGCGGCGCCTCCGAGAGCTGTCCCGGCCGGGCGCCTGCGGCGCCGCCGGTGGCGGCGGGGGCCGCCCTCCGCGAGCGTGCCCGGTGGTACCCCCTGTCGGCGCGGCTGGGACCTGCCCCTGCGGCTCCCCAGCAGTTCAGTGGCCTTAAGATAGCCGCCGCACTCCTTGGCCGCGTCGACCAGGCGACCGTACATGGTCTCCTCACCGGCGCGAAGCGTGGTGGCATCCCCCACGCACACCACCAGATGGCGGGCGCGGGAGATGGCCACGTTGAGGCGGTTGGGGACGCGCAGGAAGCCGATCCGGCCGCGCTCATTGCTGCGCACCAGGCTGATCACCACCATGTCCTCCTCGCGCCCCTCGAAGGAGTCGACGGTGTCGATTCTCACCGGGCGGCGGAAGTGGCGGCGGCTGAGAGAGTGGCGCAGGTGGTCCACCTGATCCGCATACATCGCGATCACCGCCAGGGAGAGCCTCGGGTCCACCCGCTCATCGAGGAGGCGGACCACCTGGGCGCAGACCTTGACCTCCGCGTCATTGCGCAGGGCGCCCCCGGCTCCGCGCCGCTCCCGTCCCCCTCGAAGCCCGGTGGTATCGACCATGTGCAGCGCCACCGGGAATGGTCGCCTCGTGATGTAGCTGTACTCGACGACCTCGGGCGCATTCTCCAGCTGGTTGTCGTAGGAGGTGGCGCTGATGTACTGAGCAATCTCCGGGTGCATGCGGTGCTGCTCTACCAGCAGACACCGGGCCTGATCGGGCACCCCGCCTTCCCAGCAGCGCTCGAAGAGGCTCGTGTCGACGATCTCCTCCAGGTCGGGCCGCTCCTCCACGATCTGGTAGATGGCGTCGTCCTCCACCGGCGGCAGTTGCTTGTGGTCGCCGACCAGCACCAGGGCTGCCCCCAGGCGCAAACACGGCAGCGCCTCGTCTATCCGGGCCTTGTTGGCCTCGTCCAGGATCACGAGGTCGAACGCCTCGTCGGTGGTGATGGAAGAGGTGGCCGCGGTCGCACAGGTGGCGAAGAAGACATTGGCACGTATCAGGCGGTCGTCGTCCTCGTCCTCGACTCTGAAGGAGTCGACCGTGGGGTGGACCCGCTCCGCCTTGGCGATCCTCACGGCGCGCAGCCCGGGGGTGCCGGCCAGACGCTCCAGGGCGTTGTCGACCGCCAGGTTGCTGTGGGAGCACACCAGAATGCGTTCATCCGGCCTCTCCCGCAGGCGGTGCTTGACCGCCTCCACGATGACCGAGGTCTTGCCCGTCCCGGGCGGCCCCTGGATCAGGACGGCCTGGCCCGGGTCCAGAGCCACCATGATCCCGATGGCGCGATCCTGAGCTGGGTTGCTCGTCATTCCCGGCGTCACCCAGTCCCCCCGGGGGGGCGCCGGGGGGGCGTACACCGAAGAGGGGTCGATCAGGAGCTGGGCCAGCAGCAGGCTTCGCGCCTCCCCGCCCGCGATGGATGCCAGGGTGCTTCTCTTGGCGGCGTAAAGCTGCTTGTTGAATGAGGGCGTGATCCATCCCGCGCTCCCCGCCGTCTCGTATCCCTTGCAGGCCACCTCAACTATCCGGCGCCGATGGTCGATCCTGGTCACCCGGCCCAGGTAGTGGGGCTCGTCCTCAGGCTCGATCATCACCGCGGCATCCACGCTGAGCGTGATCTGGTGGTCCGGGGGCACCGAAAACTCCAGCCTTCCCGCCTCCTGGCGGTGGCGGTCCTCATCGGTGAACTCGCGCCCGCAGGAGGGGCAGCGTTCGTCGCGATCAGGCCGCCAGAGGCCGCGGCAGGTGCGGCAGCGCCAGAGCTCCACCACCGAATCGAAGGGAGTCCTTTGGGTGGCCGCGCGGCCCCGCTCCGCCTGCTCCAGCCCGTCGACCAGAGCCAGGGTCTGCAGCAGGATCCGATCTGGCTCCTTCGAGCCCCTGGCGAGCTTGGCCAGGTTGAGGAGGTGGTAGGTGTCGGTCGCGGTCCCCTCCTTGGAGGAGACCAGAGGATGGACGCAGCGCACCCTGATGGCGCCGCGCGCCACCCCCTCCCGGGCCGGCGGGGCAGGCCTGACCGACTCCACCCTAAGCGCCATCTGGGCCGGCTGGCTCCGCGCCTTCTTGACCGGAGAGCAGGCCACGTCGATCCCGGGCAGCAACAGAGTCACCGCCGGGGAGTCTCCGGCACCCGCCACGACGACGAAGTCGTCCAGGGAGCCGATCTGGTCCGCGAAGTGGCTGCGGGCGTCGCCGTTCTCATGGCCGTTGAGGGCCTCCAGGAACGACATCGCTTCCGAGCCCTCGGGCACCACCAGATGAAGCCGTTCGAGGGTCAGGTTGGGGGGCGTCAGAGCGCCACTTCCTCCGAAGGAATCCGCCTATTCAAAAGAAGCCCCTTGGGGCCTGTGGATGAAGGTCCCCCGGCTGGGTCACCGCCCCATCCGAAGCCTGTTGTCAGCTGGCCCGGCCGGCATCCGGCTAGCCGCTTGCTGCGTACACGATACCGCGCCGAAGGAACCGGCGTGAGCCAGGGAGTGCAGCATGGCGCCGCCGGGGCCCCGCCGCGGCGGGCTTTCCCCCAATCCCCCTGCAGCGCCGTGCCCTGCCGCGGGTCGCAGCTGGGGCCCAGTATCCTCGCGGGGTGGGTGTCGCACCAGCTTCGCGTCGCCGCCAGCGGGAGCTGCGGTACATGACCTTCGCCGCCGGGATCGGTGCCGTGGTCCAGCTCGCCCTCGGAATGGTGGTCAATCTCTACTCGGCGATCCCCGCGGCGCATCCCGGCTCACAACCGGCGAACTACCTCACCGGGTCGGCGCGCAGCCTGGCGTGGGCGATCACCTCCGGGGGCCCCGCCCTGGCCATCCACGCGGCCTTCGGGCTGGCCCTGGTGGTCATGGCCGCGGCGGCGGCGGGACGGGCCGTGGCGCTTAGAGGCGGGGCCGCCGCGGTGGTTCTGGTGGTGGCGGCGCTGCTGGTTGTCGGGGCCGGGTTCAACGGCGCCAGTTTCCTCGACTTCGGCGGTCAGGAGATCAGCTCGCTGCTCATGTCCTTGCTCGCCTTTTCCGCCGTGGCCTGCTACCTCCTGGCGGGGCTGTTGCTCTCCGAGTCCCGCGCTTGATGACTCGCCCAGCTTGGCGGGGCGGGTTGGGGTACTCCCCGAGATGCCCCGGGTCGAAGCCGGAGTGGCGGTGAGCGCGGAGACTGGGGCGGTCGCCCGCCATTGAGTGAGTGAGCGCATGGCGCACCTGGACCTGGCCCACGTCGGCTACCGGCTTGCGGACGGCCGCCCGCTCCTGAGAGACATCTCGTTTCGAGTCGGCCCCGGCTCGCGCACCGCCCTTGTCGGACCCAACGGTGGCGGGAAGACGACACTGATGCGCCTGATCTCGGGGGAACTCGAGCCCAGCGAGGGAGTGATAACGGTCGGTGGTCGGGTCGCCGTGATGCACCAATCCCTGGGTCGGGAGCGGGCGGCGCTGTCGATCCGAGCGCTTCTGGAGACGACCCTTCAAGGCCCCATGGCTCGGGCGGCGCGTGGTCTGCGGCACTGGGAGCGGGCGATGGCCCAAGAGGCGTCAGAGGAGAGCCAGCTCGGATACGCTCAGGCGATCGCCGACTGGGCAGATCTGGGCGGGTACCAGGTGGAGGCGCTCTGGGACCTGTGCTGCGCCAGTGCGATCGGCACCACCCTGGAAGAGCTGGAGTCGCGGCAGGCAGCCACCCTGTCTGGCGGGGAGCAGAAGCGACTGGTCCTGGAGACCCTGCTGCGCGGGGAGGACTCCATCCTGCTCCTCGACGAGCCCGACAATTTCCTTGACGTCCCGGCCAAGCGCTGGCTGGAAGAGCAGCTGCTGGCCACCACCAAGACCGTTCTTCTTATCTCTCACGATCGGGAGATGCTCTCCCGCTGCGCCCAGCGCCTCGTGACCCTGGAGCAGGGCAGCTGCTGGGTGCACGGCGGCTCGTTCGCAGAATACCCGCAGGCGCGCCGAGATCGACACCAGCGCCAGGCAGAGGTGCTGGACCGCTGGCACGAGGAGCACCTGAGGCTGCGGGAGCTGGTGCTGACCCTGCGAGAGCAGGCGCGCGTGTCGCAGGCGATGGCGGGCAGGTACCACGCGGCGGTGACCAGGCTCCGACACTTCGAAGCCGCTGGGCCTCCCCCCTCACCACCCAAGGCGCAGGCTGTCGACATCCGACTCCGGGGAGGAAGGACCGGGGTCCGCGCGCTCACCTGCCGGGGGCTTCGGCTGCCGGGGCTCATCGCCCCCTTCGACCTCGAGGTTTTCTACGGCGAACGGCTGGCCGTGCTGGGAGCGAATGGGACTGGGAAGTCTCGATTCCTCGAGCTCTTGGCCCAGGGTGGGGTCGCGCCCCAGGCACCCCCCTGCCAGCGGGAGCGGACCGAGTGGGTCGGCTCATGCCGGCTGGGAGCAAGGGTGGTGCCCGGATACTTCGCCCAGGCGTACGAGCGGTTGGGGCCCCCCGACGCCCGCCCGCTCGCCGCGATCCTCGCGGAGGAGGCTCATCTCGACAACCGGCAGATCATGGGAGCGCTGAGGCGCTATGAGCTTGACGCCCAGCGTGAGCGAACCTTGGACGTCCTCTCCGGCGGTCAGCAGGCCCGATTCCAGATCCTGCTGCTGGAGCTGCTCGGGGCCACCATGCTGGTCCTGGACGAGCCAACCGGGAACCTGGACATGATCAGCGCTCAAGCACTGGAGGATGGCCTCCTGGAGTTCCAGGGGACGGTGGTGGCGGTCACCCACGACCGTTGGTTCGCGAGGTCCTTCACGCGCTTTGTGATCTTCGACGAGGACGGCCGCGTGCGGGAGGCCGACTCTCCCAGCTGGGACCTTGTAAAGGGTCGTGAGTCTAGGCGCTGACCCGCCGATCCCAGGACTCGCGACCCGCCTGCGCTCCGGCCTCGGTTTCCCATCTCGCAACTGTTAGAATTGGGTGTGGCTTCCGCCAGGTTTGAGGTACCCGCTGCAGGGGGTGAGAGGGGGCGACAGCAAGCCGGCGTCGAGTTGCCAGGTGCCATCCCTACAGGGAGCGAAAGTGGTAGATCCCGATAACGAAATTCGGCTGCCGATAGAGGGCGTGGAATCGCTGCCAGACGAGTTCGGAGCTGATGTGCAGCCCGACCCGTCGAGTGATGCGTATTCGGCGGACCAAATCCAGATCCTGGAGGGGCTGGACCCGGTCCGGCGCCGTCCTGGGATGTACATCGGTGACACTGACGTCAACGGGCTGCACCACCTGGCCACGGAGATCATCGACAACTCCGTCGATGAGGCTCTCGCGGGGGAGTGCAACGAGATCGAGGTGACGCTGGGCACGGATGGCTCCTGCACCGTCAGCGACAACGGTCGGGGCATCCCCGTTGACCTCCACCAGAGCGGCCGACCCGCCCTGGAGGTGGTCATGACCAAGCTCCACGCTGGGGGGAAGTTCGGTGGCGGTGGCTACAAGGTATCCGGAGGCCTTCACGGGGTGGGCCTGTCGGTGGTCAACGCCCTGTCGCGACGGGTGGAGGTGGCGGTGTACCGCGACAACCGCATCTACCGCCAGGAGTATGAGCGGGGTATCCCCAGCGGGGAGATGCGGTTCGAACCGGACGGAAAGCATCCCCGCCGCGGCACGACGGTGCGATTCTGGCCGGACCCGGAGATCTTCAAGAACACCCAGACCTTCAAGGCGGAGACGATCGGCAACCGCCTGCGCGAGCTGGCATTCCTCAACAAGCAGGTTCATTTCCGTCTCATCGATGAGCGCACGGAGCCGGTGGCGGAGAGCAACTTCTACTTCGAAGGGGGCATCGAGGCCTTTGTTCGCCATCTGAACCGCGGCAAGGGGGCGGTCCAGGCCAGGCCCATGTACGTGGAGCGGGAGATCGAGGGCAACACCGTCGAGGCGGCGATCCAGTACAACGGCACCTTTTCCGAACACGTGCTGGCCTACGCCAACAACATCAACACGGTGGAGGGGGGCAGCCATCTCACCGGCCTGCGCGCCGCCCTCACGGCAACCCTGAACAGGTACGCCCGCAAGGCCTCCATTCTCAAGGAGAACGACCAGAATCTGAGTGGCGACGATGTTCGCGAGGGGCTGACCGCGGTCCTCTCGGTGAAGTTGCAGGAGCCGCAGTTCGAAGGGCAGACCAAGACCAAGCTCGGCAACTCCGAGATCGCCGGACAGGTCTCCACAGTGGTTTCCGAGGCCCTGAACCAGTACCTGGAGGAGAACCCGGCGGACGCCAAGCGGATCATCGAGAAGTCGCTGACCGCGGCGCGCGCCAGGGCCGCCGCAGTGAGGGCCCGGGAGCTCGTTCAGCGCAAGTCCTTGCTGGAGTCGGCGACCCTGCCCGGCAAGCTTGCCGATTGCTCTGAGCGGGATCCCGACCTCTGCGAGATCTTCATCGTCGAGGGGGACTCCGCCGGAGGCACCGCCAAGGGCGGCCGGGACCGGCGCTACCAGGCGATCCTGCCGCTGCGGGGCAAGATCCTCAACGTGGAGAAGGCTCGCGAGGACAAGATCCTCCAGCATGAGGAGATCCGCAACCTCATCACCGCCCTCGGGACCGGTGTCGGCGATCGGTTCGACATCACCAGGCTGCGCTACAACCGGGTGGTGCTGATGGCGGACGCGGACGAGGACGGATCGCACATCCGGACCCTGCTGCTCACCTTCTTCTGGCGCCACCTTCAGTCCGTGATCAACGACGGGCACCTGTTCATCGCCCAGCCGCCGCTGTTCCGCCTGACCCTGGGCAAGCGGGTGCGCTGGTGCTACAGCGAGGAGGAGTTCCGAGACGCGGTCAAGGAGATGGGCTCCAAGGTCAAGGTACAGCGCTACAAGGGGCTCGGCGAGATGACGGCGGAGCAGCTCTGGGACACGACCCTGGACCCTGAGCACCGGGTGCTGCTCAAGGTGGAGGTCGAGGACGCCATCCACGCCGACGACATCTTCGATCGCCTGATGGGGGTTGCGGTCGAGCCTCGCAAGCGTTTCATCCAGGCCTACGCCAAGACGGTCCGGACGCTCGACGTTTGAGCAGGACGGCACCGTCGCTGGCGGTGGACGCGATGGGTGGGGACCGTGCTCCCGAGGAGCTGGTAGCAGGCAGCCTGCTGGCCTTGGCGGAGGACTCGGACCTGCGCCTGGTGCTGGTGGGCGAGAGCAGCAGACTTCGGCCTCTGGTTCTGGACGCGCCGGCGCCCCCGCGCCTGAGCTTTGAGGATGCCGACTCGGTGATCGCGATGGACGCCCATCCCGCCCAGGCGGTGCGCGCTCAGCCGCACGCCTCGGTCAACGTGGCGGTGGATCTGGTGGCGCGGGGGAGGGCGGACGCCTGCTTCTCGGCAGGAAACAGTGGCGCTGCCATGGCCGCCGCTCTGCTGCGCCTGCACCGGCAGCCCGGGGTTGCGAGGCCCGCGATCGCGACGCCACTGCCAACCCCTGGGGGGACCACGCTGCTGGTGGATGCCGGTGCCCAGGTGGAGTGCCGTCCCGAGTGGCTGGCGCAGTTCTCCACCATGGGCAGCGCCTACGTGGCCCAGGTGATGGGGATCGCCCGCCCCCGGGTTGGCCTGCTCAGCAATGGCGAGGAGAGCTCGAAGGGCAATTCGTTGGTCCAGGCGGCCCATCGGCTCATCGCGGAACTGGACCTCAACTACGTGGGCCCGGTGGAGGGGCGAGAGTTGCTCACCGGCAACGTCGACGTGGTCGTCTGCGACGGGTTCGTCGGCAACGTTGCGTTGAAGACCGCGGAGGGCGTCGCGGAGGCGATCATGGCAGCGTTGCGCCAGGAGGCCGGGGCAGATTGGCGCTCCCGGCTCGGTGCTGTGCTGCTGCTGCCCGGCCTGCGGCGGATGCGAGCCCGTCTGGACTGGCGCTCCGTCGGCGCGGCGCCCCTGCTGGGCGTTCGGGGCCTGGTCTTCATCGGACACGGCCGTTCCGACGCCGCTGCGGTCTCCAGCGCCCTGCGAGTGGCCGCCCACGCGGTCAGGTCTGGGGCCGGGACCGGCCTGGTTCAGGAGCTGGGCCCGACCCAGCAACCGTTGGAGGGCTGACAGGTGGCCATTGAGATGGGTGGAGGTGCCGGCCAGACCAGGGGCGTGGAGCTGGTCACCGAGATGAGGGAGTCGTACCTGGTCTACGCCATGAGCGTCATCGTCGCCAGGGCGCTCCCCGACGTCAGAGATGGCCTCAAGCCGGTGCAGCGGCGGATCCTCTACGCGATGCAGGAGCAGGGGATGACCCCCGGGGCCTCCCACCAGAAGTGCGCAGCCATCGTGGGTGAGGTTCTCAAGAACTACCACCCCCACGGGGACATCTCGGTTTACGACACCCTGGTGCGCTTGGCCCAGCCCTGGGTCATGCGCTACCCCCTGGTGGACGGACAGGGCAACTTCGGGTCCCCCGAGGGCGATCCCGCGGCAGCCTACCGCTACACCGAGGCGCGAATGGCCCCGATCGCGGCGGAGATGGTCGCGGATATCGACAAGGACACGGTCGACTTCGTCGACAACTACTCGGCCAGCACCAAGGAGCCGTCGGTGCTGCCCGCGGCCCTGCCCAACCTCCTGGTGAACGGGGCGGCCGGGATCGCGGTGGGCATGGCGACCAGCATCCCCCCGCACAACCTGAGCGAGGTCTGCGACGGGCTGGTGCGCCTGATTGACAATCCCGAGGCCGACACCGAGGAGCTGATGAAGCTGATTCCGGGCCCTGACTTCCCGACCGGCGGCATCGTCTATGGCAAGGACATTCCCCAGGTGTACGGCACCGGCCATGGCAGGGTGGTGCAGCGGGCGAGGGTCGCCTTCGAGGAGTCGAAGTCCGGCCGGGAGCAGATCATAGTCACGCAGCTGCCCTACCAGGTGAACCCGAGCCGGGTGCTGCAGACGATCGCCGAGCTCGTCAACGAGCGCAAGCTGGAGGGGATCGCCGACATCCGCAACGAGACAGGTAGGCGTGAGGGAACCCGCCTGGTGATCGAGCTGAAACGGGACGCGCGTCCCTACACGGTGCTGAACAACCTCTACAAGCACACCCAGCTCCAGTCCACCTTCACCTGCATCCTGCTGGCCCTGGTGGACGGGAGGCCCCAGGTGCTGTCGCTCAGGGCCATGCTGCAGCACTACCTGGAGTACCGCCGCGAGGTGGTCGAGCGACGGACTCGCCATGACCTGGAGAGGGCCAGGGAGAGGGCCCACATCGTCGAGGGGCTGCGCATCTGTCTGCAGAACCTCGACGAGGTCATCCGACTCATCCGGGCGGCCCCCGACGAGGCCACGGCTCAGCGCCAGATGGAGGAGCGCTTCAACCTCTCCGAGCGCCAGAGCAAGGCGATCGTGGACATGAGGCTCGGTCGCCTGACGCGTTTGGAGAGGGACCGGCTGGAGGAGGAACACGCCGAGCTCATGCTGAGGATCGCTGGGCTGGAGGAGATCCTGTCCAGCCGCGAGAACGTGATGGCGGTGGTCCGCGAGGAGCTGGTGGCGCTGCGCAAGAAGTACGGCGACGCGCGCCGCACCGAGATCAGCCACGGTGACATCGAGCTCAATGAGGAGGACCTGATCCCCAAGGAGCAGGTGGTGGTCACCCTCACCCACCGGGGTTACATCAAGCGCACCCCCATCAGCGACTACCGCTCCCAGCGCAGGGGCGGCAAGGGGGTCTTGGGCGCCAAGCGGGTCGGAGAGGAGGACTACGTGGAGTTCCTGCGGGTGGCGTCAACCCACTCCGACATGCTCTTCTTCACGAACAAGGGCAGGGTGTTCCGGCTTCGGACCCACGAGATCCCCGACGTGAGTCGGCAGGCCAAGGGCACGGCCGCGATCAACCTGCTGGAGATGGACCAGGGCGAGCGGGTGACCTCGATGCTTTCCGTCGACGGGTACTCAGATGAGTCCTACATGGTGATGGCAACCCTCCGCGGGCACATCAAGAAGACCCCCGCCGCGGCCTACGCGTCGGTGCGTCGCAATGGCCTCATCGCCATGAATCTGAGTGAGGGCGACGAGCTGGACTGGGTCAAGGTCAGCACCGGCGGGGATCACATCCTCCTGGTCACCAGGATGGGCAAGGCGCTTCGCTTCCATGAGCGCGAGGTGAGACCAATGGGCCGCGACACCCAGGGCGTGACAGCCGTCCGTCTCCGCCCCGGCGACTCGGTGGCAGGCATGGACATAGTCACCGAGGGGGGCCACGTCCTGGTGGTGACAGCCCGCGGATACGGGAAATTGACTCCGGTCGCCGAGTACCCGGTCAAGGGAAGGGCGATCCAGGGGGTTTACACCCTGGATCAGACCGCGATCTCAAAGGTCGGAGAGATTGTGGGAGCCAGGATGGTGGATAGCCTGGAGGGGGAGCTCATGCTGATCAGCACCAAGGGCCAGATCATCCGCATGCCCCTCGACGGAGTGCGCATAAGCAGCCGCCAGACCAGGGGCGTGATCCTGATGCGCCTCGACGAGGGTGACGCGATCGGCTCGATCGCTGGCATCGCCGCCCCCGGCGACCTCGAGGAGGAATAGGCCCCTGAGGGCACATGGGTGGCTCTCAGGGTCTTCAACTAGCCTCCTGGGAGCCCCATCATGACCCACATCCTCTCTCAGCTCACCCACCTCCCGCCCCTGGGGGTCTATGCCTTCGTCCTCTTGTGGCTGGCGGGGGAGTCGGTCGGCCTGCCCCTGCCGGACGAAGCGATCCTGCTCACGCTGGGTTTTCTTGCCCACCGGGGATCGGTGTCGCTGGTTCCGCTCATCCTCTGCGCCGTGGCCGGGTCGGCGATTGGGGCGGCCATCTCGTACCAGATCGGGTACGCTCTCGGACGCCCGGTGGTGATCCGGATCGCGTCCAGGGTTCGGATCTCCGAGAAACGACTCGATGAGGCGGCAACCTGGGTCCGCAGGCGAGGCGGGATCGGGGTGTTTCTGACGCGAGTCATCCCCTTCGCCCGCAACATCGCGTCCTACGCTGCCGGGATCGCGGCCATTCCCCCCAAGGTCTTCTATCCCGCCATGCTGCTCGGCGCGCTGGTTTGGTGCGCCACCGTCACCTCCGTCGGCGACGCCTTGGGCGCGAACTACAAGACCATTCTCGACCTGGGTTCCAAGAGCCTGCTGCCCACCCTGGGGCTGGTCCTGGTTGCGGTCGCGATCTGGGTCGGGTGGAGACTGCTGCTGCGGCGCGCCCGCTGAGCGTTCAGTCCGGTGTTGTCGGGGCGGTCACCGTGTTGCGGTCAAGATCGGTCTCATCAAGAGCCTCGCGGATCATGATGAGCCGGCAATGGACGCGGTTGAGCAGCTCCTCGCCATTGCGATCCAGCACGAATTCCCCGAACCTCTGGGGGCTTCCCAACCCCACCACCACCAAGTCGGCCCCCCACCTCTTGGCCTCGTCGACCACGGCCGGCCCGGACTCCCTGGCCTGGAGGACGGTGGTCTCGATCCTGGTTCCCAGCTTCTCAGCCAGCTGCTCCATCTGGGCCAGGATCTCCTCGGCCTCCCCAAGCTCCTGCTCCAGGTTGACGGTCAAGGGAAGGTGCCGGGGCACCTCCAGAACGGTTATCACCAGAATCTCCGCTCTAGCCGGCCGAGCCAGGCGGCAGGCGGCGCGCAGGGCGTCCCCATCGACCGCGTCGCCCTTAACCGGTACCACGATCCGGCGCGGTCCCAGGACCCCCAGGCGATCTGGAGCCGTGGTTGTGCCGGAGCGGAAGAAGCGAGAGGCCATGGGTCCTCCATTGTGGCGCGCTGGGGCATCCTCGCACAGGATCCGCCCCCGCGGGGCTCCGTGCCCGCGACAGGGTCCAGCGGCTGCTGTTTGAGACGCTGCACTGTCTTCGGCTCGACCCAGCCTTCTCAGCTCACCGAATAGCCGGCGACGGCAACCGCGCGAAGGGGCACCTGCTTCCAGTCAAGCCCTCCGTCTTGGGTCGTGAAGAGCTGGCCCTGATCAACCATCCAGCCATCTCGAGCGGTGCTGAACTCCATCTCCTGGGGGGCGGAGTCGAAGGGAAGCTCCCCGATACGGCGGCCGCGGTGTCCTCCGGCGCTCACTAGCAGGATCGGGCTGGGTGCGTACCACCAGCTGCTGGTACCCGCCGCCCACACCAGCCCTCCGGGTTGCAGGGCCACGGCACTGACCGCCACCGGGCCTCGGAAGGTCGTGGTCGACACCGTCCTGCCGTCGGTGATCAGCCGCCATCCCCACTCGCGAAGGACTGCGATCGTTGTCTCTCCGCCGGAGCGAACGGCCGCGATGTCGGCGGGTAGATCCGCCAGCTTCTGATCGGAGTGAGCCACAGGGCGCCACTGTCGGCCACCGTCGGAGGTCGCGATGAGGTGCATCATTCCTCCCGCCGTGTCCAGGGCGGCGAAACCAACCTTGGGACTCTGAAAGTACAGCCAGCTCACCTCCTCGTCGTCACCGGGCCAGGAGTAGGAGCGCCAATGGTGGCCGCCGTCAGTCGTGACCAGAAGCCCGGCCTTGGGATCCTGGCCGACGGCGAAGCCGACTCTGAAAGATGCCCAGGCGATGGGGCCCGCGGCCGATCGAGGCTGGACGGGCCCGGAAGTCCAGTGGAAGCCGCCGTCGTCGGTCTCGACGGCGGCGGTCTCAGACCCGAGCGAGAGCTCAGCCACCCCCATGGTGGGGTGTGAGGGGAAGAAGTTCACGTTCTCCAGGGCGGGCTCCGTGACCGCGCCCTGGACGGTCCACCGCCCGAGGCTGGGGGCCCCCGCTTCAAGCAAACCTTGGGAGTTCACCGCCAGAACCCGACTCCCACTCGCCGCGAAGCTGACCAATTCGAGCTGGTCAAAGTGGGCAGGCCTGACCAGGGACGTGAGAGAGGGCGGCGCCTCCGCTATCTCCTGGAAACAGAACCCGTCGTCGGCCAGACCGCACTGGGTCGACGACCCTGCGGCTATCACAGCAGAGCCGGAGCCGGTAAGGGCAACCCCGGTGAGCGGAGCGGAGGTGGCCGTCAGATCCAGGTCCTTGGTCCAGCTCGTCCCGGAGGCAGAGCTGGAGTAGATCTCCTGAGTGTCCCCGTCGGTCGTGGGTCCGAAGTCGCAGCTTGGAGTGCCACCCACGGCCACGACGCGTTGGGAGTTGGCGGCGATGGCTGTCACGGGGGCCGGCGGGGTGGCCCTGGGAACGAACGTCAATCCCTGGTTCTCGCTCGTGAGAATTACCCCTCTGCCATCCTCAGATCCGCCGAGGATGATGGCGCCGTCCGAGGTGACGGCACCCGTCATCGTGCTCAGGTTGGCGGGCAGCCCTGTGATGGCCGCCCACCCGGAGCCTGGCCGGTAAACGAACACCGGCCCTGTCGGCGTCGCCGGGGGCGGAGTCGGCGCTCCCATGACCGGGGTCGGACAGAGCCCTTCCCAGACCACGTCGGGAGCGGGGAAGGCGACACAGACCTGACCGCTCAGGCTGCAGCTCAGGGAGTCGTACGTCGACGGGCCGATCCCGGTGAGGCGGGTCGCGGTCCACCTCCCGGAAGCCACCGGTCCTGACACCATCGACCAGGTGACCGAGGTCCCCGCTGGGTTGAATCCGAAGCCCAGCACCCGCCCATCACTCAGGACGCTGAGCCCCATCACGTCCATCTGGAGGTGATGGAAGTGCCACTGCGAGGAGCCATCTGGTCGGGTCGCCACGAGGTTGCAGTCGGCGAAGGCCTCGCCACCCGGGGCCTCCGCCGTGACGTAGTTGACGAGGGGCCCTCCGGCGGGCGCGACTCCGGACCCGCCCGCCGGGTTCCCGCAATCTGGCTGCCGGCCCGGGGTGGGGATGACTTGGAACAGTACCGCGCGCGGGAGCCGGGATGGTTGCGTTCGGGCGGCGGTGGCGCACCCACTCGTGAGCACAGTGGTGAGTACGAGCAGCACCGGAAAAGGAGTTAGCGCACGCCGGCTCCAACCAGGCAAGAGCCGGGCGCGCTGTCGACTTGGCGCCATGCTCCTGCAACGGCCACCGGCCGACCCTGGTTTCGAGTCACGGCGCGCCGGCCCAACCGGCAGGTGCCCACCGCCGGGCCAGGGCGAGAGGATCCTGTCCCACTCGCGGCTATACTCCGACAGGTGAGGGTCCTGATCGTGGGCTGCGGTAGGGTGGGTGCCCGTCTCGCCCTGGCCCTAGCCGAGGAGGGTCACCAGGTGACGGTGGTCGACAGCTCCCGGCAGGCATTCGACCGTCTAGGCGAGAGCTTCAAGGGCCGTATGGTCTTGGGAAACGGCACCGATCAGCATGTCCTGGAGGAGGCCGGCGCGGCCCAGACCGATTGGTTCATATCCGTGACCAATGGCGACAACCGCAACATCATGAGCGCCCAGGTAGCGAGGGCGATCTTCCATATCCCGCGGGTCATGACCAGGATCTACGATCCCATCCGCGAGAGGGTGTATCGCGAGATGGGCCTTTACACCTACTGTCCGACCGTGGTCGGGGCCGCCATAGCGAAGACCTTCTTCGAGGAGGGGCCGGAGGCGGCTGACCGCGCCCGTGCCGCCGTGACCGTGTCGGGGGTGGCGGATGGCTGAGCGGCCCGCCTACGTGATAGTGGTCGGGGGTGGCAAGGTAGGGTTCTATCTGACCCACCGCCTCCTCAAGGCCGGATACGAGGTCGCCCTGATCGAGAAGGACCGCATCCGGGCTTCCTCCATCTCGGCCCAGCTGGGAAGCTGCGCCTGTCTGGTCGGAGACGGTGACGAGATGGCATTTCTGGCCACCAGCGGGATCGAGCGGGCGGACGTCCTAGCTGCAGTCACCGGCGACGACGAGGACAACCTGGTGGCCTGCCAGCTGGCGAAGCTCAACTTCAAGGTGCCCCACACAATAGCCCGGGTCAACAACCCGAGCAACGTGCCGCTCTTCCAGAAGCTCGGAGTCGACATCGCGGTGTCAGCGACCGAGCTCATTTTGAACCAGATTGACACCGCCCTGGTGAACAGCACGGACATCGAGCGCATGCCCATGGAGGGCACCGACCGGGCCGTGATGCGCATCACGGTTCCCATGGGGGAGGCGGTGGGCCGCCGGCCCTCGGAGGTGCCGGCCTTCGCCCGTGAACGGGTGCTTCTCACGCTACGAGATGGCCAGGAGGTGGACGGGGACTCGCCGCTTGCGGTGGGAGATCAGATCCTGATATTCACCGATCGCCCGAGCTCCGACTTCCTGCTCGGAACCCCGACCGAACTCGCTCCGATCAGCCGCTGAGCCTTTCTCGACCCAGCTCCGAGTAGGCCTGCCAGAGCCTCCCCAGGCTCTGCATTCCGCGAAACAGCTGGCCCAGGTCGACCCTCTCGTTGGGGGCGTGTATGTGGTCCTCGGGCAATCCCACGCCCAGCAGCACGCAGGGCACGCTGAGCAGCTCGGCGATCGTCGCCACCGGGGGAATGCTCCCGCCCTCCCTGATGTAGGACGGTCTTCTTCCCCACACCGCGGCCAGGGCGTCAGCCGCCGCGTCAACTGCGGGATGGGAGGCCGGGGTGAGAACCCAGCGGCCGTCGTGGATCAGCTCGAACTCGACCTGCACGCCCGCCGGGGCGGTTCGGCGCAGATGGTTGCCGACCAGAAGGGTCACCTCATCGGCTGTCTGATCCGGCACCAGCCGCGAGGACAGCTTCGCTCCAGCCCGCGCCGGGATCACCGTCTTGGCACCCTCCCCCTGGTAGCCGCCCCAGATTCCGCAGATCTCCAGGGTGGGCCGGATGGTACGTCTCTCCATCAGGCTGTAGCCGGCCTCTCCCCCCGAGATCGCGCCCACCGGCCGCAGGAACGAGTCCTCGTCGAACGGCACCTGGGCCAGCTCGTCCCGTTCAGCCGTCGAGAGGCTGCGGACTTGATCGTAGAATCCTGGCACCGTGACCCGGCCCGCGTCGTCGTGGAGCCCCGCCAGCATCTGGCACAGGACCGCGATTGGGTTGAGGACGGCGCCGCCGTAAACGCCCGAGTGGAGGTCCGTGTCGGAGGTTCTGACCCGCACCTCCCAGTAGGCCATCCCCCGCAGGGCGATGGTGAGCGCCGGCTGCTCCCTGGACAGCATGCCCGTGTCGCTGATGACCGCGACATCGGCCTCGAGCTGGCCCAGGTGCTCCATCAGGACGGACTCGAAGTGCTCGGACCCGTTCTCCTCCTCGCCCTCGGCGATCAGCTTGAGATTGACTGGCAGGCGGCCCTCGGCGTCGAGGATGCCCCGAACCGCCTCCAGGTGCATGAGGATGTGGCCCTTGTCATCCGCGGTGCCCCTCCCAAGGAGGAGCCCGTCGCGTTCGAGCGGTTGAAAGGGGGCCGCCTCCCACTCCTCGACCGGGTCGACCGGCTGCACGTCATGGTGCCCGTACACCAAAACGGTAGGCAGGGAGGGGTCCTCCAGCCGCTCGGCAAATACCGCCGGGTGCCCGGCCGTGGGCCAGATCTCGGCCCTGGTCATGCCGCACGCCAGCGCGTACTCCTTCAGGAACTCCGCCGAACGCACACAGTCCGAGGCGTGGCTCGGGTCGGTGCTGATCGATGGGATCTCCACCCACCGCTTCAAGCCCGCGACAAGGGCACGTTCCCGTGCCGCTATGGCGGCGGCGACGTGCTCCTCTCCGCCACTCACCGGCCGGGGCCCAGCCACAGGGCTCGACCCCGGCCGGCGCCGTGCCGGATCAGGCTGCCTTCCCGATCTTGAAGATCTTGGTGCCGCAGACCGGGCAGGTGCCGGTGGTTGCCGGCTTGCCGTTCTTCAGCTGGGTAGGCTGGGGGTTGGAGATCTCCCTCGCCGTCTTGCACTTCATGCAGAAGCCGGTTACGGCCATATCAGTACCCCTCCGCTGGACTTGGGACCCGAACTCAGGCGCCGGGCGAACAGCCGCATTGTATTGGGACTTCCCATCTGCCGCAACGTCAAGTAGGCTGGAGCCTCTCCCGCGCGCTCTGAGAGGACCCCTGGCGAGGGGGTCCGGAAGCGCTCAGGGCTTGTCGCTCCCGGAAGCCTGCGCCCGTCTCCGGAGCCAACCGTGCATTCCAGCCGCGTTCGAAGCGAAGCCGTTCAGGGTGTCCACGACCTCCTGGCGCGAAGCGTCCTCCGCCGGCTCGAACACCCGCTCCAGGAGGGCGCGCTCGATGTGGTCGACGGTGGGCACCTCGGCGTAAGCGGACTCGGCCACCTGGCACCAGCGCCGCATTGTGGCCTCCGCCTCGTGGAGGACCTCCTGGGGCTCCCCGGCCGGGCCGAAATGGGTGAGAACCACCTGCGCGGGCCCGAGGGCGGCGAACTTGTGGAGCGACCCGATGGCCAGCTCCAGATCGAAGTCGTCCGGAGGCATCGCGGGCCGCAGCGGGCCGCCACCCGGAACCTTCACCCCGACCGCGTCACCCACGAGGATCACCCCGCTCAGGTCGTCCAGGATGGCGATATGGTGCTTGGCGTGCCCGGGGGAGTGCACAAGGGTCAGCTTGCGGCCCCCGAGGTCCAACACCTGCATGTCCTCGGCGCCCACCAGGCTGGCCACGTCTACTGGGGTCATCCGCCCATAGAGGGGATCCAGACGGTCGCCGTACACCTGCCCGGCGGCGGCCACCAGGCGAGTCGGGTCCGCCAGGTGGCGCAGGCCCTTGGGATGGCAGATCACCCGGGCCCCGGGGTAGCGCTGCGCCACCTCGCCCACCGCTCCGCCATGGTCGAGGTGGATGTGGGTCAGGACCACGTACGCCAGATCCTTGGCGTCGAGGCCCCTGGCGGCCAACGCTGCGAGGACCCTGCCGGCGTCCCTTTGGGGACCGGTCTCGACCAGGCAGGGGCGCTGCCCCTCGATGAGAAAGACCGCATTCAACTCGGTCCAGCCGCCGAGCTCGGTGTCTATCTGCCAAATTCCCGGCGCGATCAGGCGGTCCACGGCCAACTCCTCCAAGTCCTGCACCACTTCTGCCGACAGCTTGCCCAGTCACCTGGAGTTTAGATCCACCTCAGCAGGCGACTCTCAGTTTTCTCTAAGAGCCTTCCGATGGGGCTCCCAGAGCGGGCCGTTTGAGTTGGAAGCAGGGAATCACCCCGGCCTGCTTTGAAGGAGCGGACTTGTATCTCACGTATCTGTGGCGGGAGCTCCGGCGCCGCCGCCGTCAGGCCAGCCTGGTCGCAATCGGCCTAGCGGTCGGAGTGGGGCTGGTCGTCACCGTGGCCGCGGCCTCGAGCGGCGTCAACGCCGCTCAGGGGCAGGTGCTGCACTCCCTCTACGGTGTCGGCACCGATCTGACCGTAACCAAGGCGCCGAGCTTCGGATCGGGCGGCCCATTCTCTTTCGGTGGCCCACCAACCGGTGCCAGACCGACGTCGATCTCGGGCCAGCACGTGTCCGCCAGCCCCGGTCTGGCGGTCATCCCGGCTACCGATGTCAGCAAGATCACCAAGCTCAAGGGGGTGAGTGACGCGGCCGGAGGCCTCGCCCTCAGTGACTTCACCTTCACGGGCTCGTTCCAGCCGGGTTCCGGATTCGCGCCGGGCTCGACGCCCAGCGGCTCCTCCTCCGGCTCGAGAACCTCCTTCAAGGCCAACTCCTTCACGATCGAGGGGGTCGACATCTCCGCCCCCGGACTCGGTCCGCTCAGCGGGGCGAGCGTCACCTCGGGGGGCTACTTCTCAAGCTCCGATCTGAACTCGGACGTGGCACTTGTCGACTCCTCCTACGCCAAGCAGGAGGGCCTCAAGGTCGGCTCAAAGGTGACCATCTCAGACACCTCGTACAAGGTGATCGGGATAGTCACCCCCGCAAGTGGCAGCTCCGGCTCAGATGTGTACGTCCCGCTCGCCCGGGCCCAGGCCGTGGCCGGCGACAAGGACGACGTCAACACGATCTACGTCGAGGCGGACAACAACTCCGCCATCGGCGCGGTGAAGGGCGAGATCGACAAGACGACTCCAGGGCTGACCGTGACCACCGCGGCGGACCTGGCGAGCCAGGTGTCCAGCTCCTTGGGGACGGCCTCGAGCCTGGCCAGCTCCTTGGGCAAGTGGCTGGCCGCGATCGTGCTGGTGGTCGCCTTCGCCCTGGCGGCGATGCTGACACTCTCATCGGTGTCGGGCCGCGTGCGCGAGTTCGGCACCCTCAAGGCCCTGGGTTGGAAGAGTCGCCGGATCGTCGCCCAGATCGTGGGCGAGGGCCTGGTTCAGGGCGTGCTAGGTGCGGCGGTAGGAGTCGGACTTGGCTTCCTGGGCGCGTTCCTGGTCGAGCGGGTTGGGGGCACGGTCAAGGTTCCGGTCGGAGCCACGACCGCGGCCCACTTTCCCGCGGCGGGGGCCGGGGCCGGCGCCTTCGGGGGCGGTCGCCCCAGCTTCCTTCACAACCTGGGTGCTGCCGCGCACACGGTGACCGTTCACCTCACCGCCCCCATCTCCTGGGACGTAGTCGGCCTCGCCATCCTGCTGGCTCTGGCGGGCGGCCTTCTGGCGGGCGCCATCGGAGGCTGGCGAGTTGCGCGGCTGCGCCCTGCCGATGCTCTGAGGCGGGTGGAGTAGGCACGTGACCAACTCCCCCAGCGTGACCCGGTCTTACCAGCAGAAGGGAGCGTCCACTTGTACCAGCTGACCGATGTCTCGAAGCTCTACCACAAGGGGAGGGCCGAGGTTAACGCCCTGCGCCGGGTGAATCTCACCGTCGAAGACGGCGATTTCCTCACCATCCAGGGCCCAACCGGAAGCGGGAAGACAACCCTGCTCCTGCTCATGGGTGCCCTGGACCGGCCGACATCGGGCTCCCTGGTTCTCGACGGCCAGGACACCTCCAAGCTGGGGGAGGGGCGCCTTGGGGACCTGAGGGCACGAACCCTGGGCTTCGTGTTCCAGAATTACAATCTGATGCCCACCCTCAGCGCGGTCGAGAACGTCCAGGCCGCCCTGGTACCCCTGGGGATCGGCGGAGACGATGCGCGCCGGCGCTCGATGGAGGCCCTCGAAGGGGTGGGGCTCGGTGACCGAGCCGGGCACTTTCCCGCCGAGCTGTCGGGCGGCGAGCAGCAGCGGGTCGCGATCGCTCGGGCCCTGGTCAAGGAGCCGAGGGTTCTTCTCGCCGACGAGCCAACGGGAAACCTCGACGAGGGCACCCGATCTGAGATCATGGGCCTGCTTCAGACGGTGCGGGCGAACCGGGAGCTGACGCTGGTGATCGCGACCCACGATTCCAAGGTGGCGCGCCAGGCACCCCGGACCGCGATGGTGAATCGCGGGCAGCTCACCCTGAAGAAGAACCCGCTGAAGGGACAGACCGCGGCAGATTTGGAGACTTCGTGACCGTTCAAGAGATGGCGCCCCCGCTGGAGGCGGGTTCAGAAGGATCTGAGAGGGGCTTGCCCGTCAGCTCGCTCCCCGACATGAGCCGGCTCAAGCCAACCAGGTCCGAGCACTCGCCCCTGCTCGGTCGGGTGCTGCGGTATGCGGGGACCTCGGTCGCCTCCACAGTCGCCAGCGAGCTGGTGTTGCTGGCCCTGTTCGGGTTCCACCTGGCGACGGCGGCCGAGGCAGCGGTGGCCGCGACCGTAGTGGGCGGGATGCTTTCATACCTCCTAAGCCGCTACTGGATCTGGGCGGAGGCTGACAGGCGCCGTCCGGGCAGACAGTTCGTGTTCTACTGGGGCATAACGATCCTCGGGCTCCTGGCCTCGACTTGGGTCACCAGCGAGGCGGCGGCCCACATCGCGGGCCAGGGTCCCGGGCGCACCGCGCTTGTCGGCCTCGCCTACCTGGGTACCTACGCGGTGCTTTGGGTCTTGAAGTTCGGCCTCTACCAGCGGGTTCTGTTCCGACCCATGGCCCCGCCCTCCGGGGCGCCGGCCTGACCCCGCGATCGGGGCCCGAGTCGGCGGCCGCGCATCCAGGGTTGGAATGAGAGTGGACATATACTCAGGCGATGGCCGAAGCCGATCCTCCGACTGAGGCAGCGGGTGAGCCCGCCCCGGGCCCCGCTGGGAGTGACCCCGGAGCTCTGCCGGAGTTCCTCAACCCTGAGTCGGTCCACTATCAGCCCTGGGCGGAGAAGCAGATCTCCAACGCCTCCAAGGACAAGAGGCCGCTGGCCGAGTTCATGGCCGAGCTGGAGTTGCGACTCAGCGACTATGGAGAGCTGCCCACGCCCAGCTGGGATCCTGGGCGCCAGGAGCAACTTCTAGCTCACTTCTCCTCGCCCGGGCCAGCCCGCCCCAGACGCAGACGCCGTCGCGGCCAGGGGCCGGCGCGACAGACGTCCCCGGTGGCGCCGCAGCTCAAAAGCCCGCAGCCACGCCGCCTCAAGGCAGCCCCGGTCCCGGCGGCCCCCGCCACCAACGGGACCGCCCCGGCACCGGGCGGGGCTAAGCGACGGCGGCGACGGCGGCGGCCGAGAGGGGGCGCGGGCGGAGGAGTCCCCGCGACTTGACCCTCCCGGCGCCGGACGCCATCGGCTTCGACTACGGGAGGACACTCGCCAGGATCGTGCATCCAGGCGGCGCTCTGGTCGCGGCCGGCCAGGCCGTGCTGACGTTGCTTGAGGTGGACAGTAGCCACCTCCCAGTACCGGAGAGCGATTTCGGCAACCGGGTCGAGGAGGAGGTGGACCGGCTCGTGGATGAGGCTCACAACCGGGACCCCAGGCACGAGGTGCAGATCCTCGACATCTACGGCCAGGTGCTGCGCGGGCTGCTGGGCAAGACCATTCGCGAGAGCCAGGTGGAGCTGGCCTGCGAGGTCCTGCAGGGGGCATGGGGAGGATCGGTGGAGGCGGACCGAGGGGCGGTCGCCACCCTGCCCCTGCTGAGGCGCCAGGGACTCCGCCTGGGCATGCTGTCGAACGCTCCGTATCCGGCCAAGACTATGCGTGCGATGTTTGAGCGCCAGGGGCTCGCCCAAAGCTTCGACACGATCGTCCTGAGCAGTGAGGTGGGCTGGCGCAAGCCCTCACCGGAGGTGTTTCGAGCGCTGCTGTCTCAGCTCGGGGTGGCGGCCTCCAGGTGCTGGTTCGTTGGCGACGAGATGGAGGCGGATCTCAAGGGAGCGACCGCGATGGGTATGACCGCGATCGCTGCCCCGGGAGCCCTGCCCCCCGGGTCGTACCAGCCCCAACTGGGCACCTGGGAGGAGCTTCCCCGGCTGGTGGAGGCGAGTCGGGCGTAGCGCTCCCAGGACGGCGGACGGCGCTCGTACACTTGTGCTCCATGCGCGTCACTCAGATGTTCGGCACCACCTTGCGCTCTGCCCCTGAGGGAGAGCTCGTCTCCCATCAGCTGCTTCTGCGGGCGGGATACATACAGCAGCTGGCGGCGGGCATATTCAGCCTGCTGCCCCTCGGGGCACGGTCCATGGAGAAGATCAGGACCATCCTGCGCCAGGAGATGGATGCGATCGGGGGGCAGGAGATCTCCATGCCTGTGGTCCATCCGGGCGAGATCTGGCGGCGCAGCGGGCGCTGGGACAAGGTGGATGCCACCCTGGTCCGCTTCCAGGATCGTCGCGGGCGGGACATGGCGCTCGCGATGACCCATGAGGAGGTGGTGGCCGACCTGACCGCTTCCCAGGTCTCGTCGTACCGAGACCTGCCGCGCATCGTCTATCAGATTCAGACCAAGTTCCGCGACGAGCCCCGCTCTCGCGGCGGGTTGATCCGAACCAGAGAGTTCGTGATGAAGGACGCCTACTCCCTGGATCGGGACGAGGAAGGCCTCGGCAGGGCTTACCGCCTCCACTTCCGGGCCTACTTCCGCATCGCCTCAAGGGCGGGATTGCCGGTGGCGGCCGTGCTCTCAGACGTGGGCATGATGGGGGGTCGGATGGCCCATGAGTTCATGTATCTGTCAGACGTCGGCGAGGACACCCTGATCTTCTGTGCGGACTGTGGCTACGCCGCCAACCAGGAGGTGGCTGAACCCCGCCTGCCAGAGCCGGAGACCGAGCCGGAGCTGCCGCTGGAGGAGGTCGAGACCCCATCGGCCACGACTGTGGCCGACGTGTCGCGACTCCTCGAGATCGCCCCGGAGCGGATCTCAAAGAGTGTCGCCTACTGGGTCCAGCGGGCCCGTGACCAGGAGGGCGAGCTGGTCCTGGCGCTGGTGCCGGGTAACTCCGAGGTCAACCTGGCGAAGTTGCGCAACGCCACCTCGGCCCTGGAGCTGCGCCCGGCCACGGCCGAGGAGATCGCCGCTTCCGGCGGGGTACCCGGATACATGTCTCCACTGGGCCTGCAGGGGGTGACGGTGGTCGCGGACGAGGTCCTTGCCAGGCGACGCAATCTGGTCACTGGTGCCAACCGTCCCGGCTGGCATGTTCGTAACTTCAACCTCCTCCGCGACGCGGCGGACGCGCGCCTTGCCAGGCTGGCCTCTGCCCAGGACGGCGAGCCCTGCCCAAATTGCCCTGGAAAGCTGCAGTTGCGTCGCGGGATAGAGTTCGGCAATATCTTTCAGCTCGGTACCGATTACAGCCGGGCAATGGGCGCGACCTATGCCGATGAGGAGGGGCGCGAGCGCCTGGTCGTCATGGGCTCCTATGGGATAGGCCTGGGAAGGATGCTGGCCTGCGCGGCTGAGGAACACCACGACGAGCGTGGCCTGGCCCTGCCCATCTCTCTCGCCCCCTTCGCGGTCGCCCTGGTGGCGGTCGGAGGCCGTGAGGATGTCCGGGCCGCGGCCGACGCCCTCTATGAGGAGATGGTGGCCTTCGGCATCGAGGTTCTCTATGACGATCGGGATATCAGCCCCGGGGTGAAGTTCGCCGACGCCGACCTGCGCGGCATGCCGCTTCGGGTGACCATCTCCCCGCGCTCCCTGGATGCCGGAGGGGTCGAATTGAAGCGGCGCTCAGGCGAGCCGTTCGTCGTGACCCGAGAGCATGCGCTAGGGGCAATCCGGGAGGAACTGGGGCTCCTGGCGGCGGAGCTCGAGGCATCCCTGAGGCATAGGATGGAGCCGGTGGAGCAGCTGATTTCCGCCACCCTGGGGGATCCCAGCTGAAGCGTTGAGGAATCGCCGTTGCCGTACCCGCGCACCATCCTCCACGTTGATCTGGACGCTTTCTTCGCTTCCTGCGAGCTGAGGCGGCGGCCAGAGCTGGCCGGTCGACCGCTGGCGGTCGGAGGAGGCGTCGAGTCCCACCCCGGAGAGAGGCGGCGCCCCGGCCGTGGCGTGGTCGCCGCCGCTTCCTACGAGGCCAGGCCACGGGGAGTGCGCTCGGCCGTGTCCCTGTCCGAGGCCTTCCGCCGCTGTCCTGAGTTGATCGTGCTGCCGGTTGACATCGGGCACTATGCGGCGGTCTCCAAGGAGGTTTTCGGCATCTTTTCCGACTACACGCCGCTGGTGGAGCCGGGCTCTCTGGACGAGGCCTTTCTGGACGTGAGTGGCTGCGAACTCCTCCACGGGAGCGGCCCGGACATTGCCCGCGAGATCCAGGGCAGGATAGCTAGCGAGCTAAGCCTCCCCGCCTCGGTGGGCGTGGCCACCTCCAAGACCGTCGCCAAGATAGCCTCGGACCTGCGTAAGCCGCGCGGCCTGGTGGTAGTCCATCCAGGCGACGAAGAGCGCTTTCTGGCTCCGCTGCCGGTGGCACGCCTGCCCGGGGCTGGGCCCAAGACCACCGAACGCCTGCGTCTCTTGGGGATCCACACCCTGGGGGCACTGGCCGCGGCCCCGACCTCTCTTCTGGTCGAGGTTCTGGGCCCGGGTGGCGAGGGCTTGAGGGCGCGCGCGCGGGGAGTGGACCCCGCTCCGGTGGTGGTGCCCACGGCGCCCAAATCGATCAGCAGGGAGACGACCTTCGATGAGGACGTGGCGGACGAGGCCATCCTTGAGGAGAGGCTCCGTTTGCTAGCGGCGGGCGTCGGAAGCCGCCTCCGGACCAACGGTCTCACCGCCGCGACGGTTGCCATCAAGGTCCGGTTCGCGGACTTCGAGACCGTCGCTAGAAGGGGTCCCCTGGGCCAGCCCACCTGCGCCGACGTCGAAATCTTCCGGGCCGCGCGGCCGCTGCTGAGGGCCACCGTCCCAGCCGGGCGGCCGGTGAGGCTGCTGGGAGTAGGGGTGGAGCAGCTGGCGCGGCTCGATTCGCAGATGGGGCTGTTCGACCAAGTGGAGCGCCGCTCGGAGCGGGTGGACCGAGCCATGGACGAGCTCCGGCGACGCTTTGGCGGGTCTGCCATCGCGCGGGGGACCGCGGCCCTGGAGGACTCGCCCGATTGGAATAGCGATCACCTGGGCCAGCTTCGGCCCTCCTGAGCCGGGTCCTCGGCTCTGGGGGCCGTATCATCGAGGGGCTTTGACCCAGAGAACCGACGTGCTGGGCTGGGAGCTCGAGCGAGATGGCAGGGTCGCGGTCGTCCGGGAGGACGGTCACGTGGAGTCCGAGGACGCGGACTTCGCGGATTTCCTGCGCCAGCGCCTAGCCGAACCGATCACGGTCCACCGCCGGGGCCCCGGGCGGGTCGTTCCCGAGAGTTCAGAGGGCGCAATCTTGCTGCGCCCAGGGGACGGTCGTTATGTGGCCGCGCGCGTCAGGGCGCTGGCGGGGTTCTCCCGCGAGGTCAAAATCCTGCGCATTGTGTGGGACCAATGAGGGTCGAGTATCGCTTCTGCCCCGGCTGTGGAGCGCGCCTGGTGGAGCGGCTTCTGGAGGGTCGCGGATTGCCGGCGTGCCCGGCGTGCGAATTCGTCGCGTGGCCCGATCCCAAGGTGGCCGTCGCGGTGGTCGTCGAGGATGAAGAGGGGCGTTTGCTCGCCATCCGTCGGGGGATAGCCCCGGGGCTCGGGCAGTGGGCCCTGCCGGGGGGGTACCTGGATGCTGGTGAGACCCCCGCCGACGGGGCCAGACGGGAATGCCTCGAGGAGACGAACTGCCTTGTGGAGATCGAACGGCTGGCCTGCATCCACCACGTGATGACCTCTGAGGGCGGGCTCTTGGTTCTCGCCTACGGGGGGCCGTTCGTGGGAGGCACGCCCGCCCCGACGGAGGAGGCGCCGGAACTGGGCTGGTTTGGCAGCGACGAGCTGCCCGAGCTCGCTTTCTCGTCGCACCGCATGGCCGTGCGCGCCTGGCGCAGCGGCGTCGCCGAGGTGATCTGAGGTGCTGCGGATGGTGCGCCGCAGCTGCACCATGAGTTGTCTCGGTTGCCTGGTGCCGGTGCTGATAGTCGCGGCCGCGATCGCCTACGGGGTGCACCTGATGACGACTCCCCCGGCCTACCAGCAGGTGTCCCCGGCTTCGGCGGCGACGGTGCAGCTGTCGGCGGCGCGCGGGATCGAACAGGCGCTGGCGACGCAAACCCCCGTCGCCCTGGTGCAGATTGACGACCAGGAGGCCACGGCCCTGCTGCAGCAATCCCTGGGCGGGTATGTCGGCCTGGCGGATCTTCAGGTTCACATCGAACGAGGCGAGGTGGTCGTGAGTGGACAGACGGCAGTCCTGTCCCATCCGCTGGTGATAAGCGGGCCGGTGACCCTGAACTCCGGCGGCGGCTCAATAGTCGATTTGACTTTTCACGGGCTGTGGGTGGGGCAGCTCGGCCTGCCCCAGCTGCTCCCCCAGCTCATCTCCCATGGCCTGCGTCCGGCCTTCAACCTCGCCCTGATCGCTCCCGGGCGAGACCTCCGCTTCGCCTGTTCCGCAGCGGCCCCAGATTCGCTGACGATAGGGATCCTCTACTCTTCAGCGTCCGATCCCAAGGCTGCGGCCTCCTGTGCGGCGGCGGCGTGAGCACGGATCGGGGCGACCAGGCTCGGCTCTCGCACCTTGACCGTGCCGGCAGGGTGCGGATGGTGGATGTCGGGGAGCGCGCGGTCTCCGACAGACAGGCGACGGCGTCCGGCTTCGTGCAGCTCAGCGCGAGCGCGTGCGGAGCCATCTCCGATGGGGAGGTGACCAAGGGTGACGTGCTCGAGATCTGCCGGGTGGCGGGCATCATGGCGGCGAAGCGTACCCATGACCTGATTCCGCTCTGCCACCCGATCGCGATCAGCCACATCGCGGTCGACGCTGACCTTGACCGTGCCACTCAGCGCGTGCTCCTGCGAGCCACGGTCCGCTGCCGGGACGCGACGGGAGTCGAGATGGAGGCACTCACCGCCATCGCCGTCGCTGGGCTCACCGTGATCGACATGGTCAAGAGCCTTGACCCCTGGGCGGAGATCGGTGGAGTCCGGATGGAGTCCAAGAGCGGAGGCCGCTCGGGAGCCGTCCGGCGCCCCGGCGGGGGCACCGAAGGGACCCGCTGAGTGCAGGCATCCACGCCCCCGGACCGCCAACTTCGGGAGCTCCTGTTCCTGCAGCGCCTCTCGGTCACCGCCGCCTCGACCATGGGGAGGGACGATCTCCTGCAGCTGGTGATCCGGGAGACAACCCTCGCCATGGAGGCTGACGTCTGCTCCCTCTACCTCTACGACCGCGAGCAGGATGGGCTGGTGCTCACGGCGACCAATGGCCTGCAGCAGGAGGCGGTGGGGCGGTTTCTCATGCGGGTGGGGGAGGGGGTGACGGGAACCGTCGCCGCGGAGCGACGAGCCCTGGTGGTCCCGGAGGTATCCAGGGAGCCCCGCTTCAAGTGGATAGAGGGAGTTGACGAGGAGCGGTTCACCTCGATGCTTTCGGTGCCCATCGAGGCCGGGCCTCGGATCGTGGGGGTTCTCAACGTACAGTCTTCGGCCCGCCGCGACTTCAGGCAGGACGAGGTCGCCTTCCTCTCCGCCATCGCCGGCGCCATCGCCGGAGTCCTCGAACGCAGCGAACTACAACGGCAGTTGGAGGGGCAGCTTGAGGAGATCCGACGCTCCCAGACAGTCCATGAGCGATTCACCCAGCTCGTGCTCCAGGGCGCCGGCCTGGACAACATCCTCGATGCCATCGCCAGCCTTGCCCAGGGCCCGGTGGGGCTGTACGACCCTGCGGGCTTTCGCTTTGAGCACGGCGCGGGCGGG
>JAJYWM010000334.1 GCA_021791455.1 bacterium | reverse complement strand
GAGTTCCCCCTTGGCATCAAGGACGTAGTTCAGATCGGGCAAGTTGGGGCCTCCAGGCTGGAGTGCGGGAGCGTCGAAGGGGGCGGCCAGCCATTCCCGCCCCCTTCGTTGCACCTGCCGCACCAAGATCGCCTTGGAACGGCCGTGGAAGTAATAGCGACCCCCGTTGCGCCCATACCCCTTTGTCTTGCCCAGCTCCTGCCAGCCGGCAGCGCGGTAGCAGGTACCCTGGAAGTCGGGGTCCACGAAGGTCTCTGCGAGCACGATCGGATGCCCGAAGATCGCCTGCCAATCCCCCGAAAGCCGACGCAGGTTCGCCCCCAGGATCTGCGAGGCGAGATTGGGCCGACGTTCTCCGGGCAGGATCAGGAAGCGCATGTTGTTGGCGACGTAGCGCAGCCGGCGCCACTGCTGACTCTTGGTCCAGCCGATCCAGGCGTCCCGGGGCCCGCACTTGAAGGCCGCAGCTCCCCAACCCAGCAGCGCGAGCCAGCTGCCACCCTGCTCCGCTACGTACTTCAGCGACTCCCCGACCAGGATCCGGAAGCCGAGGTAATGGTGGGCCGCCATGAGCTCATCCCACCGGCTCACCTCGTCTGGCCTCACCAGCCGGACTACCACCCGCCGTTTGTCGGCCTCAGCCCTTCCTGCGCCGGCCTCGAGGTGGTCCATCCCCGAGGGTATACCGCATCTCGGCCGAAAAAGCCAGCCCCCCTCCCCTCAGTTCACTTCAACCTACTTTGACATGGCCCTGAGGCTGTTGTAGGCGATGTTGAGCACGTGGTCGGACTCGTGGTAGGGCTTGTGGATCTTCAGCAGGGGGAGCGCGGAGTCGATCTCTTTGGCCAGGCCGGCGCGCTTCACTACCTTGGCGACCATGCCCATGCCGCCATGGGCGATCCCCTGGGCACGCTCGGAGAGCTCGTAGCTGATGTTCGCCCGGCCGAGCAGTGGGCCGGCCATGTTCAGGGTGACTGCAGTCTCCAGCCGCCGCTGGATGGTCGCTGCTTCGCGTGCCAGTTTGCGCCGCGACCGTGCCTTGGACTCGTTCATGGCGTCTCCTGTTTGTCCGGATAACCCACAGCCTTAGTATACTATGACATCAGGACCTGCGAGCCCAAGAACCCAAGAAGATGGAACTGAGATGGCAAGCGAAGCCGAAATCGTAGGGCGCATCAAGCGCATCAAAGCGGACTTGGCACACCTGGGCGATCTGCGCCCCGGGAGCCTATCGCTGCAATACAACGTCTGTCGGACTCCCAACTGCCGTTGCAAGGCTGACCCCCCGCAGAGGCACGGTCCTTACTACCAGCTGAACTACGCCCGGCATGGCAAGAGCCGAACCGAGCTGGTCCACCCCGAGCATCTCGCCCAGGTCCGATCCCAGATCCAGAACTACCAGAAGCTCAAGCTCCTACTCGACCAGTGGATCGACGCCTCCATCGAACTCGACCGGCTGCGGCGCCCGAGCAACCGCCCAGCTTCCCGCAACCGCCAGAATTCATGAAGGGGCCTTCACCTCAAAACTTCCACGCGCTACTCCCGCCCGCCCTCCCGCGGTTGCAGAATGCCCCAGAACGCAAGGCTTCCCTGCACTCTCCCCAAGCTGTCCAGCGGGCTCTACGCTTGCTTTAGGACTAGTCGTGGTCGATGACGTTGGGCTCCTGCCGGTCAGCCCCGATGCGGCCGAGGGGCTCTACCGGATGGTCGACGCTGCCTACGAGCGCCGCAGCGTGGCGGTCAGCTCCAATCTGCACCCGGCCGGGTTCGACGAGCTCATGCCCAAGACCCTGGCCACCGCCACCGTGGACCGGCTGTTGCACCATGCCCACCTCTGTGTCACCTCTGGGGAGAGCGTCCGGCTGGCCCAAGCCACCGCAGGCGCCGGGGTGCAGCCGCTATCCGGGGCGGACACCGTCTCGCCCCCGGCGTTGCGCCCAGGCGGACGGCGACATCTCGGAGTTGAGCCATGAGCACCCGCCAAGCCACCAACCTGCCGGTCGAGGCTGCCCTCATCGCCTATCGCCAAGAGTGGGAAGCGGCCGCTGAGCCTTCGCGACCAATGCTCACCGCAGCCGAGCAGCCGTCGGCGAGTCAGCAGCCTGCCAACCCCATTGGTGACGGCTCGCGTGACGGCTCAGGCAGCCCAAGAGGCCGCCGATGCCCAGTCTGCGGCTCTCCGGTCCTCTCCTCCAGAGCCAGGTTCTGCTCCGGGACCTGCCGCCAGGCTGCGTGGCGCCGGCGCCACGCGGGACCATCGGTCGAGTCCGTCGAGCTGCCACCACGCCGTCCGAAGGTCTACGAGTGCCCCGAGTGCGAGCAGCGCTACCTCGACGAGTGGCGATGCCCTGACTGCAATCTATTCGGGTGCGGCTCTTTTCAAGGGACGTCATTCTGCCCCGGAATCGAGTTGCGGAGGTAGCGTGAGTGGTGGATTCGGCGCTTCTCGCGGAGGAGATGGAACCGCCAATAGTCCTCGAAGTCGCCGTTGGTCCGCAAAGCCCGGAGCTTGAGGACCGCTTCGGCACCCGCCAGGCCCCAGCGCGCTCCGGTGATGTCAAGCCTATCCTTGACCAGATGGCGACAGGCACCCTCGATCACACCACTAGCAATCGGCCATCCCTCCCGTAGCGCCTGAGGGTAGTCCAGGTAGGGCCGCTTGTTGAGCAGATAGGTGGCACAGTTGTCGGCGCCCTCCCGCCGGGCTGACGCCAGGCCGCGCCGGGTGGCGCTGCGGCGCATGGCAGCGGCCACCTGGCCGGCCTTGCCTTTGAGGACTGCCATGGCTTGGGTGCGCACCCAGGCCTCCGCCGCCGGGTCGCCTTGTGCATGGAAGCACCAGGCGGCCTTCCAGAGATACTCCAGCACATGGACGAAGTCGACCAGGATACGCACCGTCAGTTGGCGCTTGCGGGCTTCGCTGTTGATCAGGTCGATCTGATGGTTGTTGCCGTCCACCAGCGCGATCCAGGTGCGTTGGTGATCGGGGTCACGGCGCTCGGCTTCCTCGAAGATCTGCGCCACCACGGTGGCGGCGTCGTCCACGACGCTGGCCGTCACCCACTTCGCCTTGGCTTTCGGGGCTGGTGGGGCCACTTCTTGGTCATCGGGTCGCCGCAGAATCTGCTCTGGCGTGCGGGGGACAGGCGCGAGGTCATAGACGCAGCCGACCTCCGCCATCCGTTTGCGATTCCCCTTCTCTCCCCTGGAAAGGCGCGTCGCCAACTTCTGTCGGGTCTTGGCCGCGGCTTTGCGGGTACCCTCTCGCAGCGCCTCTGGTCGCATCACGATTCCCTTGCCGTCGCAGGAGAGAACGAGCACGTCCTCCAGAGCGCACGGTGCCCGGGAGCAGGCGCCGTAGTAGGCAGCGAAGTCGACGGCTGAGCGAATCGCCAGTTCCTCCACCTGGCGCTTGCCGATCCGCACCGCAGTCGTCCGCTCGATGGCCGCCACCACCTCCTCGTAGGAGTCGCGCGCGACCTCGATCGCCACCTGCTTGCGAAGCCCGTGAGAGTACTCCTCCCGGGGCAGATTCAAGTGGCCGTCAGCGGGGTGGAGGTTCTCCTCGCCGCGCTTGCGGTAAGCCCGCCGGGTGACGTCCACCTCCCCGAAGACGGTGGTCAGGGACCGCTGGTGGCCGGTCTCGACGCTGGTGCGTTCCACCCCAGCGGCATCCACCACCTCCAGGCGGGGCTCGCGGTCAGCCCGCAGATCCAGGTGATCCTGGAGGAGGCGGCGGATCAACTCCCGGCCCTGAGCCCCCAGTGCGGCCTCCAGTTCGCCATGGGACATCGTGAAAGCGTCGTCGGTTTCCACGAAACTGAGTATCACTTCGAACTGCTCCCTGACGGCGGCAAACGGCGGCGGCATGGCCACCGCCAGGCCGATCACTTCTCCCGCCGAGCGGCGGCGCGGATGCGCAATGCCGCCACTCCTGCGGCGGCGGCCGCATCCAGCTTGGCCTTGGTTGCTTGATAGCGGGCGAGGGCCCGGCGGACCTCGGGGACTTCGGCCTCGGTCAGAGTCATGGTCTTGGTCCGGCCCTGCTCGGGGTAGGCCAGGGCGGGGCTCTGGTGCGGTTCACCGCGGGCGCAGTGGCAGTTGGACCTGCCGCAGCGTCGGCTCAGGGTGAAGAGGACGCCGCGCAGCATCGACGGCGAGGAGGCAGAGCTGGGACGTTGTGGCATGAGCACCTCCAATCTGTAGCTAGTTCACCTACAGATAAGAACACAAACCTCGCTCCGTTTGCTGAACTGGACTTGAGATCAGTCCCTTGCCAGCCACTCCCCTGCTCCCAGAGGAGCGGCCACCTCGGTCAGTCAGGCGCTGAGACTGCCCACCTCACTGCCGCTATGGGCATCAGACCACGTCCCTTCAAAAGAGCCGCACCCAATCTATTCTGCCGCGGGTTGGGCCATGGCGGCCCCTGCCCACATTGTGACGAACTCGTCGTGGTCGCGGAGCTACTGGGCGAGGTGAGCCGATGACTACTACCACGCCTCGGCGCCACTCATGCTGGCCATCGGGGCTCACCCGGAGCCACAGGCCAGCAGCCACCCATGGACGGCATCTCCCCAACTTCCACGTTTTCCACCCTCCTCCCCAGACCCCTCCTCCCATTCCTACTACGACGAGCTTTCCACAGCCCGACATGACCTTGTTGGCCGCCACTGTCCAGTTCTCGTGGCCGCCAGCGTCCAGTTTTGCTGTCCGCCACTGTCCAGTTTTCCCTGTCCCTTGACAATGTCTTCGCCCGGCGAGTCGGCCCAGGAGGCCCCTGCCCTCATTGCGACGAACCGGTGGCGGTGGCCGATCTCATTCCAGGTGCCATCGTCCGATGACCTCTCCCCTGGTGACCGTCATCGCCTTGCCCCGGATCCATCTCAATCGACGGTCGAAGAGGGGCCGGGGAGATGACGCTCAGTGGACAGCGGCTACGCCCCTGACCACTGAGCTTGGACAGCCCTGCGGCCTGTCCACATCACCCCCGCCCCGACGACGATGTAGGCTTCGCCCAGGACGTTCTCCGCCGCTACCGGAGCGCTCCCTCACAACCGAATAGTCGTGGCACCACCTGTCCCAACCCCCTTCCTGGCCTTCCCCGCTGGGGTGTCCGGTTTCAGCCAGAATGGGTGGCCGATTTCAACCGGACTGGGTGGCCGCTTTCGGCCGGAATGCCCGGCCCTGGAGTTTTGCACTTTTGGGCTGGAGCGAGGGCAGAGTTGGGTGGCCGGGGGGAGGTTCGGGGCAAGCTGAGAGGGCCCCGAGCAGCAAAGAGCCCTCCGTGGCAATCTGGAGCCATTCTGCAACTCCGCCACCAGGAGGGCTGGGCCATGGTAGCTCATCGGAGAACCCGGTGCAGCCACCAGCTTCGCTCCGCTGGCTGGCGGGTCGGGAGGTCTTCTCCACATGTCCCCATCCCCGACCTGGTCCCGCGTTCTCTCCAGCTGCCGATCTGAGTTCACCACCCCGAGCTGGCGCCTCTTCTGCGAGCTCACTTGCGCCTGGGTGGTCTGCCCCGGGCGGCACACCATAACCCGGCTTTGGGCCAGCATCCCGATCACCACTCGGCGCTCGTACCACGCCTACGCCAGGCTGCTGCGCCGGGGCAGGTGGGATCCCGACGGGATCTTCCAAAGGCTGCTGGGGTGGGTGGTCACCCAGTTGGCCCCAGAGGGACGGCTGGTACTGCTGGTGGACGACACTCTGGTGCGCAAGAGCGGCCGCAAGATCGACGGGGTGGGGATCTTCCGGGACGTGGTCGCAGGCGCCTTCAGCACCAGGATGGTGACCGCCCTGGGGCTGAACGTGGTGGTGCTGGGGCTGCGGCTGCAACCACCGTGGAAAGGGGAGCCGCTGGCCCTGCCGGTGGGCATCCGGCTGCACCGTAAGCGCGGACCCACTCAGACCGACCTGGCAGCGGAGATGGCGCGGAAAGTGGCACAGTGGCTGCCCGAGCGGGAGTTCTGGCTGGTGGCCGATGGCGCCTACTCCAGACTGCTGAGGATGGGGCTGCCGCGGACCCAGGTGATCACCAGACTGAGATCCAACGCTGCTCTCTACGAGCTCCCGGCACCCCGCCGACCGCACCAGAAGGGCCGGCCTCGCAAGAAGGGGCAGCGGCTGCCGGTCCCAGCCCTACTGGCCGCCGGCTGCCAACTCTGGCGGCGTAAGGAGGTCCCGGTCCGCACCCAGATCCGGGGCCTTGAGCTCTGCTCCCGGCAGGTGCTCTGGTACCAAACCTGTCCCCAGCCGGTGCTGGTGGTGATGGCCAGGACTGTCGATGGCCCCGAAGAAGAGCTGTACCTCGCCACCAATGCGGTGGAGGGAGACCCCGCAGAGGTGGTCTCCCTCTATGCCGATCGCTGGGCCATAGAAGTGTGCTTCCGGGACGTGAAGCAGCTGGTCGGAGGCGGGGACCCACAGTCCTGGGTGAGGCCGGCGCCGGAGCGGGCGGTGGCCCTGGCCAGCTGGATGTACTCGGCCGTCTGGGCTTGGTTCTCCGCCCAGTGGGAGCAGGGCTCGAGCTACTGGCCCTACCGCCCCTGGTACCTGCGTAAGCGGACCCCAGCCTTCGCGGACGCGCTCGCCGCTCTCCGGCGGGATCTGTGGGCGGAGCGAGTTTCGGGCACAACCACCCCCGGCGATCTCAACCACGCAATTCTCCAGGACCTCCTGGAGGCACTTGCCCTGGCCGCCTGACGCCCATGTAGAACCGCAAAACTCCAGCCGGCCGAATTGCCCGGAATGCACAGCTGGCGGGCACGGCGTAGGACCTCGAGGAAGAGCGGGCTCTGGCCGAGGATGCCCTGGTAAAGGTCGATCTGCTTGATCGAGGGGGAGGCGGTCGAGAGGGGGTCAAGTTCCACGAGGAGCATGTGGGGCGTGATACCACCACCGCCCAGTACGACCTGTGCCGGGAGCTGACCACGAGTCTCGCTGAGAACAAACGCACCCTTGGCGGATGGCGGTCCGCAACGCCGAACCGACCCTCGGAAGTGGCTTTGCCGCGGACAGCGTGGTGGTCGTGGATCGCCGCCTACCAGCTCACTGACGACCTGCCGGAGGTGGCGGATGCCACGCTTCGCGGAGTGGTCGGCAGCGTGGTGAGTCTTGCGCTCCCGCACCTCTGGATCGGATGGTGGCGGTGGGAGAATAGAACAGCAGCGCGGCTGTCATGACTGCCGATTGGAAGAGGCCGGGGAGACAGTGCCAGCTCCCCGGCCTCAAAGCGGCTCAGCTACGAAGCCGCTGAGCCGGCGTTGCCAGTCCTGTAACCCCCACACTCGTGAGGGAAGCTTCCGTCCAAGAGCCTAGCACGCTCCTGCCATGACCGCTCCCCAAACACCCGCACCGGGGGTCGATCCTGCAACCGAGGCTTTGGTAGCATGAGTCCCGACACCGCGAACACGCTGCCCAAGTCCTCGGACCCCGGCGCCGTTCGGGCCGGCCCGAACCCGATAGCCCGCCGCTGGACCTCTTCCTCAGGGCGCGGGCCCAGCAGCGCCTCGATGAACTCCGGGGTGATCCACACCCGCCGGGTCGGCGCGCCTTGAGCAATGGCCCGGTTCAGCAGAGCCTCCATCCGGGTCTCCACTCCCCGCAGCCCGGCCTCGCCAGTCCCTCCGGCTGAGCCGGTCCCTCCGGCTGAGCCGGGGCTTCCGGCCGAGCCGGTCCCCGCGTATCCGTTCACCACCAGCTCCAAAGCGTCCGGCGGCATGGGCACCGTCCGGGTCGGCAGGTTGTAAGCCTTCAGCAGCCGGGGCCAGACATGGGAGCCCGCCACCTCCAAACGCTCGGCCGGAGTCAGGCCCACCACCTCCAAGACCTCGCAGCGATCCAGCACCGGCTCGGGGATCGAGTCGGTCTCATTCGCGGTCGCCACGAAGCTCATCCAAGTCGTGGGGAACGGCACCCCCACGTAACGGTCGGTCCAGGCGGTCGAGCCCAGCAAGTCCAGCAGCCACGCCGTGGGCGAGCTGCCGTGCCAGCCGCCCAACCCGGCCTTGTCTATCTCGTCGAGCACCACCACCAGCCGGGCCGTCCCCGTCCGCCGGATCGCCCGAATGATGGCGCCGGGCTCCGCCGACCCGTAGATGCGGTCGGCCCCGGCGATGTACGCGTCGTCGACCGCAGCCATCGGCACCGGCACCACCTCGCAGGGGCGGTCGAGCGCGGCGGCCATGGCCCGCGCCAGCGTGGTCTTGCCCGTGCCGGGCGGGCCCACCAACAGCAGCGGCCGCAGGCGGTGCTCGCCGTCCCCCTGCCGCTCCAGGTGGGCCTGAGCCGCCACCCGGTCGGCCAGGATGGCCTTCACCCTGGCGTGCCCGCCGTGGGCCGCGTCCAGCGCCCGCAGGGCAGCCAGAGCGGGCCGACGCTTGGCTGGCGGCTCATCCCAGGGCAGGTCCGCCATCAGGCGCAGCCAGGCGCGCTGATGCGTGCCCTCGTCTTCGGGGATGCCCTCCAGTCGCCGGGCGACCGCCTCCACCTCGGCCCTGACCGCCTCCGAGGCCTCCGCCACCGCAGCCCTCGCGCGGGCCACCAGGGACTCCGGGGCGGCCTCCTGCCGCTCCCTGAGCGCGTCGATAGCGGCCTCCGCCCTCTCGCGAGCCTCTTCCCCTCGATCCTCTGCCTCGTCGAGGGCATGCCGCCGGATCGGACACTCGTCTCGGGAGAGCGTCGGGTGCAGCAGACCGCAGTCGGAGCACGGGCGAGGGTCGAGGTCTCCACGGAAGCGAGACATTTGGGCACCTCCTGCCAGCCACCAGGGTTCGCGCACGGAGCGCACATCTGTCCCCTGAGAGACTGTGGTGGCGCCGACCCACTGGTCCACGCCTGTCGGGAGTCTGCCGCGAGGTCGCAGAGGGAAAAACTCCTCTGGGTGAGCCGGCCCATGGGCCAGTCGGACCGGCCATGGCAGGCGCCCCCCAGCACCCCTCCACCACATAAGCCACAGGCCCGCTTTCCCAGGTCCACTCCGACGGCGAGCCGGCCGCGGAGGGCTGCCAAGGTCTCCCGTGGGAGGCGGAGCCGCGTGCGGGAGAGCTGGTCCCCGGACCTGCCATCGGCAGGGGAGTCCCGGTGCGGAGCCCACCCGCAATCGGGATTCCGCACCGGGTTGGCGGTCCCCGGCCGCGGCTGCGGATACGCCCTGGGAAGGGACCGGGAATGCCCTCGCCTGAGCCGCCGGTTATACCCCTTACCGGCGGCTCACGGGGCCAAACTGGTCCTTCTGATCTCCCACCTGGGCATCACATGGACACCAGTTGCCTGGTTGCTCAGAGCTTCCATTCCTCATGGTGTCGGAAACCCGTGCCGAAGCACTGGCTCATGGGTGACTCACACGCGGGGCTTCAAAGCTTGAGGTGCTCTGGAGCACGAACCGAAGCCGCCGTCCGGTACGTGCCATCTATGCCAGCTTCGCGGTTGACGCTGGGTGCACTTCGCCACCGCTCCCCCGACCGCCGCGGTAGTCAAGGCCCCGGCAGCGTAATCGCTATCGGCCGGGAGCCATGTCCAGCACACCGCGGTCGCCTCAGCTTCTCCGATGGTCCCGGCGGCCGGTGCGTTGACAGCGTCAACGAGGTTGTCCCGATCGTCGTGGAATTTGAGGTGGTGGTCCCCCGCCTCTGGCCTGCCGTGAGGCAGACTTGGGGCATCTCAAGCGACCAAGGGAAACGGAGGACCACCGATGGGAGCATCTCACACTGGCACCGCGGCCGAGGGCAGGGAGGGGATCCTCCAGTACACGATCCGGCCGGAGATAGGCGGGGTCGACTTCAGGCAACGGAGGCTGCCTGAGCAGCTGGCCGATCGGCTGGCTGGCAAGGTGGGAGCGGAACTGATGCTCTTCGCCTCCCGGATGCGGGAGGGGCTGCTGGCGGCGTCGGTGGCCATCGGTCTGGAGGTGATGGGCGAGCTGATGGAGGCGGAGGTGACCGAGGTGGCCGGACCCAAGGGCCGCCACCGGAAGCAGCAGCGGACTGCCTACCGCCATGGCGACGAGGCTGGGGCGGTGGTGCTGGGCGGGCGCAAGGTGCCGGTCCGCCGCCCTCGGGCCCGTGGCGTCGAAGGTGGCGAGGTCCATCTCGACTCCTACGACACCTTCACCTCCTTGGACCTGCTCACCGAGCACACCGTGGCAGCGATGCTGGCCGGGCTGTCCACCCGGCGTTACCCGGTCGGCCTGGAGCCGGTGGGGAGCAAAGTGGAGGCCGATGCTCGTTCCACCTCGCGCTCGGCGGTGTCCAGGCGCTTCGTGGCTGCCACTGGGGCCCGGCTGAACCAGTTCCGCTCCCGGGACCTTTCGGGCCAGCGCTTCCTGGTGGTCTTTGCGGACGGATTCGACTTTGCAGGGCAGACCATGGTGGGAGCGCTGGGCGTGACCGCCGGGGGAGCCAAGGTGCCCCTGGGGGTGGTCCAGGGCTCCACCGAGAACGCCGTGGTGGTGAGGGGGCTGATCTCAGGGCTGAGGGACCGAGGGCTGAATGGTGAGGGCGGCATCCTCTTCGTGCTGGATGGCGGCAAGGCGCTGCACCGGGCGGTGCAGGATGTCTACGGGGCCCAGGCGGTCATCCAGCGTTGTCGACTTCACAAGGAACGGAACGTGCTTGAGCACGTTCCCGAGGCTGAGCGCGGCTGGGCTCTCGCCCAGATGCGCAGGGCCTGGAAGAACCCGGATGCCGACGAGGCGGCCAGAGGCCTGCGGACCCTGGCCGGTCGCCTGGACGAGGTCAACCCGGATGCGGCTGGGAGCCTGCGGGAGGGGCTGGACGAGATGTTCACGGTCACCCGGCTGGGGCTCTCCGGCCCCTTGCTCAAGTCCTTGTACAGCACCAATTGCGTGGAGTCGATGGTGGACATCGTCCGCCAGCGGTGCCGCAACGTGAAGCGCTGGCAGCGCGGCGACATGCGCCTGCGCTGGGCGGCCGCGGGCATGCTGGCGGCCGAGGGCCAGTTCCGGCGGGTGCGGGGCTACCGTCAGCTCCCTCAGCTCGCCGCCATCCTCGCCCGGGTGACCGCTGATGGGGAAGCGCAGCTGCAGGCCTCGGCATGAGCCCGCTGCCAGCACCAGTGTTACGAAACATGGTCCGGCCGGGCCATGCCTAGGGCGCCCCGAACTCGTCACCTGGACGATGGCGTCTGGATCGTCTGTCCGGTCTGCGGGCTGGGGGCCTTCACGGCCCCCGCCTTCGGCCGTCCGCGGCACACCTGCTCCAACGCCTGCCGCCAGGCAGCCCACAGAGAGCATCGGAAGCTCCTCCAAAATGAAGCAAGACAGGCGGACGCCGACCACAAGGGCTGAGCCGCTACCTGCGATGGCTCTCGAGTGCACCGGCGTCCGTGCCTCTTGGTCAGCCCCGCTCCTGGCCGCTCACATCGCCGGGCGTCGTGCGCCCATGGCTAGGAAAGCCCCTCTGTGCCGTTGGCCCTTCCAAGCATCGCCTGCCGTGAGAGCTCCGGCCGCGTATGATCCGACATCAGGCCGCTGCCGAAATTCCACGGAAAGTGGGACATCCTCGCGTCAACACCCTTGCGGATCAAATTCCCTGATGAACTGACTTCACCCGAGCCATCTTGAAGTCGCGGATACTCATTGGGGCCGAGCGGCAGCGACAGTCGCGGATGGCCGGGCTTCGCACCAATGCGTTGGTCGCCCTCGGTGCCACACTCTTCGAGATGCTTGCCCTCTTCCTCGCCATGAGCCCGACCGCCGCAGCGGAGCACAGTATCGACTTCACTCGAGTCACCGCCTGCATCGTCTCGGGCGTCGGCTTCCTCGGCGCCGGGGTCATCATCCGTGATGGGGTCAACGTAAGGGGCATCAACACCGCTGCGACCGACTGTTAAACAGTTTAACGCCAACGAGGAGTTGCGCACCCCAAATCCTGAACTCGGTCGAACCCCTGCGACTTCCCGGATACTCTCCAACGCCGCCCGGTCTTCCCTGGTCACCGGCAAAGGTTCCGCCCCTGGCATCATCTTCATACTGCCAGCTTATGGGCTTCACCTATTGGGCCGCCGGACCACTAGCATGAGAATGGCGGCAAGCGGGGCGAGCCTCTCGGAACCTGTGTTATACAAGTCAGACGGACGTTGGTAGGCCCCGGTGTTAGCGCTCGCGTTGTTTGACCATGGAGCGGCAGAGTTGCGTGAGTCGGATGTTCCGGTGAAGGGGAGGTCCGCAGCGTGCCAGGGGTGGAGAGGGCCTGAATGCAAGTTGCCGCCTCCTCGGTCCTGGGGAGGTAGTAGGCGGCTGGTGCCCGAGCTGGAAGGACTGCCAGGGGAATAGGCGGCCCTGAGCCGCCGAGCTCAGTCGCGGGTGAGCTCGGCGGCAGCGCGCTTGGCGCAGTGGTCGTCGACCAGGCTCTTGCCATCAGCAGCTGCGGCAATGAGGGCTGCGGTGGCGGCATTGTTGAGGAGCCTGGGCAGACCGTTGGCCACCCGGTGCAGGCGGGCGACCGCATCGTCGGCGAAGATTGGGTCGGAGCGACCGACCAGGGTCAGGTGGTGGCGCAGGTACTGGGCGGACTCGCCCAGGTCCATGGGCGTTAGGGTGTAGCGGATGGCGATGCGCTGGTCGAGGGCGGTGAAAGTTCCCATGCGCAGCTGTTGCGCCAGTGCTGGTTGGCCCACCAGAATGCCGGCGAAGGGGTTGGCAGTGTCCATGTCGGCGCTGGTGAGGAGACGCAGTTCCTCCAGCTGGTCTGGACTCAGCAGGTGAGCTTCGTCCAGGATGACGACCACCTTGCGGTGGCGTTCCGCGGTCTCGACCGCGAGCAGAGTCTGGGTCTGGGCGATGAGCTCCGGCTTTCGGTAACGCGGCGCGGCCCCCAGGGCGCCGACGATGGCCACATACAGGCCGCGAGTCCCAAAGGCCGGGTTGGGAATGTAGATGACGTGATGGCGGGTGCGGTCGAGACCAGCCACGGCTGCCCGCACCGCCACCGTCTTGCCAGCGCCCACATCACCGACAAGTACCCCCAGGGTGCCTTCGGCGATGCAGTAGCCGAGGCGGGCAACCGCCTCGGCGTGAGCGGCCCGGGCGAAGAGGTCGGAGGCGGCAATGGACTTGGTGAAGGGGGTGTGGGTAAAGCCGAAGTGAGTGATCCAGGAAGGACTGGCGCTCATGCCAAGGGCTCCACTTCCGGCCCGCCCAACTCCCGGTAGGAGATCTGCTCGGTGATGTCCGCCTCGAAGGTCCGGAGCACCAAGTTGAGGTAGTCGACTCCGGTGGGCTGCGGCTGGGCACGCACCGCTTGGGGGACTGCGGGGTGGACGTGCTGGCCGAGCATGAATGGCTTGGCCACCCCCACCAACCGGCCTTCCAGGTAGACGCTGAGGCTGGTCATGTCCTCAGGGTCGTAGCGAAGTTCCACTCGCTTGCCAACCAGCCCGGGGTCCACTTCATACCGGTTGCCAGCCAGGCTGACAGTGGCGGTCTTTGTCACCACGCGCTGCGCTGACCAGCGAAAAGCCTCTTGGAGCAAGGCTGGGTCGGCCGCCCGCGGCGGCCCGCCAGCCAAGAAGCGGGCAATGGGGGTCTCTCCAGTTTCCGCATGCACCCTGGTGTTGCACACCGTCTCCACCCAGGCCATGAAGAGGTCGTTGAGCTCGTCCAGGTCACCGATGCCAGCAGCTTCCACCTCCAGGAGGAACCGCTCCCTAATTAGTCGGTTCAGCCGTTCTTGCTTGCCCCGGCCCTGGGGTGAGTACGGCTTGCTGTGGACCAGGTGAATGCCCAGGACCGCGCAGGTGCGCTCCAGGGGAGCGGTGATGAACGGGCTCCCGTTGTCCAGGTATAGGGTGGAGGGCAGCCCTCGCTTGACGAATGCTTGTCGCATCACGATTTGGCCCGCTCTGGTGTTCTCATGACTCATCCATCGGCCATGCACCAAGAGTCGACTGTGGTCGTCGACGAGGAGGAAAAGCTTGGCCTTGACGCTGGCGGCCACCCTGGGGAGGGGCACGAACGGACCGCTCAGCACGTCCCCGATCCAGCGCTGGTTGGGGTACTCCGCCTCATATCTCCCATAGGCCACTGGGGGGTCCCCCAGCGCGCTCCGCTGCAGTCCCTGCCGCCTCAGCTGGTCGCGAATGGTTCGCGGTGAGACATCGACCCCGTGCTTGGCTTTGAGGATGTCGGCGATGTGGGCGGCGCTGCGAGCCGGCAGCTCGCGGCGCAGGTCGGCCGCCTCTTCAAACAGCTTCGGGTGTTTCCGGATTGCCCCCTGGTCCGACCGCCGCTGCGGCTGCAGCCCCTGCAGACCCTCCCGCCGGTATGCCCTCAGCCAGCGGTCCACCGTGGGGCGGCTAACCACCACCTGAGAGCCGTCCGGCAAGGTATGCACCCGTGCGGCAATCTCCCGCACCAGCCGGCCTCGCTCCTTGGCCCCCAGGCGGGGGTTCAGGGCCTCCGCGATCACCGCGAAGCGGAACAGAGCACTGGTTTCGGTCGGGTCACTGGGCATCACACAACCTCTGGAGGCGCATTGGACGGTATGGGAGCCATGAAACGGCGATCTCCCAACGGTGCCCAGAGCGGAGTCTTGTTGGTGCCCAACCAGCTCCCGCAGCTCATCACGCTGGCAAAGCCCCAGAGTCCCAGCAACCCCCGCCGGGCCGCCCAGGCGGCTCCCAATGCGGCCAGAGCGGCCTGCTCTGGGACCTCTGGCAAGGTGGTCACCTCGTCGCCAAGTTCCACCCGCAGAGCGGCAAATCCCGCTGCCAGTGCCGGCGCTCGGGCCCGGTGCCGCCGCCGCCAGTCCCGAGCGGTGCTGTGGGGCACTCCTACCTCGGCGGCCACCTTGAGCATCCCCAAGCCGCTAACTCCAAGCGCCAGGGCCTGCCCAATTACCGCCACCGGGTCCAGCCTTCTGCCCAGCAGAAACGACGGCAACAGCGCATGGGTCCGCCCACAGCGTTGACACCGCCCTCGCCGGATGAACAGGCGGTGCTCACCCTGTTCCCGGACGTAGCGCCAGTACCCCGACCAGAAGACCAGCTCTCGGCGGCACTCAGGGCAGCGACTTCGAGGAACCCGGATTTCAGTGCCCTGGGCGGCATACCTCTCGACAGAAAGCCCGCAGGGCCATACGATGGCCACGGTGGGTGACTCCACCATCGGACCCTCTCGGAAACGTCTTCAGCGTTGTCGCCGGGAGGGTCTACTTATATGACGAGGTGATCATCCCCCCAGCTGGTTGTCCCCTGCTTCCCCAGGAGCCCATCCCCCTCCCCAAACCCCACCCCTCTACTGCTACTGCGACTTATTCACTTCCTCGCCAGACTCACCGAGCTCTGCCACTCTCCCGTCCTGCGGCCTCAACCAGAGGTGCCTCTAACACCCGGCGCGACGAGTGGAACGTGGCGCCTTCCAGAGTCGCAGTCGGCGGTGATGGATGATGGTCAGCGACCTCCCACGGCCAACATCACCACCGCGGCACTGAGGACGACCGCGGCCAGTCC
>JAJYWM010000093.1 GCA_021791455.1 bacterium | reverse complement strand
CGAGACGAAGTCATTTGACTGGGGTCGTCGACTCTGTCACGATCATCTGGCAATGTCGAGCACCACGATCACTCCTGGCGCCCCGAGCCTCCTCGAGGAAGGTGAGCTTCTGCTCCAGCCTGGATTCGTGGCCAACCTCGGCTGCGGTGGGACCATCCGCCAGACAGGAGGGGTTTGCCTGGCGTAGTCGGCGGGCTCCTTGCGGGGCCGTTGGCGACGCTCATGGCATTGCCTGAAGGCAACCCGTACCGGGCGGTAGCGGATCGGTCGTACCGCTCCAGGTTGGCCACCGACGATGCGCAGTGGGAGCTGGCGCTGCCACTGTTCATCGAGATCCTGGCCGCAGATCCGCGGCGGACGAGCGACTCCAAGCGTGTCCTCGATGGCAGAAGGTGCACCTTGGCCCGTCATGTCTACTGGCTGGCGGGTGAGCATCCGGACCGGCTGAACCCCGACTTCGCTTTGGACGAGATCCAGGGTGAGCGGTCGGCGCTGCTGTCGGAGGGCCACGTTACCTACAAGTCCCAGATCTCGTACAAGTCGCAGCTCGGCAGCTTCAGGACTGGTTTCCCCAAGCTGTTTCCCACGAGCACGCCGATCTCCCGGTCGAGAAGGCTAGAGCCGACTGGGGATCACGAGCTCCTGATCGCCATCAACGCTGCGGAGACCTTCCGCAACGACGGCACCTGTGACCGGGTGCGGGCGATGCTGCTGCTGTGTCGCGGGGCTGGGCTGGACAGCGTGGACTGTCGCTTTGTCGCGGGCACGGATGTGTTCCGGCGTCCCGGCGCTGGCCTCTGGGTGCGAGTGCCCAATCCCGAGGCTTCCCGCGAGGTCCCTGTGCTCGCGAGGTTCGCGGGCGACCTGGAGGAGCTGGCGGCGAGAGCTGGAGACAACGCCCTCATTGCCCAGTACCCGCCCCCGGTGGCGCTGGGCCAGACCTCGGAACTGACCGACATGCTGATCCGGCGGATGCGGGGCCAGTACCCCAAGCTTCGGGTCACGCCGAGCCGGCTGCGCAAGGCGTGGATTCGAGAGCAGATCGAGGGGTGGGAACAACTCCATGTCTTCCTCCAGGCTGCTGGCCTGAAGTCCATGCACTCGGTCGATGACCTGGATCTATCCCGTCCCAGCCGTCCCACGGATGCTGCCCGCAAGGCCCGTCTCCTGGGTGGCGTCGTCTGATAGATCGAGTAGTTCTGCAGGAAATGGTCGAGGACCTCCTCGATCCGATGGCCGAGTTCTTTCGGGAATTGGACGAAGCCATTCGCCCCAGGCGGGGGCGGAGCCTGGTCCCCGTGCGGGTCCTGATCGGTGGCCTCGTTCATCAAGCCCTTACTCAGAGGGCGAAGACCATCAGCTGCCTGGCGCGAACTCTGAGCCGCGAGTCCACTCCGGGCCAACTCCTCCAACTCTACGGCACACCAGCGGGTCCACTCCACCAGCACCGATCCGCCCCGGAGGCACCGTCCCAGTGGCAGCTGTACCGGACCAAGGCTGCCTTGGCCAGCGCTCTGGGCGCATGTCGTGGTGAGGACGACGTCAAGGCGGTTGCCCTGCGCAAGCTTCTCGATAGCAATGATACCCGGGTGGCACTCGATGAGCTGAAATTCCGCCTCATCCGCGGCACCGCTCCGCGAATGGAGCCGGGTTCGACCATCTCGCTGGATACGACCAAGATTCCGGCGGCCTGCCGGCCGGTGAGCCAGAAGTCGATCCTGGCCGGCAAGTTCGCCTCCGACCGCGAAGCCAGATGGCGGAAGATGAAACAGGGTGTGAGCTCGTTCGACGCCGAGGCGTCCCCCGAGGAGCAGTCCCCCCTGCAGAAAGCCATGGCCCAGTACGAGTCCTGGCTGGGCTATTGGGACACAAGTGCGGTCCTGACCGACGGTGGTCGTGAGTATGTCTACGGAGCCGACACGCGCCCCGCCAACCACAACGACTGGCCTGTCGCTTTGAGGTTGGTCGACCGGCTGCTGAAGGCAGGGGATAGGCCGGGGTCGATCATCGCGGACCGTGGGTTCACCGGCGGGCGAAGGTGGCTGGACGCACTTCGAGAGCGGGGTCTGTCTCCAGTCTTCGACTTCAAGGAGGATCAGTCCAAGCGGGACCCCGATTGGAAAAGCTGCCTCGTGCTGCAGGGCTGGCCGTTCTTGCCGCAGTTGCCCCAGCGACTCTGGCACCTGGTTGCGCCGGCTGTGGGCGAGCGCAAGGAGGGGGAGGGCAAGAGGAGGTGGGAACAGTTCTGCCGCGACGTCGAGGAGCGTGAGCAATACGCTCTGGTGGCGCACGGGCAGCCGACGCCCACCAAGGCACGGGTGAGTTCGCCGCTGTTCCGCGGCCGCAAGCTCGGCTGCCCCAAGGTTCCGAGCTCAATGCGGGGACGCGACCCCAAACTTGCCGTGTGCCAGGGCAACCATGGCGATGACGAGGCCTGCTGCCTGAAAACGGGCACGTTCAAAGCCGAGTACGCGCCCATGGGCTACCAGTACCCGAGGTGGGGAACCAGGCAGTGGCGCGAGCGGTACGCCCGGCGGTCGGGGGTGGAGCGGAGCTACAACCTATTCAAGAGCAAGAACGTCATCGGCCTGACAAAGGAGCACTTCCAGCTGCGAGGCGAGATCAATCTCGCCCTGCTCTCGATGGTCGGCTGGGTGGCGGTCAACCTCCATCTGCGCCACCTAGACCGGGAGGAGACGGCCCACCCGCCCAAAGTTCCCCACTCCCGAGGTCAGGTGGCTCTGGCCGCCTGACCCAGACACCGCTCAGCGATTACAGATAAGCCCTCCGAGGATTCCGCACGTCCTCGTGAGGGCTTATCTCACCTTCCAGGGACCCCGAGGGCTCCCTTCGCCTGAGATCCAGAGCCGCGAATCCTGCTTCTGGACAGCAAAACGCCCGGAGATTGCTCTCCGGGCGTCTGCTTCGCGAAAGTCGCCAACGTTCAGGCGAAAATTCGCCAAGGGCTCCCCATCAGGAACACCCGGAAGTGCTGCCGCAGTTCATGCACTTGTAGCATGCCCCGTTGCGTACCATAAGCGCACCGCAGTCTGAGCAAGAGGGGGCGTCCTCCTGGTTACGAAAGGTCAGGTCCGCCGCCAGTTGTTTTGCATTTGCCTGATTCGGTGCAGCAACCGGGCCGTGACTTGAGGGTGGTGTAGTTACCACCGACGCGGGCGTCATTCCCATCCCTCCGATCACCTCTTCGCGCCGACTGATGATGCCGAGCGCGTCTCGGTCTTCTGCAGACAAGAAGCGTGCCGCCAACCAACGGAAGATGTAATCGACAATCGACTTCGCGATCGGGATCTCCGGGTTGCCGGTGTAGCCGGCCGGCTCAAACCGGCTATGAGCGAATTTGGCGCAAAAGAGACGCAGGGGGACTCCATACTGCAGGGCCACGGAGACGGCGGTGGCGAACGAGTCCATCATGCCGCTGAGGGTGCTGCCCTCCTTCGCCATCTTCAGGAATATCTCACCGGGCTGCCCATCTTCGTACAGACCCACCGTGAGATAGCCTTCGTGCCCCTGGATGTCGAACTTGTGGGTGATTGCGGCCCTCTCCGAGGGCAGACGGTGGCGTGCCGGGCGGGCTTCAGCGACCTCCTGCCCGTTGTACGTAGCCTGCTTCTTCGATGTTGAGAGCGGCTGGCTGCGCTTGCTGCCGTCACGATAGACGGCCACGGCCTTCAGCCCCAGCTTCCAGGCGTCCGTATACGCCTGCTCCACATCGTCAGGGGTCGCCTCCTTTGGGAGATTGACCGTCTTGCTGATGGCGCCAGAGATGAACGGTTGGACGGCGGCCATCATTCTGATGTGACCCTTCCAGGTGATGGACCGCTGGCCGTTGGCCGGCGGGAAGGCACAGTCGAACACCGCCAGGTCATCTTCTCGGAGGTGCGGAGCGCCCTCGATCGTGTCATGCTCGTTGATGTAAGCAATGATGTCGGAGACTGCCTCTTCGCCGTAGCCCAGCTTGGTCAAAGCCGCAGGCACCGTGTTGTTGACCATCTTCAGCAGGCCGCCACCGACCAGCTTCTTGTACTTGACCAAGGCTATGTCGGGTTCGACGCCTGTGGTGTCGCAGTCCATCATGAAAGAGATCGTTCCGGTGGGTGCCAGGACGGTTACCTGAGAGTTGCGATACCCCTCGACCGCTCCCAACTCGTGGGCATCGTCCCACGCCTTGCGAGCGGCGGCCAGCAGCGCTGCCGGCGTGTACTGATCAGAGATCTTGTAGGCAGCCGCCCGATGCTTTTCCATGACCCGCAGCATGGGCTGACGGTTGACCTCGTACCCTTCGAAGGGGCCGACCTTCTTGGCAATGCGAGATGATTGGGCGTAGGCCTCGCCGCTGAGAATTGCCGTCAAGGCCCCTGCGTAGTCACGAGCCTGGGGACTGTCGTAAGGCAGCCCAAGGGCCATGAGCACGGCGCCAAGGTTGGCATAGCCGAGACCAAGCGGCCGGAACTTGTGACTGTTGGCCGTGATCTTTTCGGTCGGATAGGTGGCGTATCCGACCATGATCTCCATGGCGGTAAGCATCACCTGGATCGTATGCCGATACCCCTCGACATCGAAGGCGCCGTCGTCGCCAAGGAACTTGAGAAGGTTGATGCTGGACAGGTTGCAGGCCGTATCGTCGAGGTACAGGAACTCGGAGCATGGGTTGCTGGCGTTGATGCGTCCAGAGTTGGGAGAGGTGTGCCACTCGTTGATAGTGGTGTCAAACTGCAGTCCCGGGTCCCCGCAGGCCCATGCTGCCTCCGTGATCTGCTGCATGAGGTCACGAGCCCGGTAGGTTCCTATAACTCGGCTGCGATCGGTGACGGCATAGGTGCGCCATTCCTTGTCCTCTATGACGGCGCGCATGAACTCATCGGATACCCGGACCGAATTGTTGGAGTTCTGAAAGAACACGGAGGAGTAGGCCTCTCCGGTGAACGACCCGTCGTAGCCAGCCTCGATCAGGGCCCAGGCCTTGCGCTCCTCGCGGACTTTGCAGTTGATGAAGTCAACGATGTCAGGGTGGTCGGCGTTCAGGATCACCATCTTGGCCGCTCGCCGTGTCGTACCGCCGGACTTGATCACACCTGCGAACGCATCGAAACCCTTCATGAACGACACTGGACCGCTGGCCGTTCCGCCCGAGCCGAGGTTTTCCACGGAGGACCTGATGGTGGAGAGGTTGGTTCCGGTGCCGGATCCCCACTTGAACAGCATCCCCTCGGTCTTGGCCAGGGTCAGGATGGCCTCCATCGTGTCCTCGACGGAGTTGATGAAGCAGGCGCTCACTTGAGGGTTGGGCTCTGCGCCGAGGTTAAACCAGACCGGGCTGTTAAACGCGGCGACTTGGTTGACCAGGATGGCGCATAGCTCGGAGTGGAACACCTCCAAGTCCTCGTCGCTGGCGAAGTACTGGCCCTGGCGTCCCCAGTCGCGGATGGTGTCCGCCACTCGGGAGATCAGCTGGCGGACGCTGGTCTCCCGAGTGGGGCTGCCCAACATACCCCGGAAGTACTTGGAAACGACCACGTTGGTGGCCAGCTGGGACCAGTTCGCCGGTACCTCGACATCCTCCTGGGTGAAGACGATCTCACCCTTCTCATTGGCGATCGTGGCGTTGCGCCGCTCCCAGGTGATGGTGTCGAAGGGGTGCAATCCCGGCCGGGTGAAATGGCGGGAGATTCGGAGCGCTTCCGTCGGGCTGGTGGCCTGGCTGGGGCTAGCCGGCTGGCCTCCCCGGTGTGAAATGCCAGCGGGCTCGGGGTTGCTTGAGGATCGGTCCACGGGTTTCCTCCTGGCGGGACGATGGGTGGTTGACTAGAGGTGTCTAGGTGGCTGCCGAACCATATGTAGCGGTTGTCGCAGGGCCTAGGCGCAATATCTTGGGCCTTTCGGCTCCAGGAGTCAAGAGGCTGACCCCAACCACGGTCGTCATCCCTAGAATCGTATACAGAAGCAACTAGGAACGTGAGCCGCTGAGCTTCAGTTCGGCTCGCCCACACTGGAGATCCTTTGCCGAGCAAGACCCTGGCGGTGACGCTGCCTCAGATGGGGGAGTCGGTGACCGAGGGGGTGGTGGGCGCCTGGCGGAAGCAGGTCGGTGACCGAGTTACCGCTGGCGAGACTCTCGTTGAGATTCAGACCGACAAGATTGACGCCGAGGTGCCCGCGCCGGCATCAGGGGTGCTGTCGCGCATCGTGGCGACCGAGGGGGAAGTGGTCGCCATAGGAGCTCCCTTGGCGGAGATGGCCCTCGGGGGCGCTGTCGACGGCGCGGGCACCTCGGCGGAGAGCGCGACCGGGGAGCCGGACAGCCCCCGGGCCGCGCCCGCTGACCCTGTAGCGATTCCTCTTCCCGCTCTGGGTGAGTCCGTGACTGAGGGGGTAGTGGGCACCTGGCACAAGCAGCCAGGTGACCGCATCGAGGCCGGTCAGACGCTGGTCGAGATTCAGACCGACAAGGTGGACGCGGAGGTCCCAGCTCCCGTCGGGGGCAGGGTCCTGGAGGTCTTGATTCCAGAGGGAGAGACGGTCTCCGTCGGTACCGTGATCGCCCGCATCCAGCCCGAGCCCGAGGCTCCGAAGGAGTCTTCGGACGGGAGTGCGATGGCGGCGGGGGCGCCGCGGGAGGACTCGCCTCAGGCGCCGCCGTCCACCTTGCAATTGGACGCGACCCCTTTGGCTCGGCGGGCCGCGGCGATCAAGGGCGTCGACCTTCGAGCAGTGGCCGGGACCGGCCCAGGTGGCCTGATCCGCCGGGACGACGTCAGTCGGAGCCCAACCCCCGCCGCGCCTGGGGCAACCCAGGTACTCCAGATCAAGGGGTCAGCGGCCAAGCTCGTCGACGCGATGGAGGAGAGCCTCGCCATCCCCACGGCGACCAGCTTCAGAACCCTGGAGGTCCCGGTCCTGGAGCTCCGCCGCCGCCAGTTGAACGAGGGGCTGGCCGAGTCTGGGCGTGCCGATCTCAAGGTCTCCTTCACTCATCTCCTGGCCTTCGCTTTGGTGCGGGCCGCCCGGGACATGCCAGTGTTCTCCGCGGGGTTCAGCAGGCAAGATGGCGCGCCCCAGAGGGTGGTACGGGACGGGGTCAATCTGGGCCTTGCGGTGGACGTCGAACGCGGCGATGGCAGCCGCTTTCTATTGGTGCCGGTCATACGTGGCGCCCACCTTCTCAAATTCCCCGACTTCCGCGCCGCCTATGAGGATCTTGTGCGGCGCACGAGGTCGGGCGGGCTGTCGGTCGATGACCTGGCCGGTGCCACCATCACCCTGACCAACCCCGGTGGGGTGGGGACCGTGGCCTCGGTGCCCCGCCTGATGGCTGGCCAGTCAGCGATCGTCGCGGTGGGGGCGATTGGTCTGCCCCCCGGCTTTGGGACGATGTCGCGTGACGATGCCGCAGCCTTGGGGGTCCAGCCCGTGATGACGGTCACCAGCACCTATGACCATCGTCTGGTCCAGGGGCTGGAGTCGGGGATGCTGCTGCAGAAGCTCGAGCGTTTGCTGGCGGGGGACGGCCAACTGTATGAGGACGTGTTCGGGAGCCTGCAACTGGATCTGCCGGCTCTTGACCTGAGTGCTCCCGCCCGGCGCCTGCCGCTCTCCACCGGTTCGGGCTCCGCTCCCAGCCAGGAGTTGATGTGGGCCGTAGCCGCAGGCATGTCGCTGGTCAAGGCCTACCGAACCCACGGCCATCTGGCCGCTCGCCTCGACCCGCTCGGTTCCGAGCCGCCCGGCGACCCATCGCTCGAACCATCCACTGTGGGTCTCAACCAGTCCCTGATGGCGCGGATCCCAGCTGAGATGCTGCGGGTAGCCGTCAGGGGGGCCACCTTGGCAGAGGCCCTGCCCCAGATGCGGCAGACCTACTGCGGGACCTTGGCCTACGAGATAGAGCACATCAGCAGTCACGAGCAGCGGACCTGGTTGCGCAGCCAGATTGAGTCCGGTGCCAATCTGGCGAAGCTGACGGCCGACGAGCAGCGGCAGTTGCTGCATCGATTGGCGCAGGTCGACGCCTTCGAGCGCTTCCTGCGCAAGACCTATCTGGGTCAGCACACATTCTCGATCGAGGGGGTTGATGCCCTCGTGCCGATGCTGGAGCACCTGATCGAATTGCTCGCACGCGACGGCACCAGGGAGGTGGTCTTGGGCATGGCTCACCGGGGCCGCCTCAACGTAACGGCCCGGATCGTGGGAAGGAGCCTAGAGGACATCATCGCTGAGTTTGAGAGCGGTGCGTACCTCGGTGGCGCCTCTACCGGGGACGTGAAGTACCACTACGGTGCCGAGGGTGTGGCTCGAACTCGCGACAACCGAGAGGTGGGGGTCGTGCTCACCCACAATCCGAGCCATCTTGAGGTTGTCAACGCGGTGGTCGAAGGAAGGACCAGGGCGCGGCAGACGAAGGACAAAACCACCGTCATCTCTCAGGACACCCGGGCCGCCATACCTGTCCTGATCCACGGCGATGCTGCCTTCACCGGCCAGGGGGTCGTCACCGAGACCCTCAACCTGCAGAGCCTTGAGGGTTACCGGGTCGGAGGCACGATCCACATCATCGCCAACAACCAGATCGGGTTCACGACGCTTCCCGACGAGGGGCGCTCGACGCGCTACGCCAGCGACGTAGCCAAGGGGTACGACATCCCCATCGTCCACGTGAATGGCGATGATGTGGAGGCCTGTTTGGCGGCGGTTAGGTTGGCCGTCGCCTATCGGGCCACGTTCGAACGCGACGTTCTGATCGATCTCATTGGATATCGGCGCCTGGGCCACAACGAGGGAGATGAGCCGGCCTACACCCAGCCACTCATGATGGCCAAGATCCGTAGCCACCCCACCCCGGTACAGGTGTACGGGAAGCAGCTGGTCGAGCAGGGGGTGGTCAGCGAAACGGACGTTGAGCAGGAGCAGGCTTCCTGCTACCAGGAGATGGCGGATGCCCATGCCAGGGCGGTAGCCCAAAGGGCGGACCTCGCGGCGGCGGCTCAACCCGCGGGCACGATGTCCGAGCCCGAGGGTCTGCCGACGACTCCGACCGCAGTGTCTGTCGGACGTCTCGCGGAACTCGATCGGGAGTTGGGGCTGGTACCCGAAGGTTTTCAGCTCAACCCCAAGTTGAACCGGTTCTTCGCCCAAAGGCCCCTGGCCTTCGAGCCCCCCGGAAGGGTCCTCTGGGCCCAGGCCGAGGCGCTCGCCTTCGCCAGCCTGATCACAGAGGGGGTGGCCATCCGCCTCACCGGACAGGACACCGAACGGGGCACGTTCAGTCAGCGCCACCTAGTGCTGCACGACGTGGCGACGGGCTCTGCCTGGGCCCCCATCCAGCACCTGGCCGATGCTCGGGCCACATTCGAGGTCCACAACAGTCCCCTCTCAGAGGTGGCGGCCATGGGCTTCGAGTACGGATTCGGTGTGACCAAGCCCGAGGCGCTCGTGCTGTGGGAAGCGCAGTATGGAGATTTCTTCAACAATGCTCAGGTCGTCATCGACCAGTTCGTGGCAGCCGGGCAGGCCAAGTGGGATCAGGAGTCCCGCCTCACGCTTCTGCTTCCTCACGGCTACGAGGGCAGCGGTCCCGAGCATTCCAGCGCACGCATTGAGCGCTTCTTGGAGTTGGCGGCGGAGGGCAACATCCGGGTCGCTTACCCCTCGACCGCGGCCCAGTACTTCCATCTGCTGCGATTGCAGGCGCTGGCGCCTGAGCGCCGGCCGCTTATCGTGTTCACCCCCAAGAGCGGGCTGCGGTTGCAGGCGGCAACGGCCTCGGCCGACGAGCTGGCGACGGGATCGTTCGAGCCGGTGTTGATGGATCCCGCGGGGCCCACACCAGCAGCCACCAAGAGGCTGCTGCTTGCCACCGGCAAAGTGGCCCACGAATTGATGGCGAGGAGGGACAAGGACGGAGCCAAGGACGTGACCGTGGTGCGTCTCGAGCTCCTGTATCCGTTCGCTGCCACCGCGATCGCCCAGGTGCTGTCGCAGTACCGCGATCTCAGCTCGGTGGCCTGGGTCCAGGAGGAGCCCAAGAACATGGGCGCTTTCAGCTACGTCGCTCCTCGACTGCAAGCACTGCTGCCCGTCGGACTCCGGTTGGACTACGTTGGGCGTCGCGCTCAGGCCTCTCCCTCCGAGGGCTCGATGAGCGCCCACTTGGTTGAGCAGGAACGGCTGGTCAGAGAGGCGGTACTGGGTGCTCTCGCGGCCCCCGGGAAGGAGGATGCCTGATGGCCCAAAGGGTCGTAGTCCTAGGAGGGGGGCCAGCTGGCGATGTGGCCGCTCTGCGCGCAGCTCAGATGGGAGCGGATGTAGTGCTCGTCGAGCGCCGCGAGTTGGGCGGCACCTGCCTCAACCGCGGCTGTGTTCCTAGCAAGGCCCTGCTCGCGATATCCGCGCTGGCGAGCAAGATCCAGCGCGCCCATGAATTCGGACTCATGGTGGATGGGCTGACCTTCGACTTTCCCAGGATGCAGGAGCGCAAGGATGAGATCGTGCTCAAGATGCGTCAGGGGGTTGAGGCGGCCTGCAGACGCAAGAAGGTCAAGGTGGTTCAAGAGCAGGGCCGTCTGGACGGGGGCGCCGTGGTGGCTGGCGGCGTCGGCTATCCTTACGACCACCTCATCGTGTGTGTGGGGACCGAGCCGTCCGGCCTGCCCGGCATCGATATGTCCCATCCCCGCGTGATCACCTCCGACGGTGTCTGGACCCTGAAGGAGATTCCCAAGAGGCTATTGATCATCGGTGGTGGAGTGATCGGCTGCGAGTTTGCGAGCCTCTTCGCGCCCCTCGGTTCGCAGGTCACCGTTGTGGAGATGCTGCCTCAGCTGCTGGCGGGCGTCGACCGGCGCACAGCCCAGCAGTTTCAGCGGCTCCTGGAGGGCCACGGAGTCCGGGTCCACCTGGAAAGCATGGTGGAGAAGGTGGACTATGGCGAGGAGTCCATCACGGCCACGCTCTCCGATGGGACCGATCTGGAAGCCAGCACACTGCTGGTCGCGGTGGGCCGGACACCCCAGACCCTGTCAATCGGGCTGGAGGAGGCCGGCGTGACGATAGATGCCCGGGGCCACCTTGAGGTGGATGAATTCCTCAGGACCGGCAACGAGTCGATCTGGGCAGCCGGGGATTGCATAGGCGGTCTCCAGCTTGCGCATCTGGCCAGCGCCGAGGCGGCCAGGGCTGCCGAGAATGCCCTTGATCCGCAGTTGCGACGGCCTATGGATCGCACCGTGGTGCCGAACTGCATCTTCACCAGCCCCGAGATTGCCACTGTCGGGCTGCACGCCGATCTCGCCAGGGAAGCCGGCCACGAGGTGAAGATTGGCCAGGCACGCTTCGTGGGTGAGGCCAAGGCGTTGGCGGAGGGCGAGCCGGAAGGCTATGTTCAGCTGGTAGCCGACGCCCAGGATGACCGCCTGCTGGGGGCCACGATCATGGGGCCGCATGCGGTTGAGTTGATCCACGAGGTGGGTGTCGCGATCAGCGACGGCTTCACCATGGCGGAGCTGGGAGACGTGATACACGCTCACCCAACCGTAAGCGAGGTCGTCATGGATGCAGCCCAGCAGGGCCATGGAGTTGCCCCCTACCTGAGCTGACGCGGCCGTCCTTGATCCCGTGGCCGGACTGATGTCCCGGAGAGCAGCGATGGCTCTCCCTTTTTCAGCCGCGGCCTTTGCCGCCACGACGAGGGTGATATGGACGAATCTGAGCAGCGCTGGACACGACCGAAAGGCCCGAATCCGGCTTCTCGGGGCGGAGGGGTAGGCGGGCATAAGATGGAGGAGTCCTCGGCCACCCTCGAGCGATCCGTGTACGGGTACCTGGGATGGGGGATCTCGACAGACCCCCTGATGGAGCAGCTCCGCGGACCGGTTGACCACCTTTGAGGACGGCGGTTGACTCCAACATCCTGATCGACATCCTGAGCCCCGATCCTGCCAACGGCAGCGAATCGTGGGCCGCGCTGCAGTCCAGCCTAAAGCGGGGCCCGGTGGTCGCGTGCGACGTGGTGTACGGCGAGGTCGCCGGTCTCTTCCCGACCGTTGGCGAGGCCCGTCGGGTTCTGGCCAGGCTGGGCGTCGAGTATGAGCCGACCTCGGAGCGAGCGGCACTCCAGGCATCCCGGATCTTTCGGGCTTACCAGCGCAACGGCGGCGAACGGATCCGCTTGGCCCCGGACTTTCTCGTCGGCGCGCATGCCATGGACCGCGCCGACCGGCTACTCACCCGCGACCGAGGGTTCTACCGGGCCTATTTCAGAGACCTGCTGGTGGTCGAGCCCTCGATGCCAGAAAGCTCGATTACTGCTCCGGCCCTTGTCGCCAGCCGCGCCCGCCTCACTCCACAGCGAGGCAGGTGATGGTGCGCGACACCCCGCTGAAGCTCTGGATCCGGTCCACGATCAGGGTGCCGATGCCCTTCACGTCGTCAGCCTGGATCTGGGCGATGGCGTCGTATTCCCCCGTGATCGCATCCACCTGGAGCACTCCCGCCTCTCTGCGCAAGCGCTGCACGACGTCCATCGCCTTGCCCGGTTCCAGGGTCATGAGGATGTAGGCCCGAACCATTCTGCTCCCTCCTCTTCGATTCTCCCGCGTCCGAACGAACGCGTCGCTGGCCAAGATATCCGATCTTTGCTCTGAGGGGTAGGGATCGGGGGATATCAAAGCCGCCACCTGCCCCCAAGCCCCTGCCGCCGCCTGCCTGGACCACACCTCGGAGAGGGATCGACCCGGCCACGCCCACTGCGCCGACTTGCTGCCGGATCCTCGGGGATCTCCTTCGCTCTGATCGCTGTGACTGGCTTCCGAGGCTCATGGGGCGGTCGCCCTGACGCCGGGAGACGCGATGCTCCCATGATGGGGGAGGATGCGGAGTCGCATCATTGGAGTGCGGCTTCGATCGCACAAAACCGCCATGGAGGCAGAGCGTTGCGCGCAGTACTAAAGCGGCATCCGCAAAGAGGGGCAGAGCTGGCGGAGGTCCCTGATCCCCGGCCCGGCCCCGGTGAGGCGCTGCTCAAGCCGGTGGCGATGGGTATCTGCGGCACCGACCTTCACATCTTGGATTGGAATCCCTGGGCCTCCGCCCGAGTCCATCCCCCACGGGTCATGGGCCATGAGATGGCCGGGCTGGTCATGGCCCTGGGTGAAGGGGTTGACGATCTGGCGGTCGGAGACCTGGTGGGAGTTGAAACCCACGTAGTCTGCGGCACTTGTCCCCAGTGCCTGCGAGGAGACTTCCACGTGTGTCAGCGGACGCGCATCCTGGGAGTCGATGCCGATGGCGCATGGGCCGAGTTGGTGGCGCTTCCAGGGCGCAATTGCCGGCCCGCGCCCGCTGGGTTGGATCCCGCCGTCATCGCTTTCCAGGAGCCCATGGGCAACGCCGTCCACGCGGCCTCCCAGGGCCCGCTCAGGGACCGTGTGGTGCTCGTGACCGGGTGCGGACCGATTGGACTTGCAGCAGTCGGGGTGGCCAAGGCAGAGGGGGCTAGCCGGGTGGTGGCGGTGGACCGAGTCGCAGCCCGTCTGAGGATCGCCGAGGAGATGGGTGCGGACGCCCTGGTCGACACTTCGCGCGCTCCCGATCTGGTGCCCGAGCTCACCAGGGCGTGCCGCGGGACCGCAGATGTGGTCTTGGAGATGTCCGGCCACCCGGCGCTGATCGGCGCCGCCCTGAGCGTGATATCGCCGGGAGGATGGGTCAGCCTGTTGGGCCTGGGGGACGAGGATGTGCGCATCGACCTCTCCACGATGGTGGTCATGCGCGGGGTTACCCTGTTTGGGGTAACGGGCCGCAGACAGTTTGAAACGTGGGACAGAACCTCCGCCTATCTCAGCTCGGGCGCTGTGGACGTGAGGCCCATACTGACTGACAGGGTGCCGATACTTGAATTCGAGAGGGCGGCGAACCTGGCTCGGGCAGGGGCCGTGGGCAAGGTAATTCTCTATCCTCCGGAGGGCGAATGGCGATGATCGATTTGGACACCAGCCTGCGCGCGGACCTCGATTTGTTGAGGGAGGAGGGCCGCTTTCGGCCGCTTGCGGTGCTGCAGAGCCCCCAGGATGCTGAGGTGGTCATAGATGGACGCCGGCTCATCAACCTCTCCTCCAACAACTACCTTGGCCTGAACACCCACCCCAGGCTGGAGCAGGCCGCCATTGACGCGGTGAGGAAGTGGGGTGCCGGATCCGGTGCGGTCCGCACGATTGCGGGAACGCAGTCGATTCACGAGGAGCTGGAGGCGCGGCTGGCACGGTTCAAGGGAACTCCGGCGGCGCTCACTCTGCAGAGCGGCTACACCGCCAATGTGGCGGTCCTGGGAGGAGTGCTGGGAGAGCAGGACGCGGTTGTCAGCGACGCTCTCAACCACGCCAGCATCATCGATGGCATCAGGCTGACCAAGGCTCGCCGCTACGTCTTCCCCCATCGTGACCTGGATGGGCTGGAGAGGTGTCTCGAGCAGGCTCGCGACGACGGGCGGCGACGGGTGCTGGTGGTCACCGATGGCGTCTTCAGCATGGACGGCGACATCGCCCCGCTGCCCCAGATCGTGGAGCGCAGCGAGGCGTTTGGAGCGGCGGTGATGGTTGACGACGCTCATGCCTCGGGAGTCCTGGGACGGCATGGCAGGGGTTCGGTGGACCATTTCGGGCTCGAGGGTCGGGTTGCCATCCAGGTGGGTACCCTCAGCAAGGCGGTCGGGGTCCTGGGCGGGTACGCGGCCGGCTCACAGGCCTTGCGCGACACCCTGATCCACCTAGGTCGACCGTTCTTGTTCTCGACGTCCCATCCGCCGGCGGTCGTCGCCGCGTGCCTGGCGGCCCTGGAAGTGATGGACGATGAGCCGGAGCGGCAGGAGCGGCTCTGGGACAATGCCCGCTACTTCAAGGCGGGCCTGACCGAGCTTGGGTTCGACTGTGGTCGTAGCGAGACGCCGATCACACCGGTCATCGTGGGCCCGGCCAGCGTCGCCATGGCGCTGTCCGATGAACTTCGGGCAAGGGGGGTGTTCGCCCAGGGGATCGGATTTCCAACCGTAGCCCGGGATCAGGGGCGGGTGCGCACCATCGTCACCTCCAGCCACACTCGGGAACACCTGGACGCGGCCCTGGAGGCGTTCTCGGACGCCGCCCTGGCCCTCCACCTGGAATTGCGGCCGACGGCGACCGGGGCGGGCCCGGCGTAACCATGGCGGGTCTGCCGGAATTGTCGTCATTGGGTGGGGGGGCTCGGCCAGGGCCCTCGCCGCCTAAAAGGGGAGCCAGAACACAGGAGGAGTTGGAGGAGGAGCGCCAGCTGGTCGAGGCGGCGAAGACCGACCCGGGAGCGTTCGCCACTCTCTATGACCGCTATGTCGACGCCATCCACGCCTATGTCTATCACCAGACCGGAAGTTGGGAGCGGGCTGAAGATGTCACCGCCACCACCTTCATGCGCGCGTACGCCGAGATCGAGAAATTCGAATGGCGCGGGGTGCCGTACTCCGCCTGGCTGTATCGGGTCGCATCCAACCTGGTCATGCGGGATCACCGACAC
>JAJYWM010000315.1 GCA_021791455.1 bacterium | reverse complement strand
GTCTCGCCCGCCTCCACCTGGCGGAGGAGTTCACTGGCTCGCTGCCGCAGCTCGCGCACGCCCACGGTCACCATGGTGCTATTTGTAGCACATCGGAGCCCCGCTCAGCTGAGCCGTGAGAGCACCGTCTTCGCAAAGGACGCTTGAGGGCAGCTGGTACCGCAAACGGGGTACGGTCAGGTGTCAAAGTGGCCTCGCGGTCGGTTTCGAATCCAAGTTAGAGCACATTCCTTCGGACGCCCACGGCGCCCTGATCTGGGCCTTCCTAAATGACCACTGATCCCGAGCGGCCACGCGGTACGCAGGCCCCGGCAGGGACGCGCGGCAGGGCTCAAGGTCAAGCCGTGCAAGAATTGCCTCGAACGCATGCCCGAGCATGAGGAGAGGTGCCGGAGACCACGCACAGGAACCCTGGCAACCTGTTTGGCCGCGGCCGCCGCCATCGCGATGCTGGTGTCCTGCGGAGCTCCAGCGCCAACTCGCCCCAAGTCCCCGGTTGCAACGTCGCCCTCGTTCCCGCCCACCGTGTATCCCCCGCCACTGGCCCCCAACCCTGGAGTTAGCGCCAGCCAGGACTGCCCTGCCCAGACCGGACTCCGGCAGCAGCCCAACGGCTCCATGAAGGCATTCGCGCGGCTGGTGGCCGCCGAGTCGGAAGCGACCTCACTGGCGGCCCTGCTCCACTCCTACGACCCGGCCCTTTGGTCGGCAGAAGCCAGTGCATGGACCGGGAAGCCCGAGTTCGGACTTCGAGCGCGGTTCACGGCCATTGACCTTCGAGCCGTGCCGGCCTGGGGTCCGTCGGGCGGGTTGCTGGCCGGATTCCTGGCACGAATGTGCGGCCAGCCCACCGTGGACGCCAGCTGGCTCGTCTACTTCTGCGCGCCGGGCACCCCCTTCGAGAAATGCGCCCCCGGGATCACCGCGACGACGGCCGTGCTGGAACGTGCAGGAACCTGGCTGACCTGGTACTCGGCTTCCGGGTATCAGTTCTGACCGGCCGCCGGGGCGCCTACGGCCATCGCTCCGAGTCGTCCTCGCCCCCGAAGTAGGCGTCACGACGCCACGCGTGGCCTCGCAGTGATATCGGCGGGCTCACCGGGTCTGATCCCAGTGATCCTCACCGCCGAGTCTCAGGCCCCGAGCGAGGACACCATCCAGCCGCGCTACCGGCAGGGACGCAGCCCCGCTCTTGATCACGGCCACCGAGTCAGGATCGCACACTACGGACTCGCTGCCGGGGGTGACCCCAGGCAGATGTCGGCTGGGCATGACGCGTCGGCCGGAAGGGCCGGCGTGTGGGCGTCACCGGACGCCAACCGCTCAGGCCGGGCGCTCGGCCAGCAGGGTGTACAGCATGGGAACGGGTTCACCGCCGAGACGGAGACGATACTTCCCGTCCGCCTCCGGGCCCGCCAGGTCGCCTCGGTAGTCTCGTGGCGCGGCCTGGTGTTCCACCAGCCGGCGGACCAGAAGGCCCGCGTCAATCGCCGCGGTGACCACCTCGCCGATGCTGTGGGCGTATTGGACCGTCTTGGTGGCCCGGATCGTGGCGCCACGGTCGGTGTAGCTGCCCGGGACGTCAATGACGTGCGGCCCATCGAAGCAGTAGGGGAAGTCGAGCACCAGCGGATCGGTGGTGGCGATCATGCCCTGGAGCGGATGGATCTCCACCAGCACCAGGCTGCCGCCGGGCCGCAGCAAGTGGTGGACCGCCGTCATCCAGGCATCGATGTCACCGACCCAGCACAGTACACCGATGGTGGCGTAGGCGAGGTCAAAGTGCTCAAAGAGGCTCGAGGGTGGGTGGCACACGTCAGCCTCCACCAGCGAGAGTTCGACCCCGCAGCGGTCAGCGAGGGCCGCGGCCTTTGCCAGGGAGGCCGGCGAGAAGTCCAGACCAGTGACGCGGGCGCCCGCTCGGGCCAGGCTGATCGAGTCGAAGCCGATGTGGCACTGCAGGTGGATCACCTCCAGTCCAGCCACCTCGCCGACTGCCAGGCGCACGGCTTCCGCCTCAACCTCAGTGAGCGAGGAAGCCCCGGCCACCAGGGACTGCGAATCGTAAAACTTGTCCTGACCGTGCACCCGTGCCCGATCGTCCCAGTTCCGGCGGTTCAGGTCTAGCGCGTCAATGGCCACGGGGCGACTCTAACTTGCCGCCCGGCCACGCACCATCGCACGGGTGCTCCGGGGGGACCCGCTACCCATAGGAGAAGCCCGTCGCAGGCTCGGCTGAAGCGGGCGATCACAGGCAGCCGCCTGGAATCACCTTCCAGGACGACTGGCCGGGGTGAACGGAGACCTGCACAGGGAACCACGGGGCTCCGACGGCCAGAACGTAGGTGCCAGGTGGTAGCAAGAAGCGAAACTCCTGGTTGAGTCGCACATGCTCGTGCGCCACGGGGCGGCCCGGAAGTACGTACCGTAAGCTTCCCGACGGGAGGGCCGGTTCGGTCTCCAGGCCACCCAGGTAGAGCTTGATCGTGCCGGCCACGAAAC
>JAJYWM010000407.1 GCA_021791455.1 bacterium | reverse complement strand
CCCGAGCCTGCGAGATGGGGACCATGTCGACTGCACCCCCTGCGGTCCAGTCCCCACTGGGCCCTGGGGTCGGATGGGCCAGCGGCCGTGGCCGTGATCCAGGAGGTGGCAGGACCAGAGGGCTGCTCTCCGGGCTCCGGGCCAGCTCTTGGGCAGCACGGTCACCCGGCCCGACCGGCGCGGACTGAAAGCGCGCCACACCGGCCAAGGCCGGCCCCAATCGAGATGCGCTGAAGGATTCCAGCAGCGTTCGTGAGACGCGAGCCGGGCGCGAAAGCGGACCGGAACACAGGAACCGTCTGCATCCGCCAACGAAATCCGGTCATCTTTGCCAAGTCGTTGGCCCAGGCCACATAATCAAGGTCGTGATGGCGGTCACCGAGGAGAAGACCGATCGGCGGGACATGCTGCGCCGTCTGGATGACATCCTGGAAGCGCTGGAGCAGCTGAACCTAAGCGAGGCCGCGGCGCTGCCGGAGCGGGTGGTGCGCTCCCTTGCCGCCCATGAGATTCCGGTCGAGGATGGCGTCGAGATCAGGGTCCTGATCGAGCGGGTGTGGCGCAAACAGGAGGCCCACATGCTCAACCCACGTCAGGACCGTCGCAAGAACAGCTCCCGGCGCACCACTCCCCGGCGTCCCCCGGGCCACGACGTTATCGAGAGCATCCTCCGGCAGACCGGCCCGGGAGACTCTGGACGTTATTGACACCGGGCCTCGCGGACCTAGTCAGCCGAATAGCTGTGGCTTGGAATGCTGCTCGGTCTTGGACATCAGGAGCAGGCCGAAAAGTCCCACGACCGCGATGACGGCGAGAATCTCAAACGATCCCGCGAGGTTGCGGTAGGAACTGAGCGCCAGCAGGCCGATGACCAAAGGGCCGATGGCCTGACCCCCGGTGGAGCCGAGGCCCCACACGAAGGCATTGGCGGTGGTGGACCCGCCCTTGGGAACGTAGTCGGCCACGAGCGACATGAGCAGCGGGAAGCCGCTGAAGTTGAACACCCCGAAGGCGCCCAGGAGCACCAGCCCCAGGGCACCTCCCGTGTGCAGGTAGCCGAAGGTGGTCGCGGCCGCCCCCAAAGTCGCCACTGCCAGCATGAGGCGCTTGTCAACACGATCAGCGAGCAGCCCGAACACCGGCTGCCCGACGATTCCCCCCGCGTACAGCAAGGTCACCATCAGGCCCAGCTCGGTCGAGAGCCCGAGGCTCCTCTCCCTGGTGAAGTAGGTGGGCAGCCATGCCACCATGCCCGTGAAGGCGACCGATCGCAGCAGTGACACCACAGTCAAGATCGTCACATTCCTGTCGAGCCACCCGCCCTTGGTCGCTGACGGCCGCTGGGCCTGCCGCGCCGACCGCGGGGCGGCATCCGTGCGGGCCATCCAGAGCAGGGCCGCCGCTCCGGTTGCGATCACCGCGAAGACCACCAAGGCTGAGGCCTGGGAGGCCAGGAGGCCGGTCACTGAGAAGAAGATCGTGGGATACAGAGCCCTCCCCAGGCTCCCCAGGGCGCCGTTGGCGCCCAGAGCTCGGGCGCGGTTCGCGGGTGCGAAGGCATCCGTGATCAGGGTTGCGCCCAGCGGGTGGTAGGTCGAGCTGCCGACACCGGCGACGAGCGCCGCCATCAGGGCCAGGGCGACCCGGAGCGCCGCCCCGTCGACCTTCGCCGCCGCGAAGAACAGCGTCAGCCCCGCGGCCAGCCCCAGGATTCCCAAAGCCATCTTGGCGCCCCGACTTCCCGCCCGGTCGGCGAGCCGTCCCACCGCGATTCCGGCCAAGGCTGAGCTCAAATAGAAGACGGTCAGCATCACCGTGACTTCGGTGGCGGACAGGTGGCCGCGGCTGGCCAACAGGTCGGCCATGACCGGGATGAAGAAGACGGTCCCGTCGTTGACGAAGTGAGCCAGGGAGGTGGTGCCCAGGACCGCCCAGCGACCCTCCCGGGAAGGAGCCCCTGCATCCGAGGGGCCGGGTTCGCCCGAGCCCGGAGTCGGCCCCTCGAATACGAAAGCAGTCGCCGTCTGCACTGGTTCCACTGGTCGCTCGGTCACTTCAGCTCCTTGGGCGGGCGCCCTTCCGGGCTCGGTGTAGTTGTCACTACAATATAGCTCTCCACCTCAGTCGCGGTGCAAATAGCCCGGCCCGCGGCGACACGCCCCGAGGTTGCCAGCGTGACTTCTGATCTAGGGCCCGGCTTCGAGGGCCGTGAGTCCAAGCCGGGCATCTCAAGGCGATAAGCTGGATTCCATAGTTGGGGCTCCGAGGATTGTGAGGAGGTGGGCGGCACCGCAGATGGCCTGCACAATTGCTGTCAAGGTGGCACCCCAGTTCGGTGGGGAGACCTCGGAAGCTCAACCGTTCGGCCCGATCCATCCATAGGAGAAGCGACCTTGTCACTGAACAGCGCGGCCCGGGCGGCGATCCTCGTGACCGCCAACAACGGAGCCACCGAACGTTTCATGAGTCGGTACGGGATGCGCCTGGGAGCCTCCCGGTTCGTCGCCGGGGAGACCATGGACGAGTGCATCAGGATCATCCAGGACCTGAACCAGCAGGGGTTCAAGTGCAACGCCACCGAACTCGGCGAGGCGGTTGACAACGAGACGGACGCCGCCCGCGCGGTGGAGGACTACGAGGCTCTGCTGAGGCGGATGGCGGCCGAGAAGCTGAACGCCAATGTCGCGATCAAGCCAACCCTGATGGGGCTCGCCATCGACGAGGATCTGGCCGAACGCAACATGTCCCATCTGCTCGAGGTCGCGCGCGAGCTGGGGATGTTCATGCGCATGGACATGGAGGAGTCGGCCCGGGTCGAACCCACGTTGAGGATGTACCGCAGGCTGAGGGAGCGGGGATTCGGCAACGTCGGGGCGGTGCTGCAGTCGTACCTCTACCGGTCGGCCGCCGACCTCGACTCCCTGCTGCCCCTGGCACCCAATCTGCGCCTGGTCAAGGGTGCCTACCTGGAGAGCGCCGAGGTCGCGTATCCGAGCAAGGTCGACGTCGACCGCAACTACGTGCGGCTCATGGAGGCGGCCCTGCTGGGCGACGGCTACACCGCCATCGCCACCCACGACGAGCGCATGATCGAGCACGCCATCGGCTTCATTCGGCGTCACGGGATCGGCCGCGACCGCTTCGAGTTCCAGATGCTCTATGGCGTTAGGCCGCAGCTGCAGAGGTCCCTGCTGGCCAGAGGCTTCACCGTGCTGGTGGCCACGTCGTACGGGACCCATTGGTACCCGTTCTTCATGCGCCGGTTGGCCGAGCGGCCGGCGAACCTGCTCTTCCTCGCCCGCAACATGGTCCGCCGCTGAGCGCCGGCGGTGCCCCCGAAATCGTCCGCAACAAGCCAAATCATCAGGAGCCCAACCAAATGATCATCCCGCCCTTCTCCAGTGAGCCATCCTTGGATTTCTCCCAGGATGCGAATCGCCGCGACTTCGAGGCGGCGCTCGCGCGCGTGAAGGGGATGCTGGGGCGCCGATATCCCCTTCTCATCAACGGCAGGGAGGTGGACTCACAGGCGGCACTGGAGTCCTACAACCCCGCGCGGCCGGATCAGGTCGTGGGCAGCCACGCGGTGGCGGAAGGGGCTCACGTGGAGCAGGCGGTGGAGTCCGGTTGGAGGGCATTCGAGTCTTGGTCCAGGACTCCCATCGAGGAGCGCGCCCTGCTGCTTCTCCGGGCGGCTCAGGTGGTGCGGCGCAGGAGGCACGAGCTGGGCGCTCTCATGGTTTACGAAGTGGGCAAGCCGTGGGACGAGGCGGACGGGGAGGCAGCCGAGGCGGTGGACCTGATGGAGTGGTATGCCCGCCAGGCGCTGGCGCTGACCACCCGGGACCAGATGGCGCCGTGGCCGGGGGAGGCGACCCTGTTCCGCTATCTCCCGCTGGGAGTGGGCGCGGTGATCTCACCATGGAACTTCCCCCTGGCTCTGACCACGGGCATGACCACGGCAGCGCTGGTGTCGGGCAACTGCGTCATCCTCAAGCCGGCGGAGACGGCGAGCACAACAGCCTGGTGGCTGGCTGAGGTGCTTCGCGAGGCCGGGCTGCCGGATGGCGTTTTGAACCTACTGACCGGTTTTGGCGAGGTGGTGGGCGAGGCGCTGGTCGACCACCCCAAGATCAGGTTTGTGGCTTTCACCGGTTCCAAGGAGGTCGGGATAAGGATCTACGAGCGGGCGTCGAAGGTGCATCCCGGACAGCGCTGGCTGAAGCGGGTCCAGCTTGAGATGGGGGGCAAGAATGCGGTTGTGGTGGACGAGACCGCCGACCTTGACCTGGCCGCCCTGGATATAGCCCGCAGCGCGTTCGGCTTCCAGGGGCAGAAGTGCTCCGCCGGGTCTCGGGCGGTTGTCGTCTCCTCCGTCTATGACGAGCTGTCTCCCAAGATCCTGGAGATGGCCCGACGTCTCCGCATGGGAGACCCGGTGGATCCTGGGGTCGCGGTCGGGCCCGTGATCGACGGGGATGCGGAAGAGAAGATCCTCGACTATCTGCAGATCGGCCGAGGTGAGGGAGAGCTGCTTCTGGGAGGTGGCAAGGGGCAGGGCGCCGGCCACTTCATCGAGCCGACCATCTTCGGTGGCGTCAGCGAGACCGCCAGGATCGCGACCGAGGAGATCTTCGGGCCGGTGCTCGCGCTCGTCAGGGCTCGGGACTTCGAGGACGGCATCCGCATCGCCAACAACACCGAGTATGGGCTCACCGGCTCGTACTTCAGCCGTGACCCAGAGCGGATCGCCTTGGCCAAGGAGCGGATGCATGTGGGCAACCTGTACATCAACCGCCGCTCGACCGGGGCGCAGATGGGTGTGCATCCGTTCGGGGGATTCAACATGAGCGGCACCGACACCAAGGCCGGCGGCCCAGACTACCTGCTCTTCTTCCTCCAGGGACAGAGTGTGGCCGAGCGGCTCTGAGGCCTTGCTGCCGACAGCCCGGGACGTCCTGGCAATAGACCTGCACGCCGGGGGAGAGCCCGGCCGGGTGGTGGTGGGTGGGGTGCCAGACCTGCCCGGGCGAACCATGTTCGAGAAGATGCGCTACTTCGAGAGCCACCTGGACTCACTGCGTTTGCGCATGCTCCGCGAGCCCCGCGGGTATCCCGCCGCGAATTGCAATATCATCCTGCCCGCCACCGACCCGAGGGCCGCTGCCGGCTTCATCATCCTGGAGCAGGTCGAGTATCCCCCGATGTCGGGCAGCAACACCATCTGCGTGGCGACGGCCCTGGTCGAAATGGGGATGGTCGAGGTGAGGGAGCCCGTGACCCGGTTCGTCCTGGAATCTCCCGCGGGACTGGTGGAGATCGAGGCCGAGGTCGACCGCGGCAGGGCTCGGCGGATCACCTTTCAGAACGTACCCAGCTTCGTCCTGGCTCTGGATGTCGCTGTGGAGGTTCCCGAGCTGGGCACGGTGCGGGTCGACCTGGCCTACGGGGGGATGATCTACGTGATCGCGGAGGCGGCAGCACTCGGGCTCACATTGGAGCCCGCTATGGCCAAGGATCTGGCGCGGGTCGGCGAGATGGTCAAGGTGGCGACCCAGGAGCAGATGCCGCAAACGCACCCGGATAACCCAGGACTTGTGGGCCCCACGATCGCTTTGCTCTCCGGCCCGCCCAGTGGGCCCCACGCTGACCAGCGCAACGCCGTGGTGGTCTCGACCGGGCAGCTGGATTGGGATCGTCCCGCCACCTGGACCGCGGCGATCGACCGCTCACCGTGCGGCACCGGGACATGCGCCAAGATGGCGACTCTGCACGCACGCGGCCTGCTGCCCCTCCATCGCGACTTCCGCCACGAGGGAATCCTGGGAACGGTGTTCACCGGGAGGCTCGTAAGTGAGACCATGGTGGGTGGTAGACCAGCCGTGGTTCCCAAGATCAGCGGCCGTGCCTTCGTCACCGGGCACGCCCGCTACGTTCTCGACCCGGACGATCCTTTTCCAGAGGGGTTCACGGTTGGCGACATCTGGAGTGGTTCAGGATCGCTCGATCATGAACTGTCGATCGGCAACCAGCGACCAGGAGTGAACGCATGACCAGCAGCGCAGCCCGTGTAGAAGAGCTCTTCCCCCACCACCTTGCCGCGGTCATCCGCTGGAAGGACGCTGACCAGGCGTATCAGGCGGTGCTCGCCGCCGCCCGAGCGGGTATAGGTTCGGTCGAGATAACATCGGGCACCCCAAGGGCATTTGAGCTGATCTCCCGGCTTCGACAGGAGGTCGGTTCTGCCTGCTTGGTTGGAGCTGGAACCATCACGGACAGCGATCTAGCCCGGCAAGCGATCCAGAGTGGCGCTCAGTACCTGGTGACCCCTTACCTGGTTCCCGAGGTCGAGGCCATGACCCATGCTGCAGGCTTGTTCCTGGTCATGGGAGCGACGACACCCAGCGAGATAGCTCAGGCCCAGGCCGCGGGAGCGGACCTGGTCAAGGTCTTCCCGGCAGCCCCCATCGGTGGCCCGGCCTACATTCAGGCCGTTCGCGGGCCCATGCCCGACGTCCCACTTTGGGTGAGCGGCGGGGTCGGGATCGGGGATGTGGCGGCCTACCTCAAGGCGGGCGCTCAGGTGATTGGCCTCACCAATGATCTGTTCCGGGCCGACCTGCTCACCTCTGGGGGAACGGACCAGATCACCAAGCTGTGCCACGAGGCGCTTCGAGCGGCCGGCGCGCTCGTCCCAGTCCCAGCGTGACCGAGGGCGCTGCCCCTGGGGCAGCGCCGAACCCAGCCGGGGCGTTCATTGGCCGGGGCCGAGCGGGCCGCACTTGGTGGTCTCCATGGGGCCTTCGCCTCGGTGGGTCTGGGCAGGAGAAGCCAGCCCGGGTCACCAGGGGACCATACGAGCTCGTGGAGTGGGTCTCAGCCCGTTCCGATCCCTGAGCCGCCCGGCCCCGGCTGGGCTGTTCCGCGCAGTACCGGCGAAGCCGCAACAGGGCTCTTGTCCACCCTGCCCTGTCGACCGGAGCCGCTCCTGGCACGGCGGTCGGAGTCTCAGAGTACCGAGGCGTCCACCTGCTTCGGTTCCAGCAGGTTGCCCTCACGGTCGGCATCGCCGCCGTGGAAGGTGATCGTGCCCGTGGTGCGCCGCTTTGTCCACCACGCGAAAGCCAGGCCAATGACCAGCAGGATCGCGATCGTCTGATCGATCCCATCCCCGATCGCCCTGGGCCCGTAGATGAAGAAGGCGACGAGCAGAGCGCCCATCACGATGCTGGAGAAGATGGCGCCAGCCCGCAGCCAGCGGTGGGCGTGCGGGTTCAGGTTCATTTCCGGCATGCGCCTGTGGCCGATGGTGAGAAAGACGGTCGCCGTGACCGAGTCCAGGAAGAACTCGGCCAGAAGGAAGAACCCCGCGGCCGAGAGGATCAGGTTGAAGAATGAACCCAGCGAGGTCACGAAGACCTGGAGAGCCACCACCAGGAGGGCCAACCCGAGGCTGCCGATGATCGCGACGTGGGGCACGTTGCGACGGTTGAGCCGGGAGAAGACAGGGGGTATGAGCCGCTCTCGGCCCATGGCGTAGAGGGCGCGGGTCAGGATGTAGGTGGTCAGCCACAAGCCCCCGGCGGTGGAGGCCAGGATGGGGATCAGCATGATCCAAGGGGCTCCGGGGATCAGCCGGGCCGACCACATTGCCAGCGGATTTGTGGAGTTGGCGAGGAGGTGGAGCGGGGTCTCTCCCAGCATCAAGGGGTACAGGACGGCGTAGAAGAGAAGGGCGCCGATGGCCCCGATGATGCCGCCGACCCCGGGGTGGGCGCGCGGTCGCATAGACTCCTCGGCGGCGTAGCTGTCGATTTCCCAACCGTCGAGGATGGTGGCGGCGACCACGGCCACGATCAGGATGCCCCCGATCGGCGGCGGACCGAAGTGGATGGGGACGCTGATGCGATGCCAGTTGAGGACGCCCAGAACCCCGAAGGTCGCCAGGGAGACCATCTCGAGAACGAAGAACGCCTGGGTGATCCGGGCGGTGGGCCGCCCGCCCATGAGCAGGGGGACAGCCGCGAAGAGTATCCAGAACAGGGTCACCCCAAGGTGCGCCACGGGCGGCGCCTGGTAGTGGGGGGCGATGAGGGCCAGAGTGTAGCTGCCAGCCGGGATGGCGATCGGCGGGATCGAGGTGAAGTAGGCGAGGATCAGAATCCAGGCCTGATAACGAGAAACCGACCTCCCGATCACCCGGGCCGACCAGTGATAGGACGCGCCCGAGTGGGGAAAGTGCTGGTTCAGAAGCCGAAACACGAAGCTGGACACCAGGAACGGCAGGGCCAGGATCGCAATCGCGGGCAGGGTCCACCACCCCGCGTCGGCGGCCATGACGCCCCCTGTGGCGGCGACTGAGAAGAGCGGGCCGACGCTGGACACGGAGAGCGGGACCAGATCGGTCAGATGGAAGAGCTGGGCCAGCTTGCGCTCCTGATGCTGGTCCTGCCCCATCAGAGTTTCAGCCAACCCTGGCTCTCCACACTCTCACCCTTCGGTCTTCCCTGACGCGCCGCCCACGGGCTAGAGTCTATCCGCCTATTGCCAGTCAGGTGCAATTGGAACGGAATGGCGACAGGCGGCGTTCTGCCGGAGCGCGGCCGCAGGTTGCCACCCTGGTCCAGGACTTCGACCACTGGCCGCAGCCCTCAGTTGCATAGGGGCACGATAAAATAGTGCCCCTATGCAATTCTCCGCTCCAATGGACCGGGGTGACCTCGACACCGCCGAAGCCCTGCTGGGCCTCACCCTGTTCGTGCTGCGAGAGTCCGCTGGACTGCGGGACATCAGCCTCTCGGCGGCGGCCACCCTGTCCACCCTTGAGTCCTGCGGGCCCTGCCGTATCAGCTACCTGGCCGAGCGCGAACACACCGCCCAGCCTTCGATGACAGCGCTGATCCGTCGCCTCGAGCGACGTCATCTGGTGGAGCGCCGGCGAGACCCACGGGATGGCCGCGCCGTGCAGGTCTCCATCACGCAGGCGGGGCGACTGAAGCTCAGGAGTCACCGAGAGGCCCAGGTGGCCTTCATCTCCGAGCTCGTCCGCCAGATCGAGCCGCCTCAGCAGGAGGCGCTGGCCAAGGTGGCAAGGGCCATCGGAGACCTCGTCAAAGGGCCGATAGGCCCCGGGGTCCGGGCGGCGGCCGGGGAAGCCGGCCGGCCGCTCTATCCGGGCACATGAACCGACGCCCCCTGCAGTCCCCCGGGGAGGTCGGCCGCCCCTCCCACGCGGCGCCAGAGGGACTCTTTCACCAGCCCAGAGCGGTCTGGGCCGTCGCCTTCGCCTCGGTGGTCTCCTTCATGGGAATCGGGCTGGTGGATCCCATCCTGCCCCTGCTGAGAACCGAGCTCCACGCCACGGAAGCCCAGGTCTCGCTGATGTTCACCAGCTACTTCCTGGTGACTGCGGTCTTCATGCTCATCACCGGCTGGGTGTCCTCGCGGATCGGGGCCAAGCGGACCCTGGTCATTGGCCTGGTCCTGATCGTGGCATTCAGCGCTCTGGCAGGGCTCTCGTCCGGGGTCAATGAGATCGTCGTCTTCCGCGGTGGGTGGGGTATCGGCAACGCTCTCTTCATCGCGACCGCTCTGGCGACCATCGTCGGCGCCGCGAGCGGGGGCTTTGGCGCCGCGATCATGCTCTACGAGGCGGCGCTCGGACTGGGGATAGCGATGGGTCCTCTGGTCGGAGGGCTGCTGGGAGGCATCAGCTGGCGGGGCCCGTTCTTCGGGGTCACGGTGCTCATGTCGATAGCGCTGATCCTGGTGCTGACCCTGCTCGGCCCGACCCCCAAGCCGCCACAGCGCTCCTCGATCACCGATCCCATCAGGGCCCTCGGACACCGCGGACTTCTCACCATCGGGATGGTCGCCCTGCTCTACAACTGGGCCTTCTTCACCATCCTGGGCTACGCTCCCTACCCGATGCGGGTGTCGGTGCATGCGCTGGGCTTCATCTACACCGGCTGGGGCATTCTCGTCGCCATATTCGCTGTCCTGGTGGCGCCCCGGGCGCAGTCCAGGATGGGGACCGCCAGATCCCTCTACCTGAGCCTTGCCCTGATGAGTCTGGACGTGGCGGCAATCGGCATATGGGTAAACGACCGGCCGGTCCTGATCGCCGGAGTCATCATCAGCGGGGCCTTCATCGGTTTCAACAACACCCTGGTGACTGGCACTGTGATGAACGTGGCGCCGGTGCCACGTCCGGTGGCCTCGGCGGCCTACAGCTTCGTCCGCTTCTTCGGGGCCGGGCTCGCGCCGTTCTTGGCCAGCACCATAGCCGCAAGCAGCAACGACCACATGCCATTCTTTCTGGCCGCCGCGACCGCTATGCTCTCGGTTCCCGTATTGGCCACAGCCCACCGCCTGGTCTCCGGAGCCCATGCGCGAGCGGCTGATGTCCCGCCGCCCGTGCCGGCCAAGGTGAGCTGACCGGGTCGAGCGAGCCCGGTGACCGGTCCGCGCAGGCGTTCACCAAAGAGGTTGGCGGGCCACGACGGGATCCGCTTTGAGGCCGACTCCGAGGTGGCTCATCACCTCACCGACCACGTAGATGGACCCCAGGCTGAGGATCAGGTCGCCTGAGCCGGACGACTCCCGGGCGTAGTCCACCGCGCCGGCCACCGGTTCCACGATCCGCAGCGACCCGGGCCACTCGGCGGCGAGGAGCTCAGGGCTGACCGCCCGGGCCGAGGCCGCCTTGGTGAAGACCGTCTCGGCAAACGGCAACGACGAGAGCAGGGCCAGCATGCCCCGATGGTCGTGATCGCCCATGGATCCGAAGATCAGCACGGTGCGACGTCCCCCCATCAGGCGCTCGAGATCGGGCATGATCGCCTGCACCGCATGCGGGTTGTGCGCCGCGTCGACCACGATCCTTCTGTCCGCGGAAAGTGGCTCGAGCCGGCCCGCCCACACCACCTCCCCCAGGCCGCGGCGGATGGAGTCGTCGCCGATGGGCAGGCCGAGGTCGCCGATGCAGTCCGCGACCGCGACAGCCAGGGCGGCATTCGCCAGCTGCACCTCGCCTGCCAGCCCCACCTGGAGCTGGCTCAGACGCCGTGCGGGGGTCTCAACTGCGACCAGCCGCCGGTGTCCCCGGGATGCCTGAGGGTGGTAGCGGATCTCTTGTCCCAACTGCCAGAGGCGGGCCCCCGACCTCCGAGCCGCCTCGTTGACAACAGGGACCGCGTCTCCGCTGGCGCCAGACACGGCGAGGTTGCCCGGCTTGATGATGGCAGCCTTCTCGCGTGCGATCGCCGACACCGTGTTCCCGAGCTGGGCCTGGTGGTCCAGCCCCACCGACGTCAGCACGGCGACGCCGCCATCCCAGACGTTGGTCGCATCCAGGCGGCCGCCGAGGCCGACCTCGCACACGGTGAGGTCCACACCGCTCTCCGCCGCCGCCAGAAAGCCCATGGCCGTGAGCAGCTCGTGGTGGGTTGGCAAACCGGCCGTGCTATCCATCATCCTCTCGGCCTCGAGCACCCGGCCCACCAGCTCCTCGAAGGCCGCCTCCGAGATGGGCTCGCCGTAAAGCCGGATGCGCTCGCGGTAGCTGGTGAGGTGGGGTTTGGTGAGTAGCGCCACCCGCAGGCCGCTGCATTCCGCTATGGAGGCGACCATGGCGCAGACGGAGCCCTTGCCGTTGGTCCCTGCCACCAGCACCCCCCGCAACCCCCGCTCGGGATTTCCCAGCGCCTGGAGCAGGGATCTGGTGGTGTCGAGGCCCAGTCGCATACCGCGGTGGCTGGCGCCGGCCAGCCGGTTCAGCGCCTCCTCATAGCTCACTTCTGGCATTCTGAGGCAGTGACACGTCGCGCGCAGCTGGTCGCAATGCTCCTGGTTCTATGCCTCGGAGCACTGGTCAGCGCCTGCGCCCAGCCCGAGCCCAGACGCCCCGTCCCACGGCCAACTCCGGTTCGTCTCGCCTTCGGAGTCCTCCCGCTCGGGGGGTTGAGTCCAACCGGCCTGGCGATCTCGGGGCCGTACCGGGCCGCATCCGGTCTGGCGCCGGTTCCCAGGCAGGTGCGGGCGGCCAGGGTGCCCAGCTCGCCAACGGTCTCCCTGGCGGATTTGGCCAAGGCGTTGGGTGTGCCCGGGCCACCTATAAACACAGGTGACGGGCTGGCCTACAACCTGGGCGCCACCAGCGGCTATCAGCTCACGGGGACCCCCAATTCCCAGGACTTCAACTTTCATCCCAACACCCCGGTGGACGAGACGGGCGCCACGCCGTCGGTCGCCTCAGCGAACAGCTTCGTGGAGCACTTCCTGGCAGCCCACAACCTGCCGGGCCCGAACGAGGGATTGGCGCCTCTGGAGCAGCTGACCACGGCCCACGCCGCGGACAGACGGGTCTTCTTCCAGTGGACGCAGGACGGGTATCCGCTGGTCGACATCTCCGGCACGCCACAGGAGTTCTATGCGGATGTGGCTGCCAACTACAGAGACCAGCTTTCCCTGGTGGGTCTCTCTGGAGCCGTGCCCCAGCCAATCCTGGGCCGCCCCGCCGACTACCCCGCCACCTCGACCAAGCTCTTGGTCTCCGACCTCAACCGGGGCCTGCTGGCCCCGGGGGACTACCTCCTCCAGGCTGACGGGCAGCCATATCCGGCAGTCTCTGCAGGAGAGCCAGGTGGAGCGGCGACGATCACCGCATGGAGCGCGGCCGTGGTGGACAGCGCGGGGTACGCGGTTCCGGTGCTCGTGCTGCAGGTAAGCGGCAGAGCACCGGTGACCCAGTTCGTGATGTGCGCGGCCGCGACCGACGCCTGCGCTCCCCTGCGCTACTCAGCCGGGGGCGCCACCTCGTCTCCCTAGGCCCTGGGTGCTGTTGGCGTCGGACCGGCGCGCCCCTTCGTCACGCGACCTTGACCGCCGCCACCAGCTTGGTCAACGAGTCCTTGGCGTCGCCGAAGAGCATCACCGTCTTGGGGTCGTACAGGAGCTCGTTGTCTATGCCGGCGAAGCCTGGCCGCATCGATCGCTTCAAGAACACGATGTTGTGCGCCTGATCAGCGTTCAGGATTGGCATCCCGAAGATGGGACTACCGGGAGATGACCGGGCGGCGGGATTGACCACGTCGTTGGCCCCCACCACCAGCGCGACGTCGGCCGATCTGAAGTCGTCGTTGATCTCATCCATGTCCTTGAGCTGCTCGTAGGGGACGTTCGCCTCCGCCAGCAGCACGTTCATGTGTCCGGGCATCCTGCCCGCCACAGGGTGGATGGCATAGTCCACAGCGACGCCCCGCTTTTCCAGCGCGTCGGCCAGCTCGCGCACCACGTGCTGGGCCTGGGCCACGGCGAGCCCGTAGCCGGGCACGATGATGACGCGCTTTGAATACGCCAGGAGGGTGCCGAGATCTTCAGCCGACCCTGAGCGCACGCTGTGCTGGCCGGCCACGGCGACCTCGGGGCCGACCAGAACCTTGCCGAAGGCGCCAAAGAGCAGATTCCCCAGCGACCGGCCCATGTTGTTCGACATCATCATGGTCAGGAAGGTTCCCGACGCCCCCACCAGGGTGCCTCCGATGATGAGGATGGGCAGCCCGAGCACGAACCCGTCCCCAGCCACGGCAAGCCCGGTGAAGGCGTTCAGCATCGAGATCACGACGGGCATGTCGGCTCCGCCGATGGGCAGCACGAACGCGACACCCAGGGCCAGCGCCAGCAGGAGCAGGATCCAGACCCCGAGCAGGCCGATCCCCGGCACCACCACGAGCACTCCGACGACCACGATCGCGGCGGCCACAACGCCGTTGGCGGGCTGCTGCTCCCGGTATGTCATCGGGGTGCCGCGCATCAGTTCCTGCAGCTTGGCGAAGGCGATGCCTGACCCGGAGAAGCTGACCGCTCCGATCACGACCGCGAAAACCGCGGAGATGGAGAGCAGCAGGGAGGCAGAGGTCCCCTTGGGCACCATCAGCATCTCTATGATCGCCAGCAGCGCTGCGGCGCCTCCTCCCACGCCGTTGAAGGTTGCCACCATCTGGGGCATCGCGGTCATCTTCACCGCTCGGGCCGCCACCGCCCCAACCGGGATGCCGATCACGACCGCCACCGCCATCAAGATCAGGTTGATGGTGGCGTGGTGCAGGATGAGGGCCGTGGCCAGGATCGCTATGAGGGCGCCGGCCGCGGCCACCAGGTTGCCGGAGCGAGCGTGCTTGGGAGAGCTCAGCTGGTGCAGCCCAAGAATGAACAGAGCGCCCGCCAGCAGGAAGAGCAGGGTAACCCCTGGGGTGAGGTGCATCAGCCTGCAGCCGTCCTGGCCCCGACTGATCTGGCCCAAGGCCCCAGACCAGATCGACTGAATGCTCGGGTCCGGCTCACGGTTGGCCCGGCCCGTGGCGCCCGCGGCTCTTGAACATCTCCAGCATGCGGTCCGTCACCACATAGCCACCGACCATGTTGACCGTGGCCAGCAGGACGGCCACGAAGCCGAGGCTAAGTTCGAGGGGCCCGCGGGCGGACGCCATGATCACCATCGCCCCCACCAGGATCACGCCGTGGATGGCGTTGCTGCCTGACATGAGGGGGGTGTGCAGGATCGTGGGAACCTTGGAGATGACCTCAAAGCCGAGGAACACCGACAGCACGAAGATGGAGATCTCATTGACCAACTGGGGACTCAAGGGACGGCCTCCCTCCGCTCGAAGGATTCCCGCAACAGTCGGTTGCGGACCTCTCCGGCGTGCACCGCGAGCACTGCCCCGGTGATCTCGTCCTCCAGGTCGACCACCAGCTTTCCATCGGTGACCAGGTGGCCAATGAGAGCGGCGAGGTTGCGGGCCAGCATCTGGCTGGCTGTGGCCGGGACGGTGGCGGGCAGATCCTTCCAGCCGAGGATGGTGACTCCACCCACCACCTCCTCCTCCCCCGGGCGCGTCAATTCGCAGTTGCCCCCGGTGTCCGCCGCGAGGTCGACGATGACCGACCCAGGCCTCATGCGGGCCGCCACCTCCTTGGTGATGAGAATCGGCGCCCTGCGCCCGGGTATCGCCGCCGTGGTGATCACCAGGTCGCTCTGCTCTATGCGTTGGGCGATGAGCTCACGCTGCTTGGCCAGGAACTCCTCGCTCTGCTCGCTGGCGTAGCCGCCCTCGCCCACCTGGGCCGCGAGCTCCAGCTCCACGAAGGTTGCGCCCAGGCTCTGGACCTCCTCCTTCACCGCCGGACGCACATCGGTCGCCTCGACCACGGCGCCCAGACGGCGCGCCGTGGCGATCGCCTGCAGGCCGGCGACGCCCGCCCCCATGATGAGCACCCGGGCTGGCGCGATGGTGCCTGCGGCCGTCATCTGCAGAGGCAGGATCTTCGGAAGGCGGGCGGCCCCCAGCAGCACCGCCTTGTACCCGCTGATGGATGCCTGTGAGGACAGGGCATCCATCGCCTGGGCCCGGCTGATTCGGGGAACCAGCTCAAAGCTGAAGGCGCTGATCCGCCGGTTCACCAACTGCTCGATCACGGACCTCTCGGTCGTCGGTGGCAGGAAACTCACCAGGGCGGAACCCGCCGGCAGCAGCCCCGCCTCAGGCAGTGTGGGGGCCCGCACCTTGCAGACGATGTCGGCGCCGCTCAGGCAGTCGGCCGGGTTGGCCGCGATCGCGGCGCCCGCGTCCCCCAGCACCTCGTCGGAGTATCCCGCCTCGACCCCGGCGCCCGACTGGACGACGACTTCTATCCCCAGCGCCCTGAGCCGCTGGATGGAGTCCGGGCTCACCGGGACCCGCCGCTCTGCCTTCTCCGCCTCCTTGAGAACAGCGAGCTTCATGTTCGCAATCCTAGCGATCGAGATGGCAGTTGCACGAGGGTGGTTGCCCCCCAACTTGCGCGGGATCCCATCG
>JAJYWM010000393.1 GCA_021791455.1 bacterium | reverse complement strand
CTGCCCGTTTCCCTGGTTCGGGACCCCCAGGACAACTACCTCTGCCGGGGCTACCCGCCGATCCGGGTCGCCCAGGGGCCGCAGCCAGAGCTCACCCTGAGGCGGGCAGCACATGAGCTGCTCGCAGTTTTGGAGCCGGAGCTGAGGCGCAATCCAGATCAGTGGCACGTCATGAATCCGATCTTCGGAGCGCCCATGACGGCTGAGGATATCCAGGATCCACCGCCCTTCCAACCACCCATCGAGGCGTCGGCATGAGGGTGGCGATGGTATCCCCCTACGACTACGGCCGCTCTGGGGGTGTCGGGGAGCATGTGCGTCATCTGGCGGCCGAGCTCCGCTCCCGCGGGGTGCCGGTCACCGTGCTGGCACCCTCGACGGGATCCTCAGGTGCCGGCATTGAGGGTCTGATCGCGCTGGGAAGGCCTATCCCAATCCCCGCCAACGGCTCGGTGGCACGGATCTCGCTGTCGTTCCACCTGTCGCGCAGGATCAAGGAGTTGCTGGCCCGGGAGTCGTTCGACGTCATCCACATCCACGAGCCTCTGATGCCCGCCCTGCCCCTCAGCGTGCTGCGCCTGAATCGGTCGGCGGCTGCGGTGGGGACCTTTCACGCCTACGCCCGCCAGAACCTGGGCTACTACTACGGCAGGCCCATCCTGCGCCGCCAGTTTCGGCGCCTCGACCGCTGCATCGCGGTCTCCGAGCCGGCTCGCGACTTCGTCGCCCGGTACTTTCCCGCCGACTACACCGTGATTCCCAACGGCATAGACCCGACTGTCTTCCGCCCCGACGCTCCGCCCGCCGCGGGGATAGCCCGCGAGCGGCAGCGCACCATCTTGTTCTTGGGGCGGCTTGAGGAGCGCAAGGGGCTGTCCACGTTGCTGGACGCTTACCAGCTGCTGCGACGGGTGCGTGGGGACTGCCAGCTGGTGATAGTCGGCGATGGCGCCCTGCGGCGCGGTTACCAGCGCCGGGTGGAGGAGGAAGGTATCCCGGACGTCCACTTCAAGGGCTTCGTGCCGGAAGCGGAGAAGGCCGGCTACTTCACCGCCGCCGACATCTACTGCGCCCCCAACACCGGCAAGGAGTCATTTGGGGTGATCCTGCTGGAGGCGATGGCCTCCGGCTGCCCCGTCGTGGCGACCGCGATAGACGGGTTCCGCCACGTCCTTACGGACGGGCGCGAGGGAGTTCTGGTGCCCCCGGGGGACGATGGCCGGATGGCCTCGGCCCTGAGCTTTCTACTCGACCACCCGGAGACCAGAACGGCGATGGCTAGCGCGGGCAGAGCAACCGCGGAGCGGTACTCATGGCCGCTGGTGGCAGACCGGGTCTACGGTGTTTACCAGAGCGCCCTGGCGCAGCGCTCGCAAGATGAGGTGAATTCGGTTGTTCAGCAGACTGCTGCAGAAATCCGTTAGGGCGGGCGCCCAGCGCTTCGCGAAGGCGGCCCAACTGGTCCGCGTCAGCCCCAATGTGCTGACCCTGGTGGGCCTCTTGATAACCATGGGCGCGGCGGTGCTGATAGCTCTGGACCTGCTGATCCCGGCGGGGCTGGTCCTGCTGGCGGCGGGCTCCTTCGACATCCTGGACGGGGCGGTCGCGCGGGCGTCCGGCAAGACCCACCGTTACGGGGCCTTCCTCGACTCCACCGCGGACCGCTACGGGGAGGGCGTCGTCTATCTCGGCCTCCTCTATCTGTTCCTGGTGCGCGAGCACAAGGACCTGGAGGTGTTCCTGATCGTGGGAGCGCTGCTGGGCTCGCTCTTGGTCAGCTACGTCAGAGCCAGGGCGCAATCGCTGGGGTTCACATGCGACGTGGGCTGGTTCGCTAGGCCGGAGAGGGTCGTCATCACCGCCCTGGGGTTGCTGGTGAACCAAATGACGATCGTGCTCTGGATCCTGGTGGTGGCCACCAATTTCACCGCCCTGCAGCGGGTGCACGCGGTCTGGACGCAGTACCGGGCCCAATTGCGGGGAGAGGCCCAGGGAGGCCCGGGTTCGGAGGATCCGGCCCAGTCTGGCGCTGGCTCTCCCCAGAGGCGCGGTGCCGCGCCCACGACTCGGGGGGCGGTCTGAGCGCGCCCGGGCGGGTCGCCAACCGCTGAGAGTCACCTGTCGGCCCTGAGCATCCGTCCCAGCATCTGAGCATTCAATCTCAGGCATCGATGGCAAGCCCCGGGCAGCATTGGTGCCTCCATGGCCCGCCTGGCCTTCGTGAGTTCAAAAACCAGGACGGGCAGTGTTATCACCCCCTCGCATTGCGTGTTTACCACAGACTGTTGACTCCGCATGAGAGTCGGTACTAGCATCAGCCGTTAGGTCGTGGCGGAGGGGCGGGGACACCGGCACCCGCCGCGGCGCCTCGGCCTAAGCAGCGGTTCTGGAGCCGGTTCAACTCAGGAGGGCGCAGGGACATGGCGGCAGAAATCAAACCGATGCACGGCGAGGGTCGCTCGATGTTCGGCTTGAGCGGCCTATGGGGGGAGCTCAGCGCGGAATTCTTCG
>JAJYWM010000348.1 GCA_021791455.1 bacterium | reverse complement strand
GGCCCCCTCGAGCGGTCTTTGGGTCTGGCCACGGTACAGCTGCACACCGCCTCCGCCGCCAGTGATGCCCGCATCCCGGGACTCGACCGGTCGACCGCTGCCGACCTCCGCGATCGACTCGTCGGCCGAGGCGAGGCCACCGCCGAAGGGCTTTGAACAGCGGACCCGCCGACGACCCTACCTCGGTCCCCGGATTGGCCGCACCCTCGACCGGGGGCATGACCTCGGGCTGGGACTCGTGGCACCGGCTCCACCCCCTCTCCCCGGTCGTCCAGGCCGGCCGCCGGATACTGCCCTTGGTGGTCGTTCTCGCGGTGCCCTTCCTCTCCCAGGGGTCGTCCGCGAAGTCCCAGAGCCTGGTCGACGCGGGCTTGGTCGGGCTGGCGGTGATCGCAGGGGCGGCGGAGTGGCTGGTGACCCGCTGGCGCGTCGAGTCCGGAGTGCTGAGGATCGACACCGGCCTGCTGCGCCGGCGGACGACCAAGCTCCCCCTGAGCCGCGTCCAGTCGATCGACCTGGTGCGTCCGGGCACCGCCAGAGTGCTGGGCCTGGCCGAAGTGAGGGTCCGCAGCGGCGGTTCCCGGGAGGGGGATGTGCGGCTGGCCTATCTGGCCGCGGAGCGAGCCGAGCACCTCCGGGACGGGCTCCTGGCCCTGGTGCGCGGCGCCGAGCCCTCGTCCGCCGCATCCGAGAGCGCGATCGCCCGCGCGTCCACCGCCCGGCTGCTGATCTCGACCCCACTGCGCGGGGCGATCCTCTGGCCGATCCTGGCCGCGGTGCTGCTCCTGGTCCTCGGAGGCCGTCTCACCCATGGCCATGGGATGGAGGCGGTGGCCGTACTCATCCTGCTTTCGGTGGGCACCGGCGCGGCCCGGATCCTCTCCTCCCAATATGGCTTCGAGGTGGCTCGGACCGAGGACGGGCTGCTCATCCGGGGCGGGGCGGTGGGAACCTTCACGGAGACGTTGGCCCTGCACCGCATCCAGGCGCTCCGGGTGGTCGAGCCGCTGCTCTGGCGGCCGTTCGGCTGGGCCAAGCTGGTGGCCGACGTGGCCGGGGGCCAGCGCAGGCGTGATGAGGACCGCTCCGCATCCGGGCGGATTCGGACCTTGGTGCCGGTGGCCACCCGGAAGGAGGTCCTCAGGGTGGCCGAGTCCATCGTCGGCCCCGCGGCCAGGGAGGCGGGAACCGCTCCACCCGCGAGGGCGAGGCTCAAGGCGCCCCTGAGCTACCCCCTGCTCAGAGCCGGGCTGGTGGATGGCTGCGCGGTCTCCGTTGTGGGCAGGGTCCGGCGCCTCACCACCATCATCCCGCTGGCCAAGGTCCAGAGTGTGCGCTGGGTCCAGGGACCGGTCCAGAGACGACTTGGTCTGGCCACCGTTCACCTGGACGCGGCCGGGGGACACAGCACCGGCGCGGCGCTCCGGGACCGCTCCACCGAGGAGGCTCGCGAGCTTCTGCGGCGCCTTCCCGCCCTTTGTGCAGCGGCACGGCGCCCCACCTCGGCCGAACCCGCTGCCCTACCCTAAGCCGATGCGAGCTCTGACCATAGTCTCCGGCCGGCTGGAATGGGTTGCAAGGCCCGATCCTGTGCCCCAGGGATCTCAGCTGCTGGTGCGGGTGAGGGCGGCCGGGGTCAACCCAGCCGATCTGATGCAAGTCAAGGGTCACTACCCTCCGCCCCCGGATGTGCCCCAGGACGTGCCCGGACTTGAGCTGGCCGGCACCGTGCTGGGAGTGGGTCCGCTCGCCCGGCAGTTCAAGGTCGGCGACCGGGTCATGGCCCTGGTCGGAGGAGGCGCCCAGGCCGAGCTGGTGCTGGTTGACGAGTCGTCGGCGCTGCCGGCTTCCGAGGACCTCGACTGGGAGACCGCCGGGGGGTTCATGGAGGCCTTCGCCACCGCCCACGACGCGCTCATCACCCAGGGGGCGCTCACGGTGGGCGCCCGGGTGCTGGTGACTGGGGCAGCGGGAGGGGTTGGCACCGCGGCGGTCCAGCTAGCGGCAGCGGCTGGGGCTCAGGTCACCGCTTCGGCCCGGAGGACGGAGTTCCACGACCGGCTGCGTGATCTGGGGGCCCACCAGGTGCTGGTGCCCGCGGAGGCGGCCGCGGCCGGGCCCTTCGACCTGGTGCTGGAGCTGGTGGGCGGTCCGATGCTGCCATCCCACCTGGAGCAGCTGGGGACTTCGGGACGGATGATCGTCATCGGGGTTGGTGCCGGCCGGCGTCTCGACCTCGACCTCTCCCTGCTGATGTCGCGGAGGGCCAGCCTTCTCGCGTCCACCCTGCGCGCCCGCTCCCCCTTCGAGAAGGCCGCACTGATCCGCACGCTGGGAGATCGACTTCTACCACTGCTCGCATCTCACCGCCTCCAGGTGGTGGTGGCAGCCACCTTCCCCCTCGCTGATGGGCCGGCGGCGTATGAGAGGGTCGGCGCGGGGGGGAACTTCGGCAAGGTGGTGCTGCTCTCGGGCGACTGACCGGTCGGGGCTGACCGCCCGCCCGCCATCGGTTGCTAGAGTTAGTTCATGGAGGCTCCACCGCCGACCCGGCAGCTCGAGGTGCCGGAGTTGACGGTTCCCGCGCCCGAGGCGGTGGGCCAGTTGGCCTTCTGGAACGACGTTGGGGTCGAGCCGGTCCCGGTCCGGGAGATCGCCAGCGCCGACATGGTGCGCGAACGGGTGGCCGCCCTGGCCCGGGAGATCGCCCGGGACATGGGGGCGGAGCCGCTCACCCTGGCGGTGGTCCTGCGCGGGGCCTTCGTCTTCGCCGCCGACCTGGCGCGCGAGTTGATCGTGAACAAGATGGAGAACCTGCTGGTCACCTTCTTCCACGCCAGCAGTTACCGGGGCACCAAGGCCTGGCGCGCTCCGGTGATCGAGGAGTTGGGAGATCCCAGCACCGACGGCCGCCAGACCATCCTCATCATCGACGACATCGTCGACGCCGGGCACACCGCCCAGGCGATGATCAACCGGCTGGCGTCCCCCTCCCGCAGGATCGAGTACTGCGCGCTCCTGGACCGTCCTGAGGCACGCGAGGTTCCCGTCCATCCGCGCTATGTGGGCTTCCACCTGCGGGGACCGGGGTTCGTGGTGGGTTACGGCCTCGACTACGACGGCAAGTACCGGGAGCTACCCTACCTCGCCCAATGGATACCCCCGCCCCCGACCGCCGGCTGAGCGGGGTGGGGTAGGCCCCACCCCGCCGCCGGCCGTCAGACGGGGCTGGCCACCCCGGCCTCGGGGGCCTCGACCTCCCGCCGTACGGAGAGGCGGGAGAGCGCGAAGTACACCAGCCCACCGACGATGATGCCCAGCGCCCAGCTGAAGTCAGCTCCCCCAGTAGCCTTGGACAGCGGTCCCACAAAGGGCGGGAAGGAGAACGCGGCATCGATCCAGATCATGGCCGCGGCCATCCCCAGTGCCTGGGCGACCAGCGCCCGCCAGTTGAACCCGCCGGCACGCCAGTAGATGCCCCCGCGGCGGCTGCCGAGGTCGGCGGCGCGGTAGCTGCCCCGCCGCAGCAGGTAGTCGACCATGATGATGCCGAACCAGGGGCCAAGCCAGACCACGATGTAGTTGAGGAAGCCGGCCAGGTCCGTGTAGAAGTTGCCCTTGAAGATGACCAGAGCGGTCACTCCCCCCGCCACCAGGGTGTCGATGACCACGGCGCCCCAGCGGCGCACCGGGACACCGAGGGCCTGCAGAGTGACTCCGGACGAGTAGAGGTCGAGGGAGTTGATGGCAAACAGCTGGGGCAGCGCCAGGATCAGGAAGGGCCAGAAGAACCAGCTGGCGAACGAGGCCGGAACCCCGGTCACCGCCGTGACCTTGGGGCTGATGGTGAAGGCGGCGGCCCCCAGCAGCTCCAGCAGGATGGACGGGATGGCCCCACCGAGGGTGGCCGCCCAGAAGGTCTTGGCCCGACGTGTCGCCCGGGGTAGGTACCGAGAGTAGTCGGCGGCGTTCTCGGTCCAGCCCAGCCCGCCCGCGGAGACGATCAGCACCACCGCCGTGGTCCATACCGCCCATGACGCCTGCTGGTGGAAGTGGCCGAGATTCACGTGGGGGATGACCAGCGCCGCCATCACCGCGAAGAGGACGATGAAGACGTAGGAGAGGTAACGCAGGGTCTTGGTGATCATGGCGTGGCCCAGGAAGGGCACCACGAACTGGATGGCCACCGCCGCCAGCACCAGGGCGATCTTGAGGCCCGTGCTCCCGGCCACCCCTCCCCTGGCGAACATGGCCAGGGCCACCAGAACGACCAGAACGATCCCCTCGATCTCAAAGCCGACCTGGGTGATCCAGTTGAAGAGGGCCACCACCCGGTTCCCGTTGAGACCGAACGGGGCTCGGGAGACCATGAAAGCGGTGGTCCCCGTCTCGGGCCCGAGAAGGCTGGCGAGGCCGAGGAAGGCGTAGAAGACGTTGCCCACCAGGATGGCCAGGACCGCCTGGCCGAACGACAGTCCGAAGGAGATGATCAGGGCGCCGTAGACCAGGAACTCCACGTTCCAAATGCCTCCGGCCCAGAGCCAGAAAAGCGCCGCCGGCGTCATCTTCCGCTGCCCCTCGGGGATCAGCTCGATCCCCCGCCTCTCCACTTTGAAGGCGGAGTAGTCCTCGCCCGCGCCCGTGAACGCGCTAGGGTCCAGGTCCATCGGTTGACTGGTGGCCAAGCCTCTTCCCCTCCTGATGGGCTCTAGTGCACCGCCGTCTCCACTCCCGCGGGCCAAAGCCCGCTCCGCACATTGTCGGCCATATCTAGTGGCGTGTCAACGCCTCAGACACAATATGCTGGGTTGACAGCGCGTCGTTGCCAGCGCGGCCCACCCTGGGTGCGCTGGGCCTCAGGCCTCACTCCGGGGCCGTCGCCTGAGCTGCCCGCATCAGTTCGGCGAGCCAAGATCGCCAGCCCTCGGCCACCTCATACATGTCCTGGGAGGCGGCCGCCGGCTGGACCACGCCGGCATGGCACAGAGCCTGAAGGTGGTAGGTCGCTTCGTCCACGGGAAGCTGCACCATCGGGGCCAGGTCGGCAGCGCTCCTCGGCCGCTCGAGCAAGGCCCGAATGAGGCCCAGCCGCACCGCCCCACTCACCACACGGAGCCGGTCGGCGGCCGCATGAAGCTGTGGATCGAGGTGGTCCGCCCCGACAGCCGCCCGCAGCGACTCCCGCACCGAGCGCTCACCCCGGTGGGGCAGGTACTGGGTTCGCAGCAGGGCCTCGCCCACGGTGGCCCCCGCGCCCTGCCGGGTCAGGACGAGGTAGAGGGCGGCGATGGCGGCCACGACCACCGCCACGTCCGCCCAGCTGGCCGTTGGACCCACACCGCTGACCCGCCTCGCGATCGCGGCCAGTCCGGTCAGGATGCTTGCCACCACCGTGACATCCACCGCCACGGCGAGTCCGGTCCTCAGCCCCGCCGGTAGACGGACCAGCGACTCGCGCTGCCCTGTCGGCGCCCTTCGGATGGCGAGGTAGCCCCCCACCCCGATCACCACCAGGATGACCCCCTGCACCGCCAGGGTAGACACCTTGGTGAAGAGGTGCTCAAGGGGGATCCCGATCACGGTTCCCAGAGCCACCCAGACCACCACCCAGAGCGCCGTGCTGGGAATCATCCCGAAGAGGAAGTCGCGGCGCCGCACCCCCAGCGCGCCGGCGACCAAGGTCGTGTAGATCCGGAGCCCCGGGATCAACCGGGAGATCGCGATGTCCAGTGGGGTGGCCGCCCGGATCCGCTTCTCCACCTTGCCCAGGGCCTTCTGCTGGTGGATCCGGGCGGCCAGCGCAGAAAGGCCCCTCTCCCCCACCACCTTGGCCCAGCTGAAGCCGACCAAAGCTCCCGCCGAGCAGGCGAGGAAGGCCAGCGGGACGAAGAGGTAAGGCTGGAGCCCCCCGGTGGCAATGAGCAGCCCCGCCGCCAGCAAGGTCAGCTCTCCAGGGGCGAACGGCAGGGGCACCCCAGCTTCCTCCACCAACAGGAGGCTGCAGAGGAGGATGATCGCGACCGCCCCGTGCAGGCCGGTGATCAGGCCCATGGCCGTCCCCTCATCCGGGCGGCGCTGGGGACTGCGCAATCGGCCTCGACTTCGGGTCGGTGAGCCCGCGGCTGAAAGCCGCAAGCACCATCGTCAATTCGACTTGGCGGGCGTACTTGGCGCAAGATGGATGGATCGTGGTTCATCGATGGAGGTGAGGCATGGCTGAGGAGGCAGCGGCAGAGGGCACGCTAACCGTGACCGACAGCCGCACGGGGAAGACATATGAACTCCCCATCGTGGATGGGGCGATCCGCACCCTGGACCTGCGCCAGATCAAGACGGGGCCTGACGACTTCGGCTTGATGGGTTACGACCCGGCATTTCAAAATACTGCCAGCTGCCGTAGCAGCATAACCTTCATCGACGGCGACAAGGGCATCTTGCGGTATCGCGGGTACCCCATCGAGGAGCTGGCCGCCCGGCACAGCTTTCTGGAGGTCGCGCAGCTGCTCCTTACGGGAGAGCTGCCCACACCAGACCAGCACCTGGAGTGGGTGGCCGACATCACCAACCACACCTTCATCCACGAGAGCATCAAAAAGTTCATCGACGGGTTCCATCACGACGCCCATCCCATGGGAATGCTGGTGTCGGCGGTGGGGGCGCTTTCGACCTTCTACCCGGAGGCCAAGCAAATCCACGACCCGGAGGTCCGGCACCGTCAGATCGTCCGCCTCATCGCTAAGATGCCGACCCTGGCGGCGTTCGCCTACCGGCACGCCATGGGGCTCTACTACGCCTACCCGGATGACGAGCTCTCGTACGCCGGCAACTTCCTCAACATGATGTGGCGGGCGACCGAGCTGAAGTACCACCCCGACCCGATCCTGGAACATGCCCTCGACGTCCTCCTCATACTGCACGCCGACCATGAGCAGAACTGCTCTACCAGCACCATGCGACTGGTGGGCAGCTCCCAGGCCGACCCCTACTCGGCGATGTCAGCCGCCTGCGCGGCGCTGTACGGACCGCTTCACGGGGGCGCCAACGAGCAGGTCCTGCGCATGTTGCGGAGCATCGGCTCCGTAGCCAACATCCCGGACTACATCCGGAGGGTCAAGGAGGGCGAGTTCCGCCTCATGGGCTTCGGCCACCGGGTGTACAAGAACTTCGACCCCCGGGCCCAGCTGATCAAGCGGGTGGCGGACGAGGTGTTCGAGGTCACCGGGCGGAGCCCACTCCTGGACATCGCCCTGGAGATCGAGAAGATCGCCCTTGAGGACGACTACTTCATCAACCACAAGCTCTACCCCAACGTCGACTTCTACTCGGGGATCATCTACCTCGCCATGGGCATCCCGGTGGAGATGTTCCCGGTGCTCTTCGCGATCGGGCGCACCCCGGGCTGGCTGGCCCACTGGCAGGAGGGGCTCCTCGACCCCGAGCAGAAGATCGGACGCCCGCGCCAGCTGTATGTTGGCCCGGAGCTCCGCCACCTCGGCAGCTGAGCCGCTGGGGCCCCGGGGCGCCTGCGCCTCGGGGCCGGCGCAACCTCAGGCCAATGCGGACTCGAGGTTCGTGGCCAGGGCGGACATGAACTCCTCGGTGGTCAGGTAGCTCTGGCCCGGACCGACGAGTAGGGCCAGGTCCTTGGTCATCTGGCCGCCCTCCACCGTACGCACGCAGACCGACTCCAGGGTCTCGCTGAACGCCACCAGGTCCTGATTGCCATCCAGCCGGCCGCGGTGAGCCAGCCCCCTGGTCCAGGCGAATATCGACGCGATGGGGTTGGTGGAGGTGGGCTCCCCCTTCTGGTGCATCCGGTAGTGGCGGGTGACGGTACCGTGCGCCGCCTCCGCCTCCATGGTCTTCCCGTCCGGAGTCAACAGGACGCTGGTCATGAGCCCCAGAGATCCGAAGCCCTGGGCCACCGCGTCCGACTGGACGTCGCCGTCGTAGTTCTTGCAGGCCCAGAGGTACCCCCCGCCCCACTTCAGGGCGGCAGCCACCATGTCGTCGATCAGCCGGTGCTCATAGGTGATCCCGGCATCGGCGAATTGGGCCGCGAACTCGTCGGCGAAGACCTCGGCGAAGAGGTCCTTGAAGCGCCCGTCGTAGGCCTTGAGGATGGTGTTCTTGGTGGAGAGGTAGACGGGGTAGTGGCGGGTCAGGCCGTAGCGGAAGCAAGCCCGGGCGAAGTCTCGTATCGAGTCGTCGAAGTTGTACATCGCCATGGCGACCCCCCCGCCTTCGTACTCGGCCACCTCGTAGGTCTGCGCTGGGGACCCGTCCCTCGGGGTGTAGGTGATGGAGACCTTTCCCGGTCCCGGTACGACGAAGTCGGTGGCGCGGTATTGGTCTCCATGGGCGTGGCGGCCGATCACTATCGGCTTGGTCCAGCTGGGCACCAGCCGGGGGATGTTCTGCATCACGATCGGCTCGCGGAAGATCACCCCGCCCAGGATGTTGCGGATGGTCCCGTTGGGCGACTTCCACATGCGCTTCAGCCCGAACTCCGCCACCCGGGCCTCGTCCGGGGTGATGGTGGCGCACTTGATCCCCACCCCGAACTCCCGGATGGCCTCGGCCGCCTCCACGGTGACCTGGTCGTCAGTGGCGTCGCGATGCTCGATTCCCAGATCGAAGTAGCGGATGTCCAGCTCCAGATGAGGCAGGATGAGCTGGTCCTTGATCAGCTGCCAGATCACTCTGGTCATCTCGTCCCCGTCAAGCTCAACAACCGGACCCGCAACCTTGATCTTGGCCATGTCCATCCCTCATACCCGTTGAAGCGGCGGCCCGCACTCGGTCCGCCATGCCGGAGATGCCCCCCTTCTCACCCGGAGCTCCCCAACCCGACTTTACCGGGGTGGGCGGGGGGACGTTCCTGAGCACCTCCCGGCCCAAAGGGCATACCTCTAAGATGCGCGGGTGACCTGGGATAGCACCACGGTCGACTGGGGTGCCCTGAGACGCCGCGCCTTGGAGGCTTCTGCCAGCGCCTATGCCCCCTACTCCGGGCTGCGGGTGGGGGCCGCGGGCATCGACGACCGGGGCCGGCTGGTGACCGGGTGCAACGTCGAGAACGCCTCCTACGGCCTCACCCTCTGCGCCGAGTGCGGGCTGGTATCGGCCCTCCGCGCCGGTGGCGGGGCGCGCCTTGTCGCCGTCGCTGTGTGCGCCGGGGACGGTGCTCCCCTGGCACCCTGTGGGCGCTGCCGCCAGCTGCTCTATGAGCTGGGCGGGCCGGAGCTATTGATCGACGCGGGGCCTGACCGCCCTCCACTCACGGTGGCCGATCTCCTCCCGCTGGCCTTCGGTCCGGAGGATCTCCAGCGCCGGCAGCGCTGATGGCCGCACCCCGGGCGGCAGTGGAGCTGATCGCCGACAAGCGCCGGGGGCAGGCCCTGGCCCCGGGCGAGATCCGCCAGCTGGTGGGCAGCTATCTCCATGGCCGGATCGCCGAGGCACAGATGGCCGCCTGGCTAATGGCGGTCTGCTGGCGGGGCCTCACCCAGGAGGAACTGCAAGAGCTCACAGACTGCATGGCGGAGAGTGGCGACCGTCTGGACCTCCGCGGACTACCCGGGCCGACGGTCGACAAGCACTCCACCGGGGGCGTCGGGGACAAGGTCTCCCTGGTCCTGGTGCCCCTCATGGCCGCGCTCGGCTGCTTCGTGCCCCAGCTTTCGGGGCGGGCGCTGGGCACGACCGGAGGGACGCTGGACAAGATGGAGTCGATCCCCGGTGTCCGCTGCGAGCTCTCCTCGACCGAGATCCTGAGGGTCGTGCGGGAGGTGGGTTGCGTGATCGCGGCCGCTTCACCGGAGTTGGCGCCCGCGGACCGCCGCCTGTACGCCCTGCGCGACTCGACCGCCACCGTTCAATCCATCCCCCTCATCGCCAGCTCGATCGTGTCCAAGAAGGTGGCCGAGGGGGTCCAATGCCTGCTCTTCGACGTCAAGGTGGGCAGCGGGGCCCTGATGCCCGATATCAGTGGGGCACGGCGGCTGGCGGTCACCCTGGCCGAGCTGGCATCAGGGTTTCAAATTCGAGCCGCCGCGATGGTCACGGCCATGGACCAGCCGCTGGGGAGGGCCGTGGGCAACGCCCTCGAGGTGACGGAGGCACTGGATGTGCTCTCCGGGGGCGGCCCTCCCGACCTCCGAGCACTGGTGCTCGAGGAAGCGCGGGAACTGCTGCTGCTGAGCGGCCACACGGCCGACCCCTCCGAGGCCCTGGACAGCGGGGCGGCCAGGGAGCGGTTCAATGCCATGGTCAGGGCCCAGGGCGGCGCTCCAGAGGCGCCACTTCCTCTGGGGGTGAGGCTGGCCACCCTGGACGCGCCCCGGAGCGGCTTCCTCTCCCGTCTGGATGCTGGGGCCATCGGGTTGGCGGCTTGGAGGCTAGGAAGCGGGCGGAGTGCGCCGTCGGAGCCCGTCGACCCGGTAGCCGGGGTCATGTGCCTCGCCAAGCAGGGTGCTGCGGTGGAGCGCCGCCAGCCGCTGCTCGAGCTCTGGGGGCGTCCTGGCCAGGACCCCGGCCCCGCCCTGCTCGCCCTGAAGCGCGCGGTTCGTGTCGGAAGCTCCCCGGCCCCACCCCGGCCCGTGGTGCTTGAGCACGCGGCCGGAGACTAGGCGGCCGGAGTCACCGTCTCAGCCGCGAGCATCTCGAGGATTGCCTCGGCCAGCTGCCGCGCTGACTGCGGCTCCAACTCAAGCGCCACTCGTGCCGCCGGGCCGAGGGCCGGGTTGAGCAGGTCAACGTTGAGGGTGTGGTCAGCCGGTGCATGCGCCGGATGGTCGAGGTAGACGCTGGCACTGGTAACCCGCATCCAACCCGTGGCACCCTTGCCACTTCCGACCACTTCCAACCGCTTGGTGAGGTAGGTGCACACAGTCAGCCCTCCAGGGTCCGGCTCAAGAACGCGAAGATCCGCCCCCAACCGTCCACCGCCGCCTCCGGGCGGTAGCTGGGCCGGTCTACGGCAAAGAACGCGTGCCCGGCCCCGGGATAGGTAGTGAACTCGTGCTGCTTGCCATGCCCGGTGAGCAGGGCATCCAGCTCGGCGGTCTCGGCCGGCGACGGGTGCTGATCCTCCTCTCCGAAGAGCCCCAGCAGGGGGCAACCAAGGTCAGGAAGCTGGGCCGTCAGGTTGCTGATGGGGATGGGAAAGCCCTCGGGCGGCTGGCCCACGACGAAGGCACCGTAGCAGTCCACGGCAGCCTGCAAGGGAAGGTGGCAGGCCGCCAGAACCGCCTGCCTTCCACCGGAACAGTACCCAATGACTCCCACCTTGCCCGACGCCGACGGCCTGGCTCTCAGGAAGTCCGCAGCTCCCGCCACGTCTCCCACCAGCCGCTCGTCCGGCACCCCTCCCCTCGCCCGAGCAGCCGCGGCGGCATCGTCTGGCTCTGCCCCTGGGGCCTCCCTCCAGTACAGGTTAGGACTGATGGCGGAGTAACCCTGTGCCGCGAAGCGCCGGACGGTTTCCTTCGTCTGCCGGTCCAGCCCCGGCATGTGATGAATCACCACCATGCCTGGGCGGCTCCCCGACTCCAGCGGCTCCGCGAAGTACGCCTGGATCTGATCCCCGCCATGCCCTTCGATCTCGACCACGCCCGCCCGGATCGACTCATCCAATGCCGTACCTCCCAAAAGAACACACCGACCGCCTGCATACCGGCCTTGCGGGGCCTGCTGTCAGCTTCGAAGCCGGCTCAGAAGGCCCCGGATCGCCAGCTCATACCCCATCGGCCCGGCTCCCACTATGACCCCGGCAGCAACCGGGGCAACCACCAGCTCTCGGCGGAAAGGCTCCCGGGCAAAGACATTGCTGAGGTGGACCTCGAAGACAGGAAGTCTAATAGCGCTCACCGCGTCCCTCAAGGCATAGCTGTAGTGGCCGAGGGCGCCGGGATTGAGCACCACGCCGTCGAACGCCCGTGGCGCACGGTGAAGAGCGTCAATGATCTGGCCCTCCCCATTGGCTTGGTAGAACTCAAGCTCGCACCCTAGCTTCGGCGCCGCGGCCCGCAGCCCGGCCTCGATCGCATCCAGGGGCTCCCCTCCGTAGACGGCCGGCTCCCGGCTCCCAAGGAGATTGAGGTTGGGGCCGTTCACCACCAGAATCCGAAGGCGCGCCTGTTGCATCTGGTCCTCGCTTTGAAGCCGCCCAACCTTGGTCCCGTCAGCAGCCGCCAGGCTGTCGCACCTTGGCCAAGTCTATCTCCGCATGGGAGCCCGAAGCTCCCCCGGTCGCCCGGCACGATCCCGGAGCGGAGGCCCGCATCTGTCGGCGGAGGAGGACGCTGTGCCTCTCTGCAACCTCTCAAGCCATCAATGGCGCCCACCATCGGCGGGGATTCGCGGGAGCGCTGCCCGCCGCTCCGCCAGGTTCCCATGAACTCGGGCGCGTCCAAGGACTCCGCTCACCGGGTGACAGGCCTCGAGGTCGGGGGCCGGCTCCCGCCGGCCCCCTCGCTCGGGCACTCTCCTCAGTAGTAGGAGTTCAGGTCAGGGGTCGTGACGGTGTAGATCGTGTGCAGCTTGCCGCTGGTGTCGAATTGGACCACCTGCAGCGGGGTGAACACGTTGTGGTACTGGTTGAAGTCCTCGTTCCCGCTGGCGCCCTGGTAGTTGATCTTCTTGCCAGCCTTGAGCAGCTTGACGCAGCTCGGGTAGGTGTAGCACGCGGTGCCCGGCGGGTTGGAGATCTTGGTGATGTAGGGGCGCCACACCACCGGGTTGGTGGAGTGGGCAGCGGTCATGGCCAGGGCCGCGATCACCACCGCGTCATACATCGCGGGCGAGGCCGGGAGCGGCTTGTTGGTGTTCCACACCGCCTGGTAGGCGTTCAGGAAGGCGCTGTTGGCGGCGCCGTAGGGGGTGGTTCCGGCCATCCCGGTGAGCCAGTGGCTCGCGGTGCTGAGTCCCATGGCGTTCGCGAGCTGGATGCTGGCCCCAGTGTCCCCGGTGATGAAGCGGACGTTCATGTGCCCCAGCTGCTTGACGTTGGCGAACAGGGTGCTGGCGGTCTGGGGGTCAGCGTGGAAGAACACGCACTGCGGGTTGCCCTGGAAGGCCACCTGGACCTCGCTCAGGTAGGACGTCTGATCGGGAACGATTTGCTGGTTGCTGAGGATGTGGCCGCCATGGCCGGTGAACGCCTTAACCAGCGGCGGAACCTCGGCCTGAGCGTTGGCGTCGTTGGTGTACATCAGGCTGGCGGTCGAGCAGCCGGTGTGCAGGGCGTAGTAGGCCTCACCCGTGAGCAGCACGGAGTCAGAGGGGAAGACCCGGTAGACGTAGGGGAAGGTCATGTGGTCCAGGAAGGTGGCGCCTCCCTCCATGAGGTCCACCACATGGTCAGTGCTGAAGCTCTTGTCCACCCCCTCGATCGACAGGGAGCTGGGGCCGAACACCACCACCGGAGAGTGGGTGAGGAGCGTCTGGAGCGCCGTCACCGCGTCCACCGGGTCCCCGGCGGTGTCCTCCAGGGTGGCGCTGAACTTATGGCCGTCCACCCCGCCATTGGAGTTGACGGCGTAGATCCCCGCCTTGATTCCATGCAGGAACCACTGCCCTACGAAGGACTCCGCCCCGGTCATGGGCAGAAGCTCCCCCACGCTGATTGGCCCACTCGGAATCGAGTGGTTCGCGGTCGTAGCGGTGCTGCCGCAGGCCGCGAGGAGGATGGCGAAGAGCCCCATCCCCGCCCAGCCCGCCTTTCGAAAACCGAATCTCAAGTTCCTACCCTCCATTTCCCTTTCGCTACCGAAGAACCAGTCGCTTCGTGATCAGATCCAGTGCCTCACCTCCTCGACCCACCGCCCGCCGTCTGTCCCACCTCGGAGTCCGCTCCGCCGCCCCCTCCCAGGAAGATGGCGCTCAGGTCCTGCTTGCCCACCTCGGCGGCGGGTCCATCCAGTCGATTGCGCCCAGCCACCAGCACGTAGGTCCAGTCGGAGTGGCGGACGGCCATGTCCACGTTCTGTTCGACCACCACCACCGCGGTTCCCTGCTCGGCGATGCGCCTCACCTGCTGCCAGACCACAGTCGTGTACTGCGGCGAGAGGCCGGCTGTGGGCTCGTCCAGCAAGACGACCTTGGGCTCGAGCATCAGCGCCCGCGCCATACCCAGCATGTTGCGCTGGCCCCCGCTCAGGACGCCGGCCTTGCTTCGCCGGGCCCGCTGCAGGTCGGGGAAGATGGCCAGGACCTCCTCGATCCGGCGCTCCGCGCCAGCGCGCCGGATGTAGGCGCCCATCTCCAGGTTCTCCACCACGGACATGGAAGGGAAGACGTTGTTGACCTGGGGAACGTAGGCCATGCCGCTGGCGGCGATCCGGTAAGGCGGCAGGTTGGTGAGGTCGACGCCGGCCACGGTCACGGTGCCCTCGACCTTACGGAGCAGTCCGAACACCGACTTGAGGAATGTTGACTTCCCGGCCCCGTTGGGGCCAACGATGCTGACCACCTGGCCCTCGGCGGCCCGCGCCGAGACCCCCTGGACGATGGGGACCTTGCCGTATCCCGCGGTGACCCCCTCAGCCGACAGCACGCTCATCCAGCCCTCCTCCGAGGTAGGCCCTGACGACTTCAGGGTTCTGCCGGAGCTCCGCCATGCTTCCTTCGGCCAGGGTCCGGCCCGAGGCCATCACCACCACTTGGTCGCAGATCCTCTCCACCACATCCAGGTTGTGCTCGACCAGAAGGAAGGTGATACCGGCTTGGTCGCGGAGGCGCCGTATGTGTCCGTCCAGACGCGCGATCAACGCGGGATTGATCCCTGCCATGGGCTCGTCAAGAAGCATGAACTTGGGGTCCGCCATCTCCGCCCTGGCCAGCTCCAGCAGCCGCTTCTCCCCGCCGCTGAGATTGCCGGCGTACTCGTCCCGGAGTGGGAGAAGCCCGTAGGTCTCCAGGACGTCCACTGCGCGGCTCGCCAGAGCAGCATCCTGGCGGCGCCCCACCGAGGGCCGGAAGAGGGCGTTCAGTAGGCTCTCGCCACGCTGGTCCGGTGGCGGGACCAGCAAGTTCTCCATGACCGTGAGCAGCGGAAACTCGCGCGACACCTGGTAGGTCCGCAGCAGCCCACGGCGAGCCATCTTGTAGGCGGGAAGCCGAGTCACGTCCTGCCCGTTGAAGTAGACCCGGCCCGATTGCACCTTGAGGGCGCCGGCGATCAGCCCCACAGCAGTGCTCTTGCCGGCCCCGTTGGGCCCGATGAGCGCAGAGATGGAGCCCTTGGGAATCTCAAAGGTACAGTCGTCCACCGCCTTGAAGCCACCGAAGGAGTGGCTCAGGTGCTCGACCCGCAGGAAGGCGTCAGCTTCCGGCACTTCCCACCCCTTCGGCCGGAGTCCGTCGGCCGGGCAGCAGCGGCAGCTGGTAGAAGCGGCGCCTGGCCTCGGGGATGATCCCCTCGGGGCGCAACCAGAGGACGGCGATCAGTGACGCCCCGATCAGCATGTTGCGCACCGTCGGGATCAGGGTGGCGTTGCCGGGAATCGGCGGGATATATCGCGTCGCCTCGTTGACCAAGACCGCCACCACGAAAGACCCGACCACCCCTCCCCAGTTGTTTCCCCGCCCGCCCACGATCAGCGCCGCCCACACGACGAATGTCTCCCCTGAGGTCCACCCAGCTGGGTTGAACGCCCCGATGAAGCCCATGAGGAGGGCGCCGCCCACGCCTGCGAGCACAGCTCCCATCGACATGGCGATGAGGCGGACCCGGACCGAGTCCTTGCCGAAGGCCTCAGCTGCTTCCTGGTCCTCGCGGATCGCCCGCATGGTCCGGCCCAGGGGGGAGTTGAGGATGCGCTGGGCGATGAACCAGCAGATGACCATGACCACGGCGCAGAAGCCCACCCACAGGTAGGTGAACTGGTTGTAGTTGATGTTCAGCCACTGGCTGAAGGGGGTCTGCAGCCCGGCCAG
>JAJYWM010000005.1 GCA_021791455.1 bacterium | reverse complement strand
GCTTCACGTTCGGCAAGGGCGATGTGGTCTGCCGCATCTACGACAAGTCGCTGGAGATGGCGGCCAGGGAGCAGCACTGGCAGGAGGAGATCTGGCGGGGCCGCGACCCCAGGCAGCCCGTGTGGCGGGTCGAGTTCCAGTTCCGCCGCCGCGCACTGCGAGCGTTCGGTCTGGAGACCCTCGAGCAGGCGCTTCGGTCGCGCCAGGGACTGTGGGAGTATGGGACGGGGTGGATCTCTTTGCGGCGTCCCGGTAAGGACAGCAACCGCTCCCGGTGGCACCAGGACCCGGTCTGGAGCGAGCTCCGCCGGGCTGAGCTGGGGTCACCATCATCGCCACTGGTGCGGCAGCGGGTCCGGGCCGCGGCCCAGGAGAGGTTGGTGCGGGGCTTCGTCGGCTATGCCAGCGCACTTGGGGCGCTCTCTACCGAGGACGATCTGGCGGCGGTGCTGCGCACGGCGGGTTCGCTGGCGACCCGGCACCTGCAGGCGACTGGGAGGGACTTCGAGGGGCTGGTGGACGCCAAGCGAGACCGCCTGCGGGCTGAGCGGATGTTCAAGATCACCCCCTACCTGATCTGGGAACTGGCTCGATGACCGGGAAGCTGCTGCTCAATGTGGATGAGGCGGCCCACGTGCTGGGGTGCCGGCGGACCTACCTCTACGGCATGATCCAGCGCGGAGAGCTCCCGGTCGTCAAGTTGGGGCGGCTGACTCGCGTCCCCGCCGCGGCCCTTGAAGAGTACGTGCGTGAGCGATGGGAGCAGCCGCTGTCGGCAGGGCTCCGGCCCCCCCGAGAACTGTGAGTCCGGCTTGGCCAAGCGAGCCAACGGCGAGGGGACGATCTACCATCGGCGGGATGGCCGCTGGGAGGCGGCGGTCGTCCTGGGCGGCCGCCGGCACCGGCTGTACGGATCGACCCGGGAGGCGGTCAACCGGCAGTTGGTGGCCGCGCTCAAGTCCCACGAGGACGGCTTTCTCCCAGGCGGGGGCCGCGAGACCTTCGGGCACTACTGGGAGGTCTGGCTGCCTGGAATGCAGCCTCACCTGCGTCCTCGCACCCTCCAGCGATACGAGGAGGTTGGTCGGCTGCACCTGATCCCCGTCCTGGGACGGGTGCGCCTGTCACAGGTCGGACCCCAACACGTCCGTGAGGTCCACCGCCGGATGCTGGACAAAGGGATCAGCCCGACTACGGCGCACCACGCCCACGCCGTCCTGCACCGCGCTCTCGCCGATGCCGTCCGGTGGGGCCTGGTCCCGCGGAACGCGGCGGGACTCGTGCGCCCGCCGAGGATGGCCAGCGCCGAGATGAGAACCCTGACCCCGGACCAGGTGAAGCTCCTCTGCCAGGCGGCCGGAGACAGTCGGTTCGAAGCCCTCTACGTGGCCGCGGTCACCACTGGCATGAGGCAAGGGGAGCTCCTGGCACTCCATTGGTCGGCGATCGATCTCGACCGCGGGATCGTCCAAGTTACCGGCACCGTGACCAAGGTAGGGTCACAGTTGCTCATCACTCCCCCGAAGACGGCTCGGTCCCGGAGAGCGGTGGTGCTCACGCCTCAGGCCGTGGCCGCTTTGAGGAAGCATCGACTGCGACAGGACCTGGAACGGGCACGGCTGGGTAGCGCCTGGGAGGACCACGACCTGGTGTTCGCAACCGCCGTCGGCGGGCTCCTCGAGCGTGATCAGGTGGTCCGCTGCGACTTCGTGCCACTGCTCAAGCGAGCTGGCTTGCCTCCCATACGGTTCCACGACCTGCGCCACACGGCCGCCACCTTGCTGCTGAGCCAGGGGGTTCACCCCAAGGTGGCCAGCGAGATGCTCGGGCACGCCACGGTAGCGATTACCCTGGATCGGTACTCCCACGTAACCGAGACCATGCAGCGCGCCGCGGCGCAATCGATCGCAGCCCTGCTCGAATGAGCAACCGCTCGAAGGTGCATGAGTCCGACTCGCAATGGGCCATATGTGACCCTGTCTCCGGGGCGCAAATCGTGAGCGCCGCTCTTCCTCCGGGCCAACGATCCGCCCGTGGATTATAATGCTGCTATGGCTAGCACTAAAAGTACTATGAGTCTAGACTTCACGAGTTCGGTGCCGCTTCATGAGCAGGTCGGGGCCGCCCTCCGGCGCGCCATTGCGGACGGAGAGGTCCGCCCCGGCGACCGACTTCCACCAGCGCGCGACCTCGCGGCCGTCCTTGGCGTGAACAGCAACACCGTCTTCAGAGCCCTCCGGGAACTGCGCGACGAGGGCATTCTGGAATTTCGACGGGGACGCGGAGTCCGCGTGGTGGCCGATGGCCCAGATAGGAGCCTCCTCGTCGCCAAGGCGCGAGACCTGGTGATGATGGCTCGCGCCCACGGATACCGACTTGACGAGCTTGCCGAGATCATGGAGGCCATTGGATAGCGGTATGAAGACCCTTGAGCGCGACGACCCTGCTCTGTTGATCGCCGACCCAGAGGCACTCATCGAAGAAGCCAGGAGGCGGCAACGGCGAAGGCGCCGCCGACTCGCAATCA
>JAJYWM010000007.1 GCA_021791455.1 bacterium | reverse complement strand
CTCCCTGTGCGCGGAGGGACCGGCTGCGGACCTTGACGGCGTACCGCCCCAGGCGGCACACTGCGCGGGTGATTTCGATTCGCGGCTATGTCTGGCGCTGGAGCTGGCCCCCCGGGGCCCGATGAGAGTGAGCCGGTAGCCGAAATCTGGCCGCGAACATCGAGCCCTGGGTGAATCCCGGGGCTCTTTCTTTTATTGCGCGAAGGAGCTTCACTGATGGCAACTGCTGCCGGGGCCCGGGATGGGGTCCACTCGCTGCCCGCCCGCGAGGGCCGCTCCCTGCGACCGGTCTGGCTCGAGCTTCCAATCGACACCTGCTCCTTCGAGGCCGCATTCCAGGCGCTGGCCCAGGATGGCCCGGGGGTTCTCCTGGAGAGCCTCGACCTAGCGGGGATGCCCGGACCGTTCACCATCGTGGCGGGTGATCCGGCGGCGGTGGTGGTGGCCGACTCGACGGGTGCGCGACTCACCGAGGTGCGCCGCCAACTGCCCGGGCTCGCAATCAGCGCCGGGGCTCCCGTCGGCGAGGCGCTGCGCCAGCTCAGCCGCCAGCTCTCCGCCGAAGAGGTCCCTGGCCTGTCGACCTGTTCCGGTGGCTTGGCCGGGATGCTCTCCTACGAGGCTGCCCATCTGCTCCACGGCCAGATGGCCCCGGGGGGACGGGGACGTCCCCCGGCCCCGCCGATCAGCCTTTTGGTGCTGGACCGGGTGGCCGTGTACGACCACCTGGGGGGCCGCCTCTGCCTGGTGGTCCATGTCGGCTCCGAGCAGCCGGACGAGGATGCTCTGCCCGTGCTCCGGGAGATGGTGAGCCGGCTGTCCAGGCAGTCGGAAATCGGGGAGGTCCCGTCCGCCCCTTCGGAGTCGCTGGCCGCGGCGCCCAACATTCCGGCGAGGGAGTTCCTGGCGGCCGTCCGCCGCGGCCAGGACCGCATCGTGGAGGGCGACATCTATCAGGTGGTTCTCTCCCGCCGTCTCACGGTTCCCGCCCGGGAGCCGGCGTTCACCCTCTACCGGCGCCTCCGCCAGACCAATCCCTCGCCGGCGATGTTCTTCGTCCGGCTGCCAGGGGTGGAGCTGGCCGGCTCCTCCCCGGAGCCGCTGCTCAAGGTCCACCGCCGACGTGCCCTCAGCCGTCCGATCGCCGGCACCAGACCGAGGGGGCGCGACCTGGAGCACGACCGCCAGCTGGCAGCGGAGCTGCTGGCGGACCCCAAGGAGCGAGCCGAGCACTCCATGCTCGTCGATCTGGCGCGCAACGACCTGGGCCAGGTCTGCGCCCCTGGCTCGGTTCGGGTCACCGAGTTCATGGCGGTTCAGAACTTTCCCCGCGTGATGCACCTGGTGAGCACCGTGGAGGGCGAGCTGCCGACCGGCACGACACCCGTGGAGGCCCTGTTCGCGACCTTCCCCGCCGGCACCGTCAGCGGGGCGCCCAAGCGCCGGGCGATGGAGATCATCGCAGCCGAGGAGCCCACCCCCAGGGGGCCCTACGCCGGGGCGGTCGGCTACTGGTCCTTCGCCGGCGAACTGGACTTCTGCATCACCATCCGCACCGCGGTGGTCGCCCGTGGCCAGGTCCACGTGCAGGCCGGAGCCGGGGTGGTGCTGGACTCGGACCCGGCGCGCGAGCTCCTGGAGACCGAGGCCAAGGCATCCGCCATCCTGGCCGCCGTCGGCGAGCCTGCTGGGAGATCCCGGTGATAGTGGTGGTCGACCACGAGGACTCGTTCGTCTACAACCTGGTGCAGCAGGTGCAGGTGCTGGGGCACGAGGTCCTCGTGCTTCCCTCGCGGGCGAGCGTCGATGACGTCTTGGGCCGCTCGCCGGCGGGTGTCCTGCTCTCCCCTGGGCCCGGGAGACCGGAGGCGGCCGGCTGCTTCGTGGAGCTGATTCAGGCGCTTCCGGCCACGACGCCGCTCCTCGGGGTCTGCCTCGGCCACCAGGCGCTGGCCGCCGCCCTGGGGGGCCAGGTGGTGCACGCCCCTCGCCCGGTGCACGGGCGGACCAGTGAGATCTCGCATCAGGGAGCCGGGGTGCTGGCCGGGCTGCCGGCGCCCTTTGCCGCGGGCCGCTACCACTCGCTGGTGGTGGAACGGGACGGCCTCCCCGAGGAGCTGGAGGTGACGGCGACCAGTGAGGACGGCCTGATCATGGCCATGCGCCACCGCTCCCGCCCCTGGTTCGGGGTTCAGTTCCACCCGGAGTCGGTCCTGACCCCACTGGGCAGTCGCCTGATGGCCAACTTCCTGCGGATGGCGCGGCCGGCGGCCCCGGCGGGGGGGGCTTGACGTGGGCCCCCGGACCCTTCAGCATGGCGCGTCAGATGCAGGTCGATGCGCGGCTCTTTACCGGCGCGGTGGACTACCCGTACGCCTATGCGCACGGGACGCCTTCCGCGTCGCGGGTGAGGGGCTAGCCGGCTCGACCCACGGACTGCGGGAGGCGCGGAACGGAGTCCGCGCCCAGCTCTCGGCAGGCCCGGTACCCCGTTCCGCACTTCCCCTCAAGGAAGGAGGCATGGGCATGGATGGTTGGCGGGACGGTGGGCGGGTAGCCTGCCGCGGGGTGCGCGGCGCCATCTCGGTGGACCGGGACGAGGATCTGGAGGCGCTGGTGGGGGAGATGCTGGCCGCAATGCTCGAGGGCAGTGGCGGCAGCCTCGAGGACGTGGCGGCGGTGGTGTTCTCGGTCCAGGATGATCTGGCTGGGCTCAACCCGGCGGCGGCGGCCCGGCAGCGCGGCTACTCCCTGGTGCCCCTGCTGGTGGTTCGCGAGCACGGAGGCGACACCGCGGTCCCCCGCTGCCTCCGGGCGCTCATGCTGGTCAACACCAGCCGGCCTCAGGCGCAGATCCGCCACGCGTACCTCGGAGTTGCCGGCAGCCTCCGCCCGGATCTGAGCCCCGGCTGGGGGATACGGCCGTGATCGTGATGGCGGCCGGGGCGACCGCGGAGCAGGTGGAGGAGGTCGTGCGGCGGGCCCGGCAGCTAGGCCTGACCCCGGAGGTCTCCCATGGGAGGGAGCGCACCATCGTCGGCCTTATCGGCCACGAGACGGAGCCAGACCTGGAGAAGCTGTCCGTCCTGGGCGGTGTGGAGCGGGTGGTGCGGGTGCTGCACGACCATCCGCTCGCCAGCCGGGACTTCCATCCTGAAGATCGGGTCATCAACTTCGGCCCGGGGCTGACACTTGGGGGTAAGCAGGTCCTGATCATGGCCGGGCCGTGTGCGGTCGAGGGGGAGCAGCAGCTGGAGGCCGCCGCTGCCGCCGTCCGGCGGGTGGGGGTGAGGGTCCTGCGCGGCGGGGCATTCAAGCCGCGCACCTCGCCGTACTCATTCCAGGGGCTCGGCGAGCCGGGCCTGCTGCTGCTGCGGGAGGTGGCCGACCGCCACCAGATGGCGGTGATCACCGAGGTCCTCTCGGCGGAGGACGTGGCCCTGGTGGCGGCCCACGCCGACATCCTCCAGGTGGGAGCGCGCAACATGCAGAACTACCGGCTGCTGCAGGCGCTGGGCGAGGTCGACCGTCCGGTGCTGCTGAAGCGCGGGCTGGCGGCCACGGTGGACGAGCTGCTCCAGGCCGCCGAGTATGTGCTTGCGGGGGGCAACCAGAGAGTCGCGCTCTGTGAGCGAGGATTGCGCGGATTCGAGCCGTCGGTTCGCTTCAGCCTGGACATAACCTCGGTGCCGGTTCTCAAGCGGCTGAGCAGCCTGCCGGTGGTGGTCGATCCCAGCCATGCGGCGGGGCGGGCCCAATATGTGCCCGCCCTGGCCCTTGCCGGAGTAGCCGCGGGCGCCGACGGCCTGCTGGTGGAGGTACACCCCGATCCATCCTCGGCGCTCTCGGACGGGGCCCAATCCCTGGACCCGGATGCGTTCGGCGCCCTGGTGCAGCAGGTCCGCCAGGTCGCCGTCGCGGTGGGGCGGAGGGCGGCGTGACCGCCATCGACCGGGTGGCGATCCTGGGCACCGGGCAGATCGGCACCATGGTGGCGATGGCCCTGCGGGCCGCGCCCGGGCACGGGGTTAGGGAGGTCGTGGTCTGGGACCGCGACCCGGCGGCCATGGATGCGTGCCTCCGCCGGGCGGGTTCGGACCGGCAATTGGAGGGGCCCCGGGGGGCGCTTGGGTCGGACCTCATCATCCTGGCGACGCCGGTGGCCCAGATCGTGGAACTCATTCGAGATCTCGGCCCGAGGCTCACTCCCGGGCAACTTCTTCTCGACACGGGGAGTTCCAAGCTGGTGGTGGTGCGCGCCATGCGGCAATACGTGCCCGAGACGGCGGGGGCGGTCGGCGGCCATCCACTCTGCGGTGGGAGTGAGCCGGGACCCTGGGCGGCCGACCCCTCGCTTCTCCAGGGCGCCACCTTCGTGCTCTGCCCCGCCCGCGCCGACCCTCCGTCGCTGGGCACGGCCAGGAGGCTGGTGGAGTTACTCGGGGCCGTCCCCCTCGAGCTGGAGGCCGGCGAGCACGATCGCCTTCTGGCCCGGTCAAGCCACCTTCCCCACCTGGTGGCCGCCGCCATCGCCGAGATGAGTGGCGAAGTCCCCACCGGGGCCATCTTCTCTTCGGGGTTGCGCGGTGCGGTGCGTCTGGCCCGTTCGGATCCGGCGATGGTGGCCTCCTTCGTCTGCGCCAACCTGGAGGAGGTGAAGGAGGCCTCGCGCGACCTCTGCGTTCAGCTGGACCGGTTGCTGGCGGCGGCTGCCTCCGGTGAGGAGCAGCTGGTGGCCGAGCTGGCGCAGGCGCGCCTTCGAGCCCGGCAGGTGGGTGTCAATTGACGGCCACTGGAGCCCGGGCCCTTCAGGGAGTGGTCAGCGTCTCCGGGGACAAGTCGATCTCCCACCGGGCCGCGCTGCTGGCGGCACTCTCGCCCGAGCCGAGCAGGATCCGGGGGCTGGCCACTGCCCTCGACTGCCGGGCCAGCCTGCGGGCGGCGGAGCAACTTGGCGCGGTGGTGTCGCAGAGGGACGGTGAGCTCCACATCCGGGGTGCGGCCGAGCTTCCCCGGGGGGAGCTGGTGGTCGACTGCGGCCGCTCGGGGACGACCATGCGCCTGATGGCGGGCATCCTGGCCGCTCGCGAGGGAGGCTCCGTCCTCGCAGGTGATCCTCAACTCCTGGCCCGACCGATGGAGCGAGTCGCCTTACCCCTGCGGGAGATGGGAGCCGTTGTCGAGACCTCAGCTGGGGGCCTGGCTCCCCTCCGGATCCGTGGGGGGGGGCTGGCCGGCGTGCGCTATCGCCTGCCGGTGGCCAGCGCCCAGGTGAAGTCCGCGGTGCTGCTCGCGGGCCTCTGGGCCGATGGCCGCACGGTAGTCGAGGAGCCGGTCCCGACCCGCGATCACACCGAGCGGTTGCTGAGGGCCATGGGCGCTGGCATCGGGGAGGAGTGGCGGGAAGGGGTGCGGTCGATCGGCATCGGGCCGGCGCAGCTCCACGGCCTGGACCTTGAGGTGCCCGGGGATGCTTCATCGGCGGCCGTGCTGGCCGCGGCGGCCGCGCTGGTCCCAGGCTCGCTGGTGACCGTGAGGTCGGTCAGCGTCAATCCCACCCGAACGGCATTCCTCAGTGTTCTGGAGGAGATGGGGGCCTCGGTGGAGATAGGCGACCCGGCCGCGGGGGCCGAGGCCGCCGCGGATGTGACCGTGCGCCACCGGCCGCTGCGGGCGGTGGAGGTTGGGGCGGACCGGGTGCCGCTGCTGGTGGACGAGCTGCCCCTCCTGGGTCTGCTGGCAACCCAGGCCGAGGGCACCACGGTCGTCAGGGGAGCCGGGGAGCTCCGCTTCAAGGAGGTTGACCGCATCTCCGGCCTGGCGGGCGGCCTCCGCCAACTGGGGGCTGTCGTGGAGGAATGGCCGGATGGCTTCGCCGTCTCCGGTCCCGTGACGCTCCGCGGCGGGGCGGCGGACTCTCTGGGCGACCACCGGCTGGCGATGGTGTTCTCCCTGGCGGGCCTGGTGGCGGAGGGTGAAGTGGCCGTGGCCGGCACCGGGTTCATCGGCGACTCCTTTCCGGAGTTCTCCTCGGTGATGAGGTCGCTGCGGTGACCCGGGAGTTCGCCGTCGTCGGAGACCCGGTGGAGCACAGCCTGTCCCCAGCCCTCTACCGGGCGGCCTTCGCCGCCCATGGGCTCGAGGGATGGAGCTACCGGCGGTTCCGGGTGCCCCAGGGGCAGCTGGAGGCCAGCTGGGAGGCGCTTTCGAGGCGGTTCGCCGGAGTCAACGTGACCGCCCCTCACAAGGTTGCGGCCTGTCGCCTGGCGACCGAGGTTACGCCGAGGGCCTCGCGCTGCGGCTCGGTCAACACGGTGACGTTCCGGGGACCGGCATCTCTGGGGGACAGCACAGATGGGGCTGGCTTCAGGGCCGCGCTCAGGGAGGTGGGGGCGCCGCCACCCGGCAGAGCTGTGATCCTGGGATCGGGGGGCGCCGCCAGGGCGGTGTCGGCCGAGCTGCTCTCCGCCGGCTGGATGGTTCTTCTGGCCGGTCGGGATCGGAACAGGGCGGAGATGGTCTGCGCTGAGCTCGGTCCGGGGGCTTTTCCGCTCGCCTTCGATCACAGGGAGCTTGCCCCGGTGCTTCGGGGGGTGGACCTCCTGGTGAATACCACGCCCGTAGGCGCTGATGGGGTCACCACACCGCTTCCCGAGGTGGAGCTGAGTCCCCAGACCGCCGTGGTTGACCTCCTCTATAGGCCCGCGGAGACGGCGCTGCTGCGCTCTGCGCGGGCCTCGGGCTGCCGGACCACCTCGGGGTTGGGGATGCTGGTGGAGCAGGCGGCACTGGCCTTCGAATCGTGGTCGGGGCTTACCGCCCCGCGCGACCGGATGCTGGCCGCGGTCATGACGCTGTCTGGGAGCAGATCAAGTTGAGCCTGAGACTCCTCACCGCCGGCGATTCCCACGGTCCGGAGCTCATGGCGGTGCTCGACGGGATGCCCGCCGGGGTTCCACTGACCGCGGAGGACATCGACAGGGACCTGCGCCGGCGTCAGGGCGGCCATGGGCGCGGGGCGCGCTCCACCCGGGTGGAGAGGGATCGGGTGGGGCTGGTGGCCGGGGTTGCGCGAGGGCTCACCACCGGGGCACCCCTGGGACTGCGGATACCCAACCTCGACTTCCTGAACCAGCCGGCCACCCGCGCGCCCATCACGGCACCCCGTCCCGGACACGCGGACCTCGCGGGCTCGGTCAAGTTCGGGATCTCCGACCTGCGGCTGATCCGGGAGCGGGCCAGTGCCCGGGAGACAGCCGCCAGGGTGGCCGCCGGGGCCGCCGCGAAGGCCCTGCTTCGAGCCCTAGGGGTGACGGTGGGCAGCTTCGTCACCGGGGTGGGGGCGATCCAGGCGCTGCCTGATCTGGCCCACCTCACCCCCGAACAGCTGGCCGAGTTCGCCGCCCGCGCCGAGGATGATCCGGTCCGGTGCTGGGACCAGGCGGCCTCGGTGAGGATGGTGGAAGCCGTGGATCGAGCCCGCTTGGAGAGGCAGACGCTGGGGGGATCGTTCGTGGTCCACGCGCTCGGCCTGCCGGTGGGCCTCGGCTCGCACACCCAGGCCGACCTCCGGCTCGACAGCCGGTTGGGCGCAGGACTTCTATCCATCCCCGCCGTCAAGGGGGTCGAGCTGGGGCCGGCCTTCGAGGTCTGCCTGCGCGACGGGGAGGCGGTCCAGGACGCCATCGTGGTGGCTGGCTCGGGACTGACCCGACCCACGAACTTTGCCGGCGGCCTCGAGGGAGGGATGACCAACGGGATGCCCCTGGTGGCGCGTTGCGCCATGAAACCGCTCTCCTCGGTGAGAGCACCCCTGGAGTCCGTCGATCTGGAGTCCGGAGCTGCCACCGCTCCGCCGTACGTGCGATCCGACATCTGCGCCGTCCCCGCGGCCGCGGTCGTGGGTGAGGCGGTCGTGGCCCTGGTCCTGGCGGAGGCGGCCCTGGAGCGCTTCGGGGGGGACCGCCTGGACCTCATCCTCGCCTCCCTGGCGGTGCCGGAATGAGGGTCGAGGATTTACCTCTGCCCCAGCTTCCGCCGGGCCGGCCGAACCTGGTGCTGGCGGGCTTCATGGGGGTGGGCAAGACCACGGTCGGCCGGCTCGTGGCTGACCTTTTGGACATGCCCTTCTTCGACCTGGACGAGGAGGTCGAGCAACGCTGGGGCGGCTCCATCGAGGAACTCTTCCACGCCGAGGGGGAGCAGGGGTTCCGCCTCAGGGAGGCGGAGCTGTTGGAGGCGGCGGCATTGCTCTCCGGTGCTGTCGTGGCGGTGGGGGGAGGGGCGGTACTCCACCAGGGGCTCTTCGCCCGTCTCACCGGGAGGTCGGTGGTGGTTCCCCTGGAGTGCTCGTGGGCGGAGCTGGTCGGACGACTTCATCCCGGGCAGCCCGGGCGGCCGCTGCTCCGGGGAGTCGAGGTCGAATGGGCTGCGCTGCACCGTGACCGCGTGCCGCTCTACTGGGAGCTGGGCGTGCCGATCAACACCACCGGCAAAACCCCATCCCAGGTGGCCGAGGGGGTGGCGCGACGCTATCAAGCCCGGGACGGGGCTCCCGGAGTTCCCCTGCACGGAGAGGCGACCGAGGTCCTGGTCAGGCCGGGGGCGCTCCGGGAGATGGGCTCGTTGCTGGCCCGGGTGCTTCCCCGGGCGGAGCGTGCCATAGTCATCTCCGAGCAGGGCCTCGAGCTGCAGCGCCAATCAGTGATCGACGCGCTCCGTGTTCATGGACTGGCCGTCCGGGCCATCCGCATAAAGGGTGGCGAGGGGGCCAAGACGGTGCGGGGCCTGTCTGCACTCTGGCGAAGGCTGGCAGAGTTCGAGTCGGACCGAGGGGATGTCCTGGTGGCGGTGGGAGGGGGAGCGCTGCTTGACCTGGTCGGCTTCGCCGCGGCGACCTACGCCCGGGGAATCCCCCTCCTCAATGTGCCCACCACGATCCTGGCGATGGCAGACGCTGCAGTCGGGGGCAAGGTGGCCGTTGACCTCGCCGGGCGGAAGAACGCGGTCGGCTGCTTCTACCCGGCGCGGGTTGTCATCTGTGACCCTGAGCTGCTGGGGGAGAAGAGCCCCGCGGTCTGGGTTCACGGCCTCTCGGAGATAGCCAAGTGCAGCGTGCTCGGCTCCCCACTCTCCCTCAGCCTCCTGAGGAGACCGAGCGGTCCCTGGAGCAGTGGCCAACTCGCCTTTCTCATCGAGCAAGCGGTTCGCGTGAAGCTGGCCTACGTGGCGGCTGACCCCGAGGACCACGGTCCGCGCCTGGCCCTCAACCTCGGCCACACCTACGCCCACGCCCTGGAGTCGTCCACCGACTACCGTCTGGCGCACGGGCCAGCCGTGGCCATCGGGCTGGTCTCCGCCGCCCGCCTGGGGGCTGACGTGGGTCTAACCGCACCTGAGCTGGCGCCGGTCCTGGAGGCCGTCCTCAGCGGATTGGGACTCCCTGTTGCCCCACCCCCGGACCTCTCCCGCGCCCGGATCGCGGAAGCTTGGCGTGCCGACAAGAAGCGGCGGGCGGGCAGGGACCGGCTGGTGGTTCCGGCCGCTGTCGGGTCCGGCGCTCACCTCGTCCACGAGCTCGAACCCGAGCTGGCCATGAACGCCCTGTGGGCTGGTGGCCGCGATGGGGGAGTGCTACCCTGAGACCCGGGTCGACAACTGGAGGTGTGAGGTGGCGCTGAAGTCAGGCAGCCGCGTGCCGGAGTTCCGCCTCGCCGCGGGCACCGGCGAGGTGGTCGACTCCCGGGAACTGGGTGGGCATCCCTGGGTCATCTACTTCTACCCCAAGGACCACACCTCGGGCTGCACGATCGAGACCCGAGCGTTCGGCAGGCTGCTGGCGGACTTCCGAGCCGCCGGCGCCACGGTGTACGGATGCTCGGTCGGTGACGTGGACGCCAAGCGGGACTTCGCCGCCAGCTGCGGGGCACCCGACCTTCCACTGCTGGCCGACCCTGACCATCAGGTGGCGGAGATGTTCGGCTCCTGGGGGCCGCGCCCCGGGGGGGAGGGCGTTCACCGGAACACCTTCCTGGTCGACTCGGAGGGAGTTGTGGTCCGCTCCTGGACCGGAGTCCAACCGGAGGGGCATGCCGAGGATGTGCTCCAGGCGGTCCGGGAGCTGCCGTCCTCCGACTGAGCGGACGCAGCGCAAACTCCCCGGTCAGCCTCAGCCTTCTCCGAGCCAACTCTAAGGAGAGGGGGAAATAGTAGAGGGGAAGCCCGGGCCGGTGGACGGATCGGGCGGTACCCGGAGGAGTTGGCCATGAGCGGAGACGACGAGATCCTTCCTTCGAGCGGGGGGCCGTCCAACCCCTCGGAGCCGGTCCTCGGGTGGCAGCCCGCCCCGGTGATGGGCCCGCCGGACCAGGGCTGGGTGCCGCCCGCGACCGGTGGTCCCGGCGGGAGCTGGGGCCCCCCCCCTCCTGAGCCGGGTCCTTGGGCTCCGGGCCCGACCGGCCCGGCCAAAGGTCGTCCCATCGGACGGATCGTGGCCGCCAGCGTGGCCGCCGTGGCGCTGCTTGGAGCCGTGGGCCTTGGTGGTTATGAGCTGGGAAGCGGGTTGACATCCAAGGCTCCCGCCACCGCCTCTCAGTCCATCCCCAGCCCGTCGGCCGGGAGCAGCAGCGGGACGAGCTCCAGCGAGATCAACGCCTCCAAGCTGGCGGCCAAGGTGGATCCGGCGGTGGTCGATCTCACATGGTCATCCCAGGGCCAGACCTCCAGCGGGACCGGGATAATCCTGACCTCCAACGGGGAGGTGCTGACCAACAACCACGTGGTGGCTGGCGCCTTCACGCTGACCGCCCAGGTGGCCGGTGCCGGGCCGACCTACCAGGCCAAGGTCGTCGGGACGGACGTCACCGATGACGTCGCCCTGGTTCAGATCGAGGGCGGCGGCAGCTTCCACACCGCGGTTCTGGGCAACTCCAACACGGTCCAGGTCGGCCAGCCAGTCGTGGCCATCGGCAACGCGCTGGCACTTCCCGGACCGCCGACCGTCACCCAGGGGGCGGTGACGGCCCTGAATCGTTCGATCACCGCCACCGACCAGGGGAGCGGGCTCTCGGAGAACCTCACCGGGATGATCCAGATCGACGCCCCACTCGAGCCGGGGAACTCGGGCGGCCCTCTGGTTAATGCCGCTGGTCAGGTCATCGGGATGAACACGGCGGCCGAGACTGGAGGCGGGCAGACGGCATCGACGGTCGGGTTCTCCATCCCCATCAACCGGGCTCTCTCGATCGCCAGCCAGATCCAGAAGGGTGAGGCCAGCTCCACCATTCAGATCGGGGCGCCGGCCTACCTCGGGATCGAGGCCGAGAACGCGAGCGCGGCTGGCCAGGGCGGCTTCGGTGGCTTCGGGTACACCCCGCCGGTCAGCTCCGGGGCGCTGGTGGTTGCGGTGGTACCCGGGACCCCGGCGGCGGGGGCCGGGCTGGCCGCTGGCGACGTGATCACCTCATTCAACGGCAAGCCGATCACCTCGGTGGCCGAGTTGACCACCGCGATCCACGCGGACAAGCCAGGGCAGACAGCGGTGTTCGGATGGGTTGATGCCTCGGGCAACGCCCACTCGGCCAGCATCACCCTGGCATCCGGTCCCGCGGAGTGAGCGGCTGGGGGCCGCCGGTGACGGCGGCCCCCAGGTTGCCAGTGGCTCGCTTGGTGCGGTGGGGGTACCGTGGGGAAGCGATTGGGGGGTGTCGGCAGGGACGGAGTGGTGGTTCGGGTCAACGGCTCAGAGAGGCGGGTTGAGGCTCTTCTCGAGACACCGCTTCTAAGGGTGCTTCGCGATCAGCTGGGGCTGACGGGGTCCAAGTACGGCTGTGGAGAGGGCCGCTGCGGGGCTTGCACGGTTCTCCTCGACGGTAGGGCCGAATTCTCCTGTCAGGTTCTTCTCGGCGAGCTCGGCGCCCGCGAGGTCACCACCATCGAGGGGCTGGCCGAACCCGGCCAGCTGCACCCCGTTCAGGCCGCGTTCGTGGCCGAGGAGGCGCTCCAGTGCGGGTTCTGCGCGCCGGGGATGGTCATGGGGACGGTGGCGCTCCTGGCCGGGGATCCCAACCCGGACGAGGCCAGCATCCGGAACGCTCTCGACCCCCATATCTGTCGCTGTGGCACCTATTCGCGGATAGTCCGGGCGGTGCGTCGGGCATCCCAGATGACCGAGGTGGCCCATGGTGCTCAGCCTGCCGCCATCACCGACTTCCCCTCGGAAGGGTTCCCGTTCGACCTCATTCCGGCGATGGAGCGGCCCTACTTTGATCGGCTGCCCGAGGGCATGGTGGCCGTCCTCGCCCCTGATGGCGATGAGCCGGGGATGGCGGGATGGCGTGACGGCGGCGCCTTTGTCCACGTCGGGGAGACTGGGGCGGTCACCGCCTCCATCGGAAAGGTGGATGGCGGCCAGGACATCCGAACCGCCCTGGGCCAACTGGTCGCCGAAGAATTGCGCGTGGAGTTGGGCGATGTCGCCCTCATCATGGGGGAAACCGACATCTCGCCATTCGACGTCGGAACCTTCGGCAGCCGCTCCATGCCCGACGCCGGGCACGATCTGCGCCTCGCGGCCGCCGCTGCCCGCGTCGGGCTGGTCGAGCTGGCGGCTGAGGAACTCTCACTGCCGGCAGATCAACTTATCGCAGAGCAGGGTGAGGTGCGGGCCGAAGACCGCACTCGCCGGGTGCGCTACGGGGATTTGGTGCGCGGGCTCAAGACGGTTCGCCGCGCCAGTCGCGACCAGCCGCTCCGCGACCCCGGAGACTGGACGATCGCCGGGAGTAAGGCACCACGGACCACTTCGTGGCTCGCCGTCACCGGTGCGAAGCGCTTCCCCTCCGACCTATCACTGCCAGGGATGCTCCACGGGCGGGTGCTGGCGCGCCCCTTCCGCGGGGCGGAGCTCATCGATGCCGACCTGAAGGCCGCTGCGGCGGTGCCCGGAGTCCAGGTCCTGGTTGAGGGTGAGCTGGTCGGGGTGGTGGCCGAGGATGCCTCCTCCCTGGCTCCGGCGCTGAGTGCTCTCCGCCCGATGTGGAGCCCGCCGCCGCAAGTCGGGTTGCACACCCTGGAATCTCATCTGCGAACCCACCTGATCAAGGGGGAGGGGTGGGAGAGGGCCCAGATCGAAGAGACCGGCCAGCCGGAGGAGGCGCTGGCGGCCAGCGCAGATCGGTTGGTGACCACTTACACCACTGCCTACATCGCCCACGTGCCGATGGAGCCAAGAGCCGCGCTGGCCAGCTGGAGCGGCGACCGGGTGACCGTTTGGACGGGCGCCCAGCGCCCCTTCGCGGTCCGCCGGGAGCTGTCCGATGCGCTGAGGATCCCGGAGTCCTCGGTCCGCGTTGTCGTCCCCGACTTTGGGGGCGGATTCGGCGGCAAGCACACCGGGGAGGTGGCCATCCAGGCCGCGATCCTCTCGCGCCGGGCCGGCCGGCCGGTGAGGGTTGGCTGGTCCCGTGCTGAGGAGTTCACCCAGGGTTACCTTCGCCCAGCCACCGTCATCGACGTAACGTCCGGTCTCGGAAGGGGGGGAGCCATCAGCTCCTGGGAGTTCACCAATCTCAATTCGGGCACGGCGGCCCTCCGTCCGCCCTACTACATGCCCAACCAGAAGCTGATCTACCAGCCCGCGGCCTCCCCGCTCCGCCAGGGGTCGTATCGGGCCCTGGCGGCTACCGCCAACAACTTTGCCCGGGAGTCCCACATCGATGAGCTGGCGGCGCTCGCGGGATCCGATCCGCTCACCTTTCGCCTGCGACATCTCAACGATCCACGTCTCGCCGAGGTCCTGCGTCGGGTCGCTGAGGCGGCGGGCCGGGGGGCCCACCCGTCACAGGCGGGGCAGGGCTGGGGGATCGCCGCTGGGCTCGAGAAGGATGGGCGGATCGCTACAGCGGTAATGGTGGAGGTGGATGGATCAGGGCAGCTCGCGGTGCGCCGAGTGGTCACCGGGTACGACTGTGGGCCGGTCGTGAGCCCCGGAAACCTCGTCAACCAAATCGAGGGCGCCACCGTCATGGGTCTCGGGGGGGCCCTCTTCGAAGCCATCGAGTTTGAGCAAGGACAGATTCGCAACGCGAGCCTCGGGAGCTACCGAGTACCCCGGTTCAGCGACGTGCCCCCCAGCGAGGTGATCCTGGTGGACCGCCGCGACCAGCCTCCTGCGGGGGCGGGCGAGACGCCCATCATCGCCGTGGCCCCAGCCCTGGCAAATGCCATAGCGGCGGCCGTCGGAGTCCGACTACGCTCTCTACCGCTCGCCCCGGGCGGGTTGGTTCCGGGATACTCCCCGGGGCAGGAGTCACCGACGGCCCGACCCCGGTAGTGACTCCCGCCCTATGGCTCAGCGTCCGGCGTGGGCAGCACGCCGTCCGACTCGCCTGGGTTGGGGATGGCAGGGTCCTGCCGCCGCGGCCGCCAGGGGCCGAACAGGGCCCCGTAGAGAACGGCGTTGGCGACCTGAAACAAGGCGGCCAGCTCGAAAGGGGCGGCCAGGCTGACGTCGTCGAAGAGGTAGCCAGCCAGGACCTGGCTTCCGGCCATGGTCCCCTGCGCCGGGAGGTTGGAGAGGGCGGCCAGGCTGGCGCGCTCCGCGGGGTCCGCCAGATCCTGCGTGAAGGACTGCCGCAATGGGAGCCCCACCCGCTGCACCACCATGCGGATGAAGTAGAGGATACCCGCGATCCAGAAGCTGGGGGCGAGGACCATGGGCACCAGCATCACCCCGGTCACGGCGCGTACCGCCACGATGGCCGGAACGGTCCCGACTCTGCGCGCGATCGAGGCGGCCGACAGCGTCGAGACCAGGGATCCAAGATTGACCAGCGCGAACAGAAGGCCAATTTCCCCAGGGGTGGCACCGTATCGAACGTAGAGCCAGTAGCTCATGAAGGGACCGAACATGCCGATGGCGACGCCGTTCACGCTGTTGGTCACCCAGAACCGCCACAGCGCTGGCCACGACCGGCGGGGCCACCGGATCCGGGGCCGGCCACGCGCTGGGGCTTTGGGTGCCGGCTTATCCCGTAGTCCGACGGCCATCACGCCGGCGGCAGCGGCGAGGAGTGCGGCTGCCAGGAATGCGGGACGGTAGACGGCTGTGGCGCCGGCCATGGTCAGATGGGGGTGCGTGTGGGCCAGGCCCGCCAGCATTCCGCCCGCAAGCGCCCCAAGCGCCGAGAAGAACGCCAACCTCCCGAATGCGGCCGCCCGGACGGGCCCACTGGCCACCTCCGCCACCAGCGCCGACTCAGCTGGTTGGTACGGTCCCACGCTGCCGCCACCGGCGCCCGCCCCTCTGCCGAAGGTGCCCACGGCTGCAAAAACAAAGAGCACCGCGGGGTTCCGGGAGAAGGCATACACGACGGCTGCGAGGGCCGCCAAGAGGGGGATCGCGATCAGGAACGGCTTGCGGCCGAACCGGTCGGCGAGGAGGCCGATACCAGTGGCCATTGCCGCCGACGCGGCGGTGACCACGAAGAAGAGAAGGCCCAGCTCCACAGCGGGGAACCCCTCAGCCGCCAGGTAGAGCGCGGTCACCACCCCCGCGATGGCGCGGGCCGCGCTCATGGTCAGCCGGGCGATGAAGATGATCCGAAGGTTGGAGTCGATCCACTGGGGCCACAGCAGGCGGATCAGGCCGCGGGCGCGCTCAGTCATGAAGGAGCGATGTGCCCATCCATGGGAAGCTGGGGGCGTTCACCGCTGGCTCAACAGGTCGGCCAATTCCTCCAAGCCGGAGAGGGCCCCGAGCACCGCCTGGCGGGAGGCAGGCGGAAGCTGCTCGAGAGCCGCCTCCAAGAGGCGGGCCCGAGCGTCTCGAAGCTCCCGGTGCCTGCGATGACCCTCGGCGGTCGCCTGGACCACGACCGCCCGTCGGTCACCGGGATCCACCCCTCTGGTAACCACTCCAGTCGCGGCCATTCGGGCGAGCATCCGGGAGAGCATCGTGGGGTTCAGGCCCTCGGCCTGCGCAAGTGCTGAGGGCCTGATCTGGCCGGACCGAACTATCGTTGCCAGGGCC
>JAJYWM010000203.1 GCA_021791455.1 bacterium | reverse complement strand
CCAGGCGCGGCGAATACTGGTAGTCAGGATGGAGCATCACCACCACGTCCGCGCCCCGCTGCAGGGCGATCCGGTAGCAGGTCTTCTGGTTGGCGCCGTAGCCGCGGTTTTGCCCGTGGCGGATGGCTACCAGATCCAGGTCTGCCGCCAGAGCCCAAGTGGTGTCGACGGAACCGTCGTCCACCAGGATCACCTCATCGACGACCTGCCGGTCGATCTCGGCGACCGTCATCGCCAAGGTCGAGGCAGCGTTGTATGCCGGCAGCACTACCGCGATTTCCACGCCGTTCAGGGCCATGGTTCACTATCCCCTTGCACGAGCCGTGGGCTTTCACGAGGGCCCCGTTGTAGATACGAACAAGCTCCGCCTCCGTCAAGCGCTGCACACGGTAGGCCCGAAAGCGTCACCTCACTCGCTCCAGACCGATCGAGCCGATGCTTATCAGCGCTCCTCCTGGCGTCCACACACGTATCTCGAGCTGGTCGTCCCGGGGAGGGCCGGGGAAACCACCCTCGAATGGGCCCCAGCCCTGGAAGACCTGGTGCGGATATAGGTGCTCAGCGTTGACTGATAGGGACACTACTGTCGGGGCTCTAGTCTGCGGGACCGTTAGCCGTGCGAGCAAGACTTCCGAGGTCGCGTTCCAGACCTCCAAGTTCACCGGTCCCCGCGCGTTGAGGGCCACGGTGGCGGTGTACGTGCCTGGCGGTTCCCTCCAGTAGTCTCCGGCGATCACATACCCTGGCTTGCCGCGCGCAACTAGCCGCCACTTCACCTCCGGACCTGAAAGCTGCGCGCGGCCTGCCGCTCCGGGAAACAGCCAGGCTGGGAGTTGCGAACTGGGTCCGGCAAGTCGGAGGGTCGTGACGCTGACGGGATGTGTCCAGTGAAAGATCCAGACGCCGCCGCCGTGCATCACCAAATTCATGCCGAGCGGACCAGCAAGCTGCGCCACTACCGAATCTCCGGCCCGAGCGGACTCGGTTTCGATACCGACAGTAGGAGCCAGGATCCACCAGGTATCTCGGACGCGAAGTGGAATCTGCTGACGTGGAGAGAGAACCGGGTATAAAAACGGCCGGTCGCTGAACCGTCCCGCCACACCCTGCGAGGCCACGACTTCCGCTGAGGCTGGAATGCGCGCCGCAGCTCGCGCGAGCACGGCGGCCGCCGCGGGGGAGACTCGCAGCCAACGCTGTGGGATGTACCCGGACCAGATCGAAGTCCATGCCAAGGCATTCGCCACCAGGATGCACCCGACTGCGATGGCGACACGTGGCCACCGGCTGTGAACCCGAGTGATGGCAAGCGCTGACCCCATGGGCACTATCACGTAGAGAATGACGCTCTGGAACAGAGGGGCCGCAAAGGTCAGTCCGGACGCAAGTTCCGAGGCGAGTAGGGCCAACAGCGCGGGCCCCAGCACCCAGGGAATCAGCATGCCAATGACGCCTCCCGGGGCAAGGTTGGCCCAGATCTCGGGTCTTCGCTGCCAGAGCTGGACCAGCACCGTTTGCGGGTGGGTCAGGACTCCAGCTATCAGCGCAGGCACACCCCCCTTAGAGGTGGCCGCCGCACCTGCTAGGTAGCCGTACGCTCCTTGCACGCTTCCACCACTGTCCCCGTGGAGGAACACGGACATAAAGAGCCAGCCCGCCGCGATGGCGGCAATGGCCAATCCGGAGCGCCACCACCTGGGTCCAGCAAGGATCGCGCCGACTCCGATGCCGAGCACCCAGCTCGCCTCCGCGTCGCCACACATGAGCGCCAAGAGCACCCACAACCACGCCCGCCTCCGGTGATGCGCCAGGTCATAGGCGGCGAGTAGCACCAGAGGCAGGGCCACGACTTCCATGTGGAAATCGAATGAGATCACCCACCAGGCCCATGGGTTCGCGAGCAAGAGAGCGATTCCGATGCTGCCTAGCACCCAGTGGTGCCGACTTGGTAGGTGCGCCTGAGCCTCACAGACCCAGAGCCAGGCAACCCCCTCTGCACAACTCAGGCAGGCATCCTGGAACCAGAGCAAGACCGGCCCGTGGGGCCACAAAGCTCCAAGCAGCCCTAGGGGCCACATCATCAATTCGAAGTTGTTCTGCCAGAATGGCAGTCCGAGGATGGTGCTGAACGGGTCTAGGTGGCCGTGACCGATGAGCCACCACGCTTGGTGATAGATGCTGTAGTCGTAGGTCAAGGCGAACCGCTGCCAGAGGACAGCGCTCCACGCGGCCATCCCGAGGGCTTGGGCAAGAAGCAAGCCCAATCCGATCTGTGCCTGGCCTCCCAGGCGGCTCACGAAGCCGAGCGGCCAGCCCAGCCTGGTACCGCTGCCCGGGGGTCGTTTGGCAGCAACCCTCTCCGGAACTTCGATCGAGGACGGGGAGCGAGGCGCCATGCCCCGGCCGGGAGCGGCGCTCACGGAACTGCCCTGAAGAAATAGACCATCAGGATCGGCGAGTACCCGTAGGGGTAGTAGTCCTGGTTGTCCAAGAGGTTGGCCTCGAAATAGGTGGGCTCCGGCCCGGCCACCGTTCCGACCACGTC
>JAJYWM010000162.1 GCA_021791455.1 bacterium | reverse complement strand
GCGCTCACCAGGGCGGGAGTGGCAGAGGTCGAGCGCAGGTGGCTGCGTCCCGGGCGAACCATCGGGCTGGTCGGCCCGTCTGGAGCCGGGAAATCCACGTTGGTCAATTGCCTGACCGGCACGGAAATCATGGAGACCGGCCGCGTCCGAGCGGACGGTAAGGGGAGGCACACTACAACTCACCGCGAACTGGTGGTGATGTCCGGAAGGGGAATCCTGCTGGACACGCCTGGCATGCGCAGCCTGGGGCTGTGGCTGAAGGCAGACGGCCTCCAACAGGCGTTTCAGGATCTGGAAGAACTCTTCCAGCGCTGTCGCTTTCGCAACTGCAGTCATCGGGTGGAGCCAGGATGCGCGGTGACGGACGCGATCGCGAGGGGGGCTATCACCGGCGATCGGTTGGAGCGCTGGCGGAAGCTGGAGCGCGAGCAAGCAGCTTCCGCGGCCCGCCAGGGCGACCCGGTCGCCAGAGCGCAGGAAAGGGCGCGCTGGCGGGAGCTGAGCCGCGAACAGAGGTCGAGGCGGTGATGGCGAGCGGGTCGGGTCACCTGTGTCATTAGGGGGATCCAAGGTGGATGCTCCGGTGGTGGTGGTGGGCGGCGGCCCGGTCGGCTCCACCCTTGGGCTTCTCATTCCGGATTCCCTGGTGCTGGACCGAGCCCACTTCCCGAGGGACAAGGTGTGCGGAGAGGGCCTCATGCCGGCAGGGGCAGAGGTGCTCCGCCGTGTCGGGGTGGACCTCGCTGGCGCGGGGTCCCCCAGGATTCGCGGGGTGCGCTACCGCTTGCCAGGGGGCGAGTCGGTCAGTAGCGATTTCGCCGAGGGGTGTGGCTACGGCACAAGGCGCCTGCGGTTGGACGCCCTCCTGGCAAGTCAGGCGCGGGTTCGCATGGGTGTCGCTGTCAGCGCGATGCGCGTTCATCCTGACCGGGTCGAGCTTGGGACGTCGCTGGGGCCGCTGACCACCCTCTGCGTGATCGGCGCCGACGGCTTGCGCTCCACGATCTCCGCCCTCATGGGCTGGCGGCAGCCCTCCCCGGGTGGCGCAAGATACGCCATGACCGGCCACATCGCAACCACTGCTCTCCTGGAGGACATCGAGGTGACTCTCCTCGGCGAGGTGGAGACCTACCTGGCACCGACGGGCGAGGGTGAGGCGCTCTTCGCTGTTCTGGGAGCGAGGGGCGCCTTTCGAACTGGGAGCCAGACGGTGCTAGATGCCTATAGGCACTGGCTCCGGTGCAGCCGCCCGGACATGGGGTCGGCCCCCATGCTCGACAAGCTCAAGGGAGCGGGCCCCTTCGGCGTGCGACCACGCCTGGTCGCTGATGGCCGAGTCTTCCTGGCGGGTGACGCCGCCGGGTTCCTGGATCCGCTGACCGGGGACGCCATGACCGCCGGGCTGCAGCAGGCGGTGGCTCTCAGCGGGTTCCTCGCTGCCGATCCCCCTTCTGCTGCCAGCCGCTATCGGCGCTTCTGGGCTGTCCAGTGGCGCCGGCGCCGACTCGTGTCGCGTCTGGCCCTGGCCCTCAGTAGCTCCCAGGGACTGGGGGATCGGGCGGTTCGCGGCCTTCAGCGCAGGCCACTCGCCCTGCAGAGGCTTATGACCGTGAATCAGGGGCTTGCCGGGCTCAGCCATCTCGGCCCGCGGGACTGGGCCGCATTGCTCGGAGCGTCCTTATGGTGAGCAGCATCACAGGTCTCGGACTGGCCGTGCCTCGCCACAAGTTGTCGGCGGAGGAGGGCAAACGGGTGATGAGCGCCCATTGGCCGCGGCTCTCCTCGGTGAACATGGAGCTCGTCGACCGTTTCCTGGTCACCCCCTTGGACCAGCTGTTTCAGCCCCGATCGCTCGGGAGCCGCATGCGCCAATACGAGGTGGAGGCGCCGCTTCTGGGGGAGCTGGCCGCAACCAGAGCCCTGGCTGCGGCCAGCACCGAACCAGGCGACGTGGACATCGTCATCTCTGTCTCCTGCACCGGTTACATGGTGCCCTCGCTGGAGGTGGCCCTGGGCCAGCGCATGGGCCTGCGGGCCGATGTAGTCCGGATCCCCCTCACTGAGTTGGGATGCTCCGGCGGCGCGGCAGCGTTGTCCCTGGCCCACCGCTGCCTCCTGGGGACTCCGGACGCCGTCGTCCTGGTGGTCTGTGTGGAGCTGTGTTCCCTAACCTTCGACCCTGAGGACCAGTCCCTGGACAACCTCACCGCATCGCTGGTGTTTGGCGACGGAGCAGCCGCCGCCGTTCTCACCGCCGGCGCACCGGGACTCGGCATCACGGGGTCCCGGGCCATGCTTCTCCCGGATACGGAGAGTCTGCTGGGCTTCAGGCTGGTCGACTCGGGCTTCCAGCCCATCCTGAGCCGCCACCTGCCCGCCGTGCTGGGGCGTGGGATCGCCAAGACGGTGTCAGAGTTCTGCGATTCTCCAGTGGACTTCTACGCGGTCCACGCCGGGGGTCCGAGGATCTTCGAGGCCGTGGAACGGGCGCTTGGCCTCGGTCCTGATTCCCTCAGTGAATCTCGGCGGGTGTTCCGCGAGTTCGGCAACCTC
>JAJYWM010000090.1 GCA_021791455.1 bacterium | reverse complement strand
GACAGCAAGCTATCCGGCAAGGTCGGCCCGACCGTGATCTACGGGCGGATTCAGGAGCTGGGTGGGACGATCTACCCGCGCCAGGCCAAGATGCTGCACTGGGTGGATGCGACCGGCTCGCACTTCGCCCGGCATGTGACGCTTCCTCCGAGGCCCTACTTGAAGCCAGGGGTGGAGATCGTCAAGCCGCTGATCGGCAGCATCGTGGCTGCGGAGATGGAAAAGGCCCTGGGGGGCTAAGATAGAGTCGAGGGAGGTGGTACGTAGTGGCTGGTTCCTACCTCCCGCCTGTAGTTCAGCAACTCACCCTAAACATCTCTGACTTCCTCGCGAAGATCGAGGAGGCGAAGGCTGCGCAGGACGACTTTGCCGCGCACTCTGCCGAGAGCAACGAGGCCATGAGAGGGGCTGGCGGCGGCTCTGGTGGGGCTGGCCGCCCAGGGGTGGGAGAGCCAAACACGCTGCAAGCGTGGCAGGCGCGGCGTGCGGAGATGGACCGCAACGCCGAGTCTGTGGGCCATGCGGCCGAGTCCACCGAGCGGGACGCGACGGCGACGGAGCAGCTCAACAAGCACCTGATGAGCACCCGCGAGTTGGTTCACGGCCAATTGCCGACCGGGGTGGGCAACCTGTCCAACCTCTTCAAGAACCTAGCCCAGAGCATCCAGCAGGCTAGCAATGGCATGGGGAGCTTCGGCTCGGCCTTTGGCTCGCTGGGCGGCATCTTCACGGGGCCGATGGGCATCCTCAGTTCGATCGTTGGCTTCGCCAAGACCTGGGCGGTGCTGGTGCCGACCCTGATGGCGGCCCCGGCTCTGCTCGCCGCGATAGGCGGTGCAGCGGGAGGCCTGGCGGGATCGTTCACCGTCCTGTCCTCGGTGATCGGGCTGTTCGCGATGGGCGCGATGAAGGACCTGTCCTACGTCACGTCGGTCTCGAACATGGCGCAGTTCGACGCCCTGAGCGCTCCGCTACAGAAGCTTTACTACGCCTACCACAACCTGTCGAACGAGTTCACCATCATGACCCAGACGATGGGCGGGAACTCGACCATCATCGGCACGCTGACCGACATGTTCGACACGATGGCGGTGGTGCTGCAGAAGCTCGGGCCACTGATGGGCGCGGCGGCCTCGGCGGTCCAGTCCGGCTTCAATGTGATCGCGGCGAGCTTGCAGGGATCGGAGTTCACCAACTTCGTCTCCTGGATCGGAGCCGAGGCCACGCCGGTGCTGACCACCTTTGCCCAGACCTTCGTCGGGCTGGCGTCCGGATGGGCCGGGCTGATGGAGGATCTGACGCCGGCGATCACGCTGTTTGACAACGGCATGGTCCACCTGACCCAGACATTCTCGAACTGGGCCAACTCGCCTAAGGGCCGCTCTCAGGTGGAGAGCTTCGTCTCCTACGTCCAGAAGGCATGGCCCGAGATCGAGAAGTTCTGGCAGGGGTTGGGGCACATCTTCTACGAGTTCTTCTCCTCAGCGGCCAAGGGTGCGCCGGGGATGGCGGCGGATCTGGGCAACCTGTTCACCACGATCGGGAACGCGCTGCCCAACCTCATCCGGTTCGCGGACGAGATCCTGCCCAAGATCGTCAATGGCTTTGCCCAGTTCACGGGGGGCTTCTTCCAGGGCTTCGGCCAGAGCATGAAGGGCATCTCCGAGGCCATGAACGGGATCAACTGGCGCGGCGTCGGGGACACAATGGGCAAGATCGCCGGGGACTTGGTGAGCCTGCTCCCCAAGCTGATCGAGGTCGTCGGGGCACTCGCCACCATGTTCATCGGGATCAGCAAGCTCCCCGGTGGAGTGTGGGATCTAGTGGCGGCGTGGATTGCATTCAAGAGCGTGATTGCCCTCGGCCAGATCGTCACGGGTATCGCGGCAATCCGCACAGGAATCGTGGGCGCAGGGACCGCGCTCAAGGGACTGGCCGGGGTGGATGCTGCGGCCCCGTTCACGGCGGCGCTGGTGCCCTTGGCGGAGATGGCCGCGATGGTCGGCTCGATCTATCTCACCTGGCAACTCATGAGCCAGAAGAACCAAGTCCAGAACCAGGCTGTGGTGAACGGACTGGCCGAACCCTACGGACGCCCAGGGTTGGGGTACCACGGCGTGCAGAGCCAGAGCCGCTCCACCGCTGCGTTGTGGTCCAGCCAGTATCAGCAGCGTGGCAACGTCACCGGCCCGACCAACATCCAATCCCAGATGACCGTGAACATCGCCGGGCCGCTCAGTCCTGAGGCGCTGGCGCAGCTCGACCAACTGAGGCAGCGGCAGGACCGACTGCTCGTGCAGAGACTCCAGCAAACTCGCGGGGCCTTTGCCTGATGGCAGTCGTAGACACCTACATTCAGGGCACAGCCAAGAGCACAGGCAACCTCGCCCCATCCCTTGCTGGGACCGTCGCGGGGAAGGCCCAGGGGCCAGCTCTCGGGCTTGGCTACGGCTACGGCAAGACGGGCGTCGCGCCCTATGCGCCGCAGTTGACCTCACCCGGAAACGGGGCCAGCTCGGACCTGACCGATACCACCTTCGAGTGGACCTACTCCAGCCCATACGGGGTCGC
>JAJYWM010000314.1 GCA_021791455.1 bacterium | reverse complement strand
GCCCGGGTTGCCGCAGGAGACGCTCCAGTCCCAGCCGTTGTCCTGGATCGGAGTGGAGTACAGGATGGGGACCCGCTGCCCGGCCTGCGTCCAGAAGCTCCCATCCCAGGTCCACCCGTCCTTGGAGGTCCCCGTGGCCCACTGAGTGACCGAGTGGGGCGTGCAGGTGGGCACGGCGACCGGGGCGAAGAGGATCCATGGATGGTCCCTCGCCGGCTTGGTCGGAGCAGATGGGCCTTGCACGGCAACGCAGGTGCCGCCGAACGAGACCCCTCCGGCGCTGCCAGAGCAGCCGACGGTGGGCCCGACACCAGGGCCCGGGTAGTCCGCGAGTACGGGGGCGACAAGGGACCCGGTCGCCACAGCCGACCCCAGTAAGGCAACAACTACTAGGTTCCGGCGTCGCACACCAGGTACCTTTGGGCTGCAGGCGGACGACCAAACCACAATATCGCGTCAAATTGGCTGCGCGAGGTCTGTGGTGGCTTGCCTTCCTGCTGCGTGGTACGCGTCTCGGTCCCCGTTACCGTTGCCGCTGCGACTACATCAGGGTTCGCAGGATCCGGCTGGAATCCGACGGACACGCTTTCAAGACGGTCCGTCAGGCTCAGCACCTGGATCCCTGACGCCGAGTTTTTGAGTATCTCCTGCTTCTCCGCCGCCAACCAATTGCCACAGTCCGCGTACGTGAGGAGAGTGGCATCCCCGCGTTCAATGGCCAAGTTCTCGATCAGGTTGTCGATGACGACGTCCTGAGCCACTGTGGCTGCCGATACCCCGGACGGCAGTGGGTGGCTGGTCGACACCGTGTAGGTGGGCGTCTTGACCTCGGCCGTGGGCACCTGAACCCCAGGGGCGATGGTGGTGGGGGACGCCGCAGGAGACGGGCTGATCGAGGGGATCGGCACCGGGGGCGCGGCGCCGCAGCCGGCGGCCAGCCAGGCCACCAGCGGCACCAGTGCGAGCCGCCGTACCGCCTTCAAACCACGCACCAAGCCAGGGCCCCCACCCGCACCTGCGCCACCTCTCGGCGGCGAAGCCCGAAGGATATTCCTCGGCGCGAGGCAAGGCAAGCGCTGGCCGGCAGAGTTCACGGGATGTCTACCAGCATCACCAGGCCAAGCTCCTCGGCGGCCTGTCCCAGGGCGGCCCTGAGCCACTCCCACGAACCGTGCTCCGGCACCCAGACCCGTGTCCCCCTCGCGCCCGTGTGCTGGTCGCGACTGGTTCCCAGTGCCACGACAGGCGTGTCCCCGAGGTAGGGCTCGATCCTTCCCACCAGCGCTAAATCTCCTGTGATCGTCACGCCCGGCCAGGCGACCAAGACCGCCAGACCAGTGCGCGGGTCGGTGAGCCGGTAGGCCGCTCTCATGCCCGGCTCCGGAGCTGGGACACCAGGCGCTCTCCCGACCAGGGCAATGCCGCCACCCGAGGCCCCATCTCGAGCTCGGCCTCACGCCAGGGCGAGATGAGCACCCGCCAGCCCTCCTCGAGGGCCGGTAGGGCTCGGGCCGGGTGCTCCAGCTGGAGGCAGCGGAAGATCTCGGCCAAGGTCTCGCACGGCTCGCCCTCCGCGTAGGGGCTGACAGAAGGATGTCGGCCCAGGGTGCCCCTCAGCTCATCCACGGTCAGCCGCGAGCGCTCGGCAAGGCCGGCGGCGCCCCGCCTCTCCGCCATGATCGAGAGCGCGATCCTGGACGCCGGCTGCAATCTCAGCGACTGGCCGACGTGCGCCGGGAGGCCCTGGTCCGGCGAACCCAGCTGCCAGTCCAGCGCGGCCGGCCCTGGCTGTCTGGGGTCTCCCACCGGGAGCTCTGGGTCCCACCTGGGATCGAACGCCCGAAGGCGCTCCAGGTAATGCCTCTCCAGGTGATCCAGGGACCCGTTACCGGAGAGATAGGGCCAGCGGTCCTCGGTCGGGCGGGGGAGCCAGCCGCCTGCGCCCACCAGCCGAACGTAGTCGCGCAGCGAGACCCCTCCTCTCGGGTCCTCAACCAGGGCATGGCCGCACTCATGCACCAGGGTCGAGAGGAGGAACCGGCGGCGCAGAGTCGGGCGCTGGCTGAGTTGGACCACGGGATCGAGGTCGGGCCAGTCCACGTTGACCCTCATGACGCCGCGGTGCCAGGTGGCGAGAGTCCCGGCGGGAAACGCGTCACCGCGGTCGAGCTGGAGCTGGTCGATCAGACCGCGCATCACGTCCTTCACCTGGAGGGGGAGTCGGTCCAGCGCCGAGAGCACCTCCAGCTCCCGCCCCGGCAGCGTGGGGTCGACCCCGCTCCCCGTCCCCAGCGTGAGGGCGAACTGCTCCTCCGCCCATCGAGCCGGCGACAGCCCCCGGCTGAGGTACGCCGACAGAGGTTGGAACTGGAGGGGAAGGTAGTAGGGGGCCGACCTAGGGCGGAGGGACACACCGGATCAGTCCCCCGGATGCCTCCCCAAAGGCCGCGGTCAGCTCATGTCAGGCCAGACGGTGGGTTCCGCCTCGCCGCTCTCTCCCTCCTCGCCGCCGACCCGCTGCTGGAAGCGTGCCGCCACCATCTGCTGGGCCATGGCTTTGGGAATGCCGAACT
>JAJYWM010000419.1 GCA_021791455.1 bacterium | reverse complement strand
GGTACGGCGCTCAGATCCAAGCTCCCGCAAGTAGCGGATAGGCGAGCGCAGGTGGGATGGGGACCCAAGACGCGTGGCCCACCCCGCCTCCATCTGCAGGCGAGCAGTGGGCAGCACCAGAAGCAGTGCAGTGGCAACCGGCACAAGGGCGTCGAGTCGGACCGTCCACTGGAGAATCGCGACATCACGACAGCCGCGGGCAGCACTGACCTCCATCGCCGACGTCATGCTGTGGTCGGGATCGGGCCTAATGGCCAGGGCGATGAGGGGAATGACGACGACCTCATTGTTGAGGTCGCCGCGGAGGGTGAATGGCGCCCCGCTGCTCAGCGGCCGGAAGAGCTGCCATAGCGTCGCCTGGCAATGGCGCGTGCCGGCGACCGTCCGAGGTTTCCCGCTCCAGACGGCGTAGGCGCTGGGCGCACCCAGTCGGCCGGCCACCCGCGTCACCGTCGCGGGGCGGAGACCCAGTACAGGCTGACGCCGCTCGGCCCCGGGACCTGGATCCATCCTGACACGCCCGCAACCTCGTACTCGTGAGTGCCTCCGCACCACCGGCAGCAGCCCCGCTGCAGCCCGTCGAGCAGCCCGTGGTTGAGAACCCGACAGGAGGTTCCGCGCAGGACGATCGGCGCCGCAACGAACCCCACCAGCACCGTTCCCAATGCCCGACGGTCTCCGGCCTTGGCCACCGCGCAGTGCCCCTTGACCGCCTATCGGACGGCCGGTATCCTCCGATGGTGGATCCGGACGTTCGCGACGAGATCGCGGCCGCGACCCTCGCCAATCAGCAGCTCGGGCCCGGGTACGACGAAGCCTTAGCCGCCAATTTGGTTGAGCGGATAGGCGCTGAGATCGACCGCCGGGTCGATGCTCGGCTCAGCACGGTGGGCCGACAGTCGACCCCGAGCAGGCCGATATGGGCGCCTCTGGCACTCGTCCTGGGCTCCATCTTTGCCGGTTTGGCGGCAAGCGGCATCGTTCTCAACGGAGGGGCCTCGATCAACTCCGCGGGGATCGTGACCCACGCCCCGAGCAGTGGTCAGGTGGGCCTCGACGCACTCATCTGGGCGGTGCTTGGGGTCATCAATTTGGCGTTCCTGCGCCGTCCTTGACCGCCGCCCCGGCCGGCACCGCCCAGATCGGGGGACCACGGCAGGCATTTCTTTCACCCGCACCCCACGGGCGTCGGTGAACGCCAGGAGCCACCGGAGTCGGCAGGCCCTCCCCGACGGTCGACGGCACCGACCCGCACGCCCGGCCCGGCTGGACCAGCAGCTCGATCTGGACGCCGGTCTCGGGCTAGCCCAGCAGGTCAACTTGACTCCGGAAGGGAGATGCCCCCACGCGAGCGGTGGACCGGACCCGCGGATCAGCCGCTGCGTATGACAGTTCCCAGAGGGCGGCATCCTTCTGGTCTTGCCCTCCTTCGGTCGCTGACGCCGTATTTCCGCCAGGTGACCGGGCTGCTGGTGCTCGGTTCGGTCTGCGGCTTGGTCATGAACACCGCGATCGTGCTCCCGGCGCTTCTGCTCGGCCGGGCCGTGAACGTGGTGCTGGCCATGGAGCACCACCACGCCTCCGCGGACCAGGTTGGCTTGGCAGCGCTGCTCTTCGTGGGTGGCACCGCCGCAACCGAGCTGCCGCGGATCGGCAAGCGCTACTGGCTGGGCGTCGCCCGCACCAGATTTCGGGCCGCGCTCCGCCAGGACGCCCTGCGCGGGGTGCTCGCCTGGCCCCCCAGCCGGTTCGCCGCCATGCCGGTGGGCGAAGTCATGGCCAGGATCATCGGCGACGTCGATGTGGTGGGGGTCGGCGTCGGCGAGATCATGGTGGAGACCTGGGACACCCTGCTGTTCTCGGTGTCGCTGCTGGCCGCGATGTTCTGGATCGCGCCCAACCTGGCCATGCTCGCGCTGGCCCCGGTGCCCGTGTCCCTGTGGCTGGCCAGGCGCTCCCAGCCGGTGGTGGCTCGGCGCACCACCGTCGCCCGGCAGCGGGACGCAGACCTGACCAGCAGCCTGCGGGAGCAGCTCCGAGCCACGCGCCTGCTGCGAGTTCTGGGCCGCACCGAGGCCGCCGTGGCCCAGGCGTCGGTTTTGGCACACCGCCAGAGCGCCGCGGAGCTGGCGGCGATCCTGCTGGACGAGGGCTTGGGTGCCGCTTACATGGTCCTTCTCTCCAGCGGAGTCGTGTTCATCATCTGGCTCGGCGGCGCCGAGGTCGCCGCCGGGAGCCTCTCCCTGGGAGCACTGGTGGCGCTCATCGCCCTCTTCTCACGGTTTGTGGCCAGGGCTCCTCGGATTCCCCAGATGGTCAACCGCGTCCAGGCCGCAGCCGCCGCGCACCAGCGCCTGGCACCGCTGCTGGCCGATCCGCTCGCACCCCTGGGCGAACCCCGGTGGGCGTCCCTGCGACCGAGCCACGTCCCCCGCCTCGTGGCTTCGGCGCCGATGAGCTGGCGGCCACCTGAAGGGCCGGCCAGCCTTCGGCTCACCAATGTCAGCCTTACCTACCCGGGAGCGCTCACCCCTGCCCTTGAGGACCTGACCTTGGAGATCCCGGCCGGAGCGCTGGTGGCAGT
>JAJYWM010000048.1 GCA_021791455.1 bacterium | reverse complement strand
TGACAGCTGTGCGCAACGAGCTCACCTCGCCCGCGCTGGAGACGTCGCAGCCAAACCGGCGTACACCGGGGGAGCTCAGACCGGGATCCGAGGCCCAATCATGGAGCCGGTCCACGGCGGCGACGGCGAAGCCATCCTCCGCCAGACGCGCCACTATCGCCTGCCCGATCCCTCCGGCGGCACCGGTAACCAGGGCCAGAGGCGGACCGGGGTTGACCGTGCCCACCCTAGATGAGACTCACCACCTTGCGGGGAAGGGTCGAGTAGGCGGACTGCCCCTCCTCCCAGGCGACATAGGTGTTGTTGGGTTGGGTGCTCAGGCCCACGTGGTTGCCGTTGCGGTCCAGAGCCACCAGGTTCATGATCGGTTCCCCTCCCGGTACCTCCAGGCCGCGCAGGTTCTCGATCGCCGCGACCGCGGCCCGTTCAATTCCGAGCCCCGCCGCGAGCCCCATGACCAGGGTGTGGGCGGTCACCCCGCGAATGGCCAGCTCTCCCCATCCCGTGCAGGCCGCCGCCCCATAGCGGTCATCGCAGTAGTTCCCAGCCCCGATCACAGGAGAGTCCCCGAGCCTGCCTGGATACTTCCAGGCCCAGCCGCTCGTGCTCACGGCGGACGCCAGGTGCCCCGCCTTGTCGATCGCCAGAAAGTTGACTGTCCCAGCGACGTGCTCGGGGTCGGCGAACAACGTGGACACCCGATCGAGAAGTCGGCGCCTGGAGTCACCAGGGTCCAGATTGCCCGACACCCCATCCCGCCAGATCGCCTTGGTCTCCTCGGTCAGCAGATCCTCTGGCTCCATGCCGAGCTCCGCTGCCAATCGCTCGGCTCCCTCCCCCACCACGGTCACGTGGGGAAGCCTGTCCATCACCCCGCGGGCGATCGTGATGGGATGGCGGAACCGCTTCACGGCGCCGACCGTTCCCGCCCGACGGGTGGCCCCATCCATGAGGGACGCGTCAAGCTCGACGATGCCCTCGAGGTTGGGATATCCGTCATAGCCCACCGAGTGGTCTTCCGGGTTGTCCTCCACCATCCTTGTGGCCGCCTCGACCGCATCGACGGCCGACCCTCCCCCAGCAAGGATCTCCCAGCCCGCCTCCATGCCGACCGAACCGTTTGCGCTGGCTACTAAAAGCATCAGGCGAGTATAGAAACGCGTGCCTCAGAACATTTGCTCGTCTGGCCCGTTTGAAAATCAGCGAGGCCTGTTCGAGAGTCACCTCTTGCCGGCGTGGCCAGGCCGCCGGGCAGACGGGCCCACTTCCGCCAGCCCCTGTCCAACACCATGACTCCACGGTGGAAGCACCCAAGGACGGTGCCCCGGCATCCTCACCCCGCACGGGAGTGCCAGGCCGGTAATCTGATCTGGACCCGAGGACGCTGGTCCCCGACCGGGGGGCGCCAGGCGGGTGCCTGAAGGAGGGACGAGGCGACGGCATTGGCGCAGGCGATTCCCGGGTGGCGCAAAATCAGACTTGGAGCGGCCTTCAAGCCCTCGTAGCTCAGGGGATAGAGCAGCGGTTTCCTAAACCGTTTGTCGCAGGTTCGATTCCTGCCGGGGGCACCACTATCGGATCTCACAGCCACCAACTAGAGACACTCGGACTCAGTCCGGCGTCAGTTCCAACTGCAGCCCGCACGTTGCCAAGAGATTCGGAGAGCCGTCAGCTGACGCGTCTAACATCTCGACAGACGGTGTCCGCAAGTCCCGACTCCACAAGTGGCCGGCGAACCGGTCGGTCAGGCAGCGGGATAGCGGCCATGCTCGCACGAGCCCCCCGGGCCCGACGTTACGCATCACGGCAAAGGCACCGAGGCACCAGCCACTCGGGGACACCCCGTAGAACTAAAACGTCGCCGCAATATGCAGGTCGCAGTCACCATCCGATTTTCGGGATTACCTAAGGCCCCTCCGCCGACCTCAAGTCTTTCGCGAAACTCCGCTGGTTGGGCGACGCGGATGTGGAACGACAACGGTCATCACCCTGACTCGCCTCCCGCCGGTCGGGCGCCCCTTTGCATACGTACGCCCCAGGTATGGCTGGAGAACCGCTTCCAGCTCCTTTGCCACCCTGTGGAACTCGTCGGCGGTCAACCAGAGGTCGGCGTTGTGGAGGACTGCGTCGCGCCACTCCTGGGGCTCTGCGTGGGCCCCTTCGGTGAACTCAGCACCGATGGCACGGGTGGTATCCATGTACGCAGCGCTCACAGCCGCGGCCGCTGCGGATCCAGCTGGCGTCGCGGTGTCGACATCGACCTGGACGGGGCTTGCACTCGCTCGCCACGGGCGCTCTCTGCGATCCGGGCGCGGAGATGCCGGTTCGGCGAAACCGTAGCGTTCCAAGAGATTGAGGTGGTAAGCGGTTGCGCTCGGACTAAGCCCGGTCAGCTCTGCGCACTGGGTTGCGGTCATTTCCTCGCCCGAGGCCAAGGCATCGATGATTTTGAGCCGTGCGGGATGGGCCAAGGCGCGGATGTTCCTGGCCCCCTCCACGCGGAGGTCGTGGGTGGCTGCCGATGAACGGGGATTGTGCAGACGCATAGTCATCAGTTCCACAGATTATCACTTGACGGCCAGATGTTCAACGACTAC
>JAJYWM010000297.1 GCA_021791455.1 bacterium | reverse complement strand
GCCGCGTAGGCACACGCCGGCTCCCGGCGGCGCCTCCTCCCGTGAACTCAAGCTGATCTCACCGAAGCGTCCCTTTCCGCAGAGGTCACTGTCGAACTCGGGTCAGCGTTTGGTCGTAGCGGCGATTTCCCAATACTCTGTCGCGGCCAGCGGACGAAGTGCGCGCCGCCTGGCTGCCGTGTAGGTGCGGGCAATCAGGTAACATAGGGCGCCGACGGGATCTGAAAGAGCCTCCGCAAAGGCCGCTGCCGCGCGGCCAGGAGTGTCCACATGATTGGTGTTGGCGGCAAAGGAGCGTAGCGCAGTAACCGCGAAGTCGCGCAAGCTAGACGCAGGAACCTTAAGAACCACCGCATCGAACGCATTGCGCACCTTCCAGGAGCTGCCCGACAGTGCCTCCGTCAGTTGGACATCGTCGGCGATCGAGCCCTCTGCAATCTTGTACCTGAATGAACTATAGAAGGCCTTTCGCGAGCCCCAGAACACGCCGTCCGCACGCAGCGCATTGGACGGCCGTCGACAAGCGAGTCGGTAAACCACGTTGAGTTGCCAAGTTGACGCGCGGCCGGCTAGCCCTCTGCCTCTCCAAGCGGGTAGACTGGTTCCGATCGCGATATCGCACCGCATCTCGCCCTGGAGGTGCTGAAGAAGCTTTTTGAGGCTGTCGGCGGGTACCACTACATCTGCATTAACGCAAATGAGAAGATCTGACGTCGCTCGTTCGAGAATCTCGTTCAGAGCTTCCTTTAGTGACCGTCGTTTGTCGCTGTGGTAGATCGCCATGCGAGGCGATGCTCGGTCAGCCCATGCCTTGACCGCCTGGAGGGTAGCGTCGGAGTCCGAGCTGTCGCTGAGAATGAAGAACGCATTCTGCCGGCCGAGAGTTGAAAGAGCGCTCCACAAGGAGTTCAGAGTTGCCGTGATGGCAGCACCTTCGTTATAGCTGGTGATGCCGACTGTTAGCGTGTCTTGATCTGTCAGGTTTTGGTTTTGCACAGCGGACAGTTATGCGAGTTGGGCCAATGTGCGCCATGAGACTGAGTAGGCGACGAAGGCATCGCGCGACGTTCCGAAGGTGAGAGGCGCACGGGAAGCGTCTCCGGGGACTGGACTGAGCCAAAACGGCGAAGTCTGCACTCTACTTTCCAGGTGGTGGAAGCCATCCGGCCGCCGCGAAGAACGGAAGTTGAGACTTGCGCCAACTGTCCATGGTAAAGCAGGCGGCTGCCTTCAGGCGCGCGTTTGTAGCGAGGGTATGCCGGAGGTGCGGATCAGCAGCTAGGTGTAGGATGGCGGATGCGATACTCGCTGGATCTGGACGTGTGACAGCGGCCGACCACCCAGCGTCAAGTGTGTCGCTAAGGCCGCCGACATTCGTGGCGACGACTGGCTTCTCGAATGCCATCGCCTCGGCTGCGGCAAGGGATGCACCCTCGTGTGCGAAGGTAGGAATTAGGACTATGTCGGCGGCCGCGTATAGCGCGGCCATCGTATCCCGCGGGCAGCTGCGCAGGTGGATAAGGGAGCTGGCTTTTCCTCCGGGCAAGCGCCTAGCCGCGGCGTCTGCCGCGACCAATCGAGCAGACCGCCAAGTGTTGTCCAAGTGGCCGAGGAACTGCCCGGTAACGATGAAGACAACTGCATGCTTGCGAGCCACCATGGTGAAAATTTGCGGAAGCCAAGACTCTCCGCGCACAAGAGAGAGGTTGCGGGGAACTAGAACAACGGATCCGGCGGCAGCATGGGTCGCCGCAATTACAGCTTCCAAGTCTCCTGGTAGCCGTGCCGCTGCTAGAGCCTCGGGCGCTGGTCGTGAAATATCACAGAAGGGCGCCGTCACGAAAATCCGCCCCCGAGACGCTGGCCACAACGCCTGGGTAACCCGAAGGAAGGACGTGTCCATGGCAGAGACCGCGGAGCAGCGATGCAATCCGGAGAAGCTCTTGGCAATCTGCCAAGCGCGCCAGGCAGGAAGGTATCCGCGCGCGGCGGCTCCGCCTGGATACCAAGGCCTACCATGGGTTTCGTAGGGAATGTCCCAGTACACGCCGTGCTGCGTAGCCGACACTCGGTCCCGCGGAAGCCCGGCCGGCACGTGTTCAAGGTACTTGAAGTACAGATGAGTCCACCCTTCCGCAATGGCTCGATGGGCGAGGCGACTCCACAGGCGGTGGCGACCGACTGGTCGAGTCCGAACCTCAACCCCACCCACCGCGTACGTCGCTCCCCGGCCGCCCGGCTGGAATATGCAGCACTCAATCCCAGCCTCGGTCATCGCAAGTGCCAAGTGAAGTAGGTGGCGCTCTGCACCGCCTTGAAACATTGTTGAACCACTGGCGAAGAGGTCCGCGACTAGGGCAACCCGAACGGACTGCCATCGGCCGCCTTGGGACGGGGTCAACGACGTGCCCACCGTGAACGAAGCAGTGACATGCAGACTGCACCCGCCTCGCCGAACTTCAGTGCGAGCAGACCAGCTCCCAGGGACCATCCCTGACGGCCGATTACCCAAGGGCGCCGCACGTAGGGCCTATCTAGCATGGCAATGCTCCCAAACCCGTATCGCGCGATGTAGGCCTGAAGGCCGCCGGCATAGTACGCCTTCTTCCGGCACAATTCCAGGTAGCCTGGTCTACCTTCGTCATGATCGATGAAGGCTTGGATGCGAGCGATGGCTCCTACGTGCCTCGCTCGCTGCGTCAGGTCCCAGTCCTCCCCCCCCGGAGGCATGGACCCGTCGAAACCGCCAATGCTTTCGAAGACCTCCCGACGAAAGAATCTGGCCGCCTCTATACTGTCTGAACCCAAGTAGAATGACCGCTCGAATGCTCGTACCGCCGCCCAGAACCCCTCGCCGATGGACCGCTCCGCAACAACAACTCCGACTGGATGGTGTCCCGTAGGATCCAACAACACCTCGGCGACTTGGGAGATCACGTCGGGCGAAAGCACCATATCAGCGTCAATGAAGCCAACTATTGGAGTGGACGCTAGTCGGGCACCTGCATTACGCTGAGCCGACCGCTCGGGCCCGCTGACCACTACCCTGTCAGCGAGTTCCCGGGCAATTGCAAGTGTGCCATCAGCAGAGTGGTTGTCTACGACGACGACCATGCACTGCTCGCTTTGCGCTCGCAACGAGGCCAAGCAGGCTCCGATAGTTCGTCCCGAGTTTCGTGTAGGAACGATCACAGTGACATTCGGCGACAGAGGCTGGCTAAACGCTGGCCGATCCGGGCCCGCCTGATCTCGCGACGAGCTGGGGGTGCCCGGCCCAAGAACGGCGCTCATGCGCGCGGCGTCCTGAACGAGCCTTGCGGCATAGAGGCCTGCAACCAGATGGTGTTTGAGTCAAGTCGACGATGACGGCTGACCCGCTCCTCTGCTCCATGCAGTACCGTAGGTGACCGGTACGGCCGGCGAAGAATATGCTTGTACAGATAAAGTAACGCAACGTCCGCCGACTCCCATATGTCTCCAGAATAGCACACGGTCAGAGCCTCGAACCCGGCTTCACGCGCGAGATGCTCGACGGTGCGACGACAGTAATGACGGTGCCCGACGAGGAGCCATGCCGGGTCCGCGAGGGCCGCAATACCGGCTGCAGGCGTCGACAGGATGAGCCGACCACCGGGTTTGAGAATGTGGGTCAGCGCACCTAGGGTCGCCACTTCAGCCCTGCGTGGGACGTGCTCTAACGTTTCTAGGAGGAAGACAACGTCCATCAGCGGAATCTCGATGGCAGCAAGTTCAGTGAGTGCAGCGACTGGGACCAAGGTCGCGGTAGGCACCGTCTTCCGGGCTTCCGCGAGCCATGGACCAACGATGTCGAAGCCGGTTATCGACGCCGCGCCAGCTTGCAAACACTCGCGTAGGAAGGCGCCTGTCCAGCAACCGACATCTGCCACGGCCAGCCCTCTGAGCGAGCCAGCAAGTGCAAGAGCGTGGCGGAATCGTGGTGGCTGCGCGGCAGGCGGGCTAGGCGGAGGCGCGTACACCAGGGTACCCGACCGGCGCGCAATACGCCGTAAGAGTTCAGAGGTCACGTTGAGGTACGTCTCGGTGACTCACGGCGTCCGGATGCCTGTCGGCGGCGCCGACCCCACGCAATGATGCCTACCAACCCTGCCAGTAGGGTGGTGAGCACGGCGAGGGCACCCTCATCCGGGGCCTCGTCGCGGATAGGACGGTAACTTGCCTTCATGAGACGCACCACGCTCCCATGAAAGATCCAGCCATTGGTTAGCCCGTCGATCTCCACGTGGCGACCCCCAGTTGGCGCGATCCACCCAGGTGCGAACCCGGTCGCGAAGGCGTGGAGCGTGCTACGATCATCGAGTTCAGTGGGCGTCGCGAGGACGTCTAACTTGGGAGCTTGCGCGAGCGAGTGTACAACGATATCGGCGTAATCGTCGCGGGACAGCTGCCCGGGAACGTACGTGAATGCATACAACACGAGCGACAGTCTTTTAGTACTGCTGGAAGGTGAGACGACGGAATCATAGACCTTCCAGCCGCGACTGTCGGGGAGGCTCGCCGCTGACGCGCACTGGTTGGCAGGCTGCTCCCAGAAGCACAGGGCAGGGGGCGCTCCCGATTGGGAGCGAACATCCATTTTTATGACCAAGCTGCCGCCGTGCCAAGCCAAAGTTTGGGACTGACAGGCGGCGTCAATGTTTGCCGAGAGCTGCAGCGCGGGCGTACCAGCTGGGCCGCCATGGAGTAGGACCGCAGCGCGGAGGAAGGCGGGCTTCACGACGGGTCGGAAGTCGGCGCAATTTCCGACGCGGCCCCACGTCCCATGTGTGAAGGTCCCGTCGTGGACCACGGAGGGCCCAATTGGTAGGCTAATCTCGAGGCGGGCACCAAGTCTGGTTCGACGGGTCCTATATGCCGGCCTGTCCTCGCTGGTGGTTCCGGGGGTACGGGGAGGCGCGAGAGCGGCCACCCGATAGGTCCAGCCACTCCGCACGCTGAGATCCGTGATGAGCCTCCGGCCTTGAATTTGCCAGGTGGCGATTGGCGGCGGCTGGATAACAGCTTCGTGGCCCACGAGTTGGGGCGACGTCACCAGAGCAGTTCTGGGGGGTAGCAAGGACAGCACACGGAGGTCCGGGGAAGAAGTGTTCACGGTGGCGAAACCAGCTGGCGCCTTCACTCCTCCGATCAGGGCGAACACTGAGAGCGGCCCATCTCGGTGGACCTGTCGCATGAGCGGGTCACGGCGGAATTGACGGCTGAGTAGACCCGGCGAGATGATCGACCGCCCCGGGAAGTTCGCCACGACATCTCCGCGCACCAAGACGATGGGAGTGTCCATCGCGTCGAGCAAGCGCGCTCCCTCAGTCCAAGCCCCCTGGGCAATGGCTTCGGCCTCCAGGTGGGTCGCCGAGAGCAACTCATGCGAGACCAAGTCATACGACTGGGGAGTGGGGTCCACCACATGCCGACCGATTAGGTCGGTGATGAACCCTTCCGCTCCGTAGTACCAGGTGTAGGGCATGGCGTAAAAGTCATCCGGTGGCATGACTAGGACTGCTCCGGGCGGCGAGCTCGATGAGTTCAGCCAGTTCGCCATTAGGTTCCAAGATCGCGGCACTGTCACGTGGGAGGAGGGGAATGGCGGTCGTGGCCCAGGGACGATGGCGCCGGTCCAGAGAGGATATGTCCCGGCTGCGGTCAACACGACCGCTCCGCAGGCCATGCCCAACCAAATCGAGGGGATTCTGATCTCCGGAAGTGCGCGAACCTGCCCACGCGACCGGACCGACGGCGACCGAAATCGACGGGCGCCGTCTAGAAGAACGCCCGCCATAAGACCATACCCCAGTGCCGCTGCCATGAGAAAGCGCCCCGGTTCGCGGAGCAGCCAGCCGTAGGGCAAGTGATAGAGAAGATTGAAAATCAGGTTCCCCGGAGGATTTGTGCCTGTGCTCAGAAACACGACCGTCAGTGTTCCGAGGGCAATAGCACCAGTCGCCCGCAGCTTTCGGCCATTGAGGCACGTTGGCGGCATCGCGAGCGCTAGAAACGCGAGCGAAGGGACACCTAAACGCACGAGCACGAGCGGGAACTGACTGAAGCCGCTGGCATATGGGAAGTAGATTGGGTACTTCCAACCCCATGCGGTGTTGAGCCAAAGTGCATTGGTGACGGTCGACCGGCCCTCGGTCCACGTCCATGCCGAGAGGGGTGAAAGCGTGACCACAGATGCCTCCCGAAGTGCGAGAAGTGCTGGGACAAGCCAATAGCTGGAGGCCGCGATCATGAGCAGCACCCCGCCAAGGACCACTGGAACACTACGGCGCGCAGCCGCCCGTCCGTACCGAGCCCAGGCGAGCGGCACACTGACCATCACGGCGAATATCAGCATCCCGACGAGAGGAGGGTTTGCGTACACGTAGCCCACCAGCGGACCAGATAGCCCTAACCCAACGGCTCCTAACCAGCGGGGAAGGGATCCCTTGGCGCTGGCAACAACCAGGGCGGGCAGCGCGGCCAGCAGAGCCATGGTAAGCAAGTAGACGTCGGCTACACCACCTATGCTCATGAGGTAGGGGTTGAATACGAAGAGCAGCCCTGCTGCCACTCCCGCAAGTGGGGAGAGGTTCAGGGCACGGGCCAGCGATGATGCCGCCAGCGCGATCCCCATCGCGAGTCCAGTCAACCAAACCCGTTGGGCGACGGCGCCGGAACCTCCGAGCGAATGCGTAGTCCACACCACCACTGCCCACGGGAGCCGCTGCTGAGCCTCATTGATGCTGCCGAGGTTTGAACCCGTCCATGCCATCCCGGCGAACATCCGGCCAATCCAGGCCGTCCCAACGGGAGGCGTGATGTCTCCGCCAGCTATCACGGTCCCGGACACGAACCAGGTCTGCACCAGGGCGCCGACTGTGAGCGCCGTGCCGATTTGAGCCCACCGCCAGCCACGTCGGCTGGCACTGCCCATCGCCTGCTCAGGCTCCCAAGTATCGGGGGCTGTCGTCGGTCTGAGTTGCTGGACGCGCCTCCCGACGTGGACTCTGTAGGCGGAAGGGCGATCTGCCAACGAACATAGGGCTCCCCGCGTGAACAGCGCCAGAAGCGCGGCAACGGAAAGGCACACCACGGCGAGATCGGCCAGCGTGCCCTGGGCCGCAGATGTCCTCAGCAACTCGGCTGCTGCTACCCCGAGCACACCGAGGATGGCCAGCACGATCCTGAGCTCCGTCCGGCCAGGGACCCAACTCCGCCACCTAGGGGCAGCCGGGGTGAGCTGCGTAGGACCGAGGTTACCTGCTCGTGGTGGATCAGACAACTCGCCCTTGGCCATCAAGCTTTGAAGGCCTGCCCAAGGTGCGACTGCAGAAACCACGCCAAGCCAAAGTTCGGGAACCGATGGTCAGGCTCTCTGCGAGCCAGCCGGAAGCCAGCCTTCTCCAGCTGGCTCGCAAGCACCTCGAAGCTTCGCTGCGGCACTGGGTGGTATTCCATGACTACCGCCAGCACACTCGTCCATGCCGAGGCCGGTGTCCTTTCGACGATGTCGTACTCGGAACCTTCGCAGTCGAGCTTAACGACCACTGAACCTTCGGTTCCAGCTAGCAGCTCTTCCATGGTCACGGCCGAGACCCTTTGGAGCTGTTCATTTGGCCCGTGCGGTAGTGGCTGCACTGCCACCTGACTTTCACATGAGCCAGGCGTCGGCTCTCGAAGGAAGACTGCTGTGTCGGCGGAGCTCACGACCGCAGCGGGCACTATGGTCGCCCGCACATGGTTGCGAGATAGATTGCGCGCGAGATACCGACGGGAAGTGGGCGAGGGTTCAGCGCATACGAACGCCGCTTCGGGCCAGGCGCGCGCGAAGCGCAGCGTGGCCGACCCCACATGAGCCCCGACATCCACCACCGAAACGGGCAGCGGCAGCAGTCGAGTCAAACCGTCTATGTGGTAAGCATCGCCGACCAGCACCTCAAATACAGGCCAAGCGGAACCCGCGTCGCGCAGGGAGGTCATCCGAGTGCCATCCCGGCATCTGAACTCCAACTCTTTGGCCGGTGGCCCGGTCGGAGCACCAGACGCCATCTTGCCTAAACCATATGTGAGTAACACCTGTGGCCAGTTGCTACAGGCGGACGCGGTTCGATACGCCAGGGATGCTTTGGCCCACAGGCGGCTGACCAAGCGGTCCGACGCGGCCGACGGTCGGCCCATCTAGCAGGCCACTCCAAGTTGCGCTGCCAAGGGTGGTGCTGCCAGTAGCCCCGTCAAGAACTGCTTCCAGCGGCATCTGTAGGCACGGTCGAATCGGCCGGGCTGCGGCCCCTCCGGGAGCGACCGGGCACACGTCATCCCAGGTTGCTCCCTTCGTAGTGACGCTTTCGGCGTCAGCGCTCGTGGCGCGCGAAGCGGGAGAAGACCTGTGCTGGCCGAGCCGTTTGGTTCGGGCACCGGTCGCAGTTCGGAGGTCGCTGCCAGATGCGAAGGGATGCAACTCCTTGATGGCCAGCGACAGGAGACTGGGGCAACGTCGGGCGCCGAGCTGATGACTTCGCGGATCCGAGCCGGAGAGTCAACCTGTACTGGGATGGTCGCCCAGAGAAGGGTGGAGCAGAGCCCTCGGTCTCGCCCAACCATGGGGTGGAGGAGGCCTTCCCCGTCCGGCCAGTGGGGCGCGGTGGGCGACGCGGCGGGGCCTTCAGAGGTGCGATGCGCATTCGAAAACGCGAAACAGCAATATGCGGTTCGATCATTCGGGGCCGAGGCGACTCCAAACCCATGCGCTTTAACTTCGACTACCTGTTCAACCACGTCTGGTGCGTCTCCTCACTGAGGACCGATCTCACGATGGCGACAGCGCCCGTACCGCTGAGCTTCGAACACCACAGACCGAGAGCTCGTGGGCACCTCGTCGGCCCGCATCGGTTGCGGCGCTGCCAGGGCTGCACTTCCACGTCTGACGTGGGACGCCCCTCCGTCGGGCAACTCCCCGATTGCGCCAGTACTCCAAGAAAGGTAGTCCAGCAGTTCGCTGGCGCATCTGTCCCAGGAGAAAGCAAGAGCGCGCTCCCTGGCACTTCGGGAGAGGCGCCTCCACAAGAGAGGGGACGACAGCACCTCATCGGCTGCACGCGCCAGGGCTGTAGGGTTGGGTGCCACCAGCACGCCGGTATCACCGTCGACCACAGCGTCGCGGAGCCCCGGGATGTCGTAGGCGATGACCGGGACTCCATACGCTGCCGCCTCCATCGCCACGATTCCCCACCCTTCGCGAGTGCCGGGAACGAGCAACAGGTCGGCTTGCGCCAGCAGCATCCGCTTTTCGTAATCGGGGAGTGAGCCGCGTACACGCACTCCAGGAGACTGGCGGGCCGCCAGTTGCTGGTGGAGGTAGCCGGTTCCGACCATCTCCAAGCTCGCCGCCGGGATCTGTTCGCGGAGGAGGGCATGTCCTGAAATCGCGTCCTCCGGCCGCTTGGTGCGGACCATCCGACCAATCCAGAGCAGGCGTGGCGCGTCAGACGGGCGATCCCGAAGATCCAGCTCCGTAGGCGCATCGCAGCCCGGCGGGACCACACCTTGCGCCCGCACACCGAACCGTTGGAGGGCGCTTGCGGTCGACGGTGAGATGGCAACCACGGATGCATCCCTCAAACTTCGAACCCACCGGGGCTCCAGGAGGTACCGGCCCAGCACCGCCAGAGGAAGGGGAAACTCCTGGCCCCAGACCTCCTCGGCGGTCTGGTAATAGAGCGCCACTGCTCTTCGGCCCACGACCCGATGAGCGGCAAAGGGCCGGGTGCTCACCGTCTCCAGGACGGCGTCGTAGGTGGCCCCCTGGGTCCCAAGGTAGGCCCGGGCCCGACGAAAGACGGTCAGTCGGGACCCGCTGCCGATATACCTGATCTCACTAGGTATCCCCGGACCGGTGCGCCCCCGGTCCCCGGGGCCGCTCGGCCCGAAAATCGTCACTCCGTGGCCCGATTGGACCCACCGGGACGCGACCTCGACGAGGTACCTCTCGGCCCCCCCTGCAGTGGGGTCCTGAGGGTGCTTCCAGGTAAGGGCCAGGATGTTCATCGCTCGCCGGATACCGCTGCTTCCTGCAGGTCGGGCAAAGCCCCCGCACCTTTCGACCGATCGCTATCACTCCGCTTCGTAGGCAGGCGCCTGCCCACCGCCATGAAGGACGCGCCCCCAAGTAGGAGCGCGAGGCCCGGTCCCAGGGCGAGGGCGAGAAGTTCGCGGGCTACGGAAAGGTCCCAGACGAACTCAAGAGAGAGCGCCAGAGCCAAGGCCACCACGATACCTGCCACATGCTCCTTGGCCGCCACAGCGGACCAGGCAGTGAAGGTGGCGCAAGTGGTGATTGTGGCTGAGAGGGCCAGCGCGGCGATGAGAGGCCGGGACTCTCCGAACCCGGCTCCATAGACGCGGGCGATCAGGCCCGGCCCGATTCCCGTGAGCACGGCCGCGCCGAGGAGAGCGATGCTGGCGGTCGCCAGCTCCCCGAAGATCACGGCCGTGCGAGCCCGGTGACGGGCTATCGTCGGGAAGAACGCGGTCACGATCGGTGCCGTGCCCCAGATCAGGGCGCCCACCACCAGCTGGGTGGCGGCGAAGTCTCCCGCTGCCGCGGGGCTCAGCACATGACGCGCGAACAGCACTGGCAGTCCCCAGACCGCCCAAAGCGCGCCGGCGATGAGAGAACCAGTCAGGCCGGTGCGTCCTGCTGGGCCGGGATCTGCCCGGACCGCAGGCGCGGATGTTACCGCCGTCCCATGGCCGAGGATGAACATGAGCACTGCCAGGCCGCCGGCGAAAGTGGCGGCGCCTTGGGCCAGGGATGCAACCAGGCTCAGGAGCACAGCCCCTTGCCCGTGGCCCACCAGAAAGCCCAGGGCCAGCCGGAGCAGGGCAGAGCCCACTCCCAAGGCTGCAATCACCCGGAAGTGGCGCAGGCCGACCAGCAGCCCGCTAACCGCGGCCCCGAGGACGCCAAGGGCCGCCAAGGCCGCTATGAGCAGCACGGGAAGCACAGAGTGGAGGTGGAGAAAGCCGGCCAGTGGCCAGGAAAGGACCGCTAGCACCAGGGCACCTGCGGCCCAGGGCAGCACCGAGCGGAGGGCCGGCCAGAGCAGTTGTGCCGGGGGCCTGGTGGTCACTGCTGCGTGGCGCGCTATCCCGAACTGGAATCCTGTGGCCAGCAACCCCACCACGGTGACCACGGTGAGGAGCGGTCCGATGGCCCCGTAGTCGGAGACTCCACCCTCCCGGGCCACCACGACATTGAAGATCAGGTTCAGCGCTCCAGTGATCCCGCCCGCGGCGACTAGGAGCACGCCCGCCCGAGCGGCACGGCGTATTTCGCCCGTGGGGGCGGTGTGCTCCTTCACCTCAGTCACCGGCGAGGGGCGCAGGAAGCTCCTCGAGCAGCAGGCTGAGGCCCCGGGCCTCCTCCCCGTCGTACCAGTGAAGGACGTGCAGCCGGTAGAAGATCGCCGCCGTGTCCCAGAGGACAGAGAAGACCGCCTTCGGATTGGTCGTGCTCTGGAACTTGTAGTCGATCTGCACGGGCGCCTCGATGATCCGCCCGAAGCCGAAGTGGTGTGCCAGCACCAGAAGCTCGAGGTCGAAGGCGAAGCGCTTCACCAGGGCGGCGTCCACCACCCGCTCGGCCACCTCGCGGCGGAACATCTTCAGCCCGGTCTGGGTATCCCGTACCTTGACCCGGAAGAGGAGCCGGACGAGCAGCTGGTAGGCGAGGGACTGAACTCGTCGGGGCCAGGGATAGTGCACCTGGCTCATCGGGTGGCGCTTGCTGCCCACCACGACGTCAGCTGAGTAGAGCTCGAGCAGGCGAGCCATGCGGCCGATCTCCTCCGGGGCGATCTCCATGTCCGAGTCGATGAAGGTCACGAGGCGCCCCCGCGCCTGGGAGATCCCATACCGCAGGGCGAAGCCCTTGCCGCGGTTGCGCGAATACCCCATGACCGCCACGTTGAAAGACCGGCACCCCCGGGCAGCAGCGTAGGTCTTGGGATCCCCGTCCACTACCACCAGCACCTCGAACGAGACGCCGGTCTTCTCCAAGGCCGCGTTCAGCCGCTCGAGGTTTTCCACGACCGTTCCCGCCTCGTGGTAGGTGGGCACGATGACGCTCAACTCCGGCATGGCCGCCGGTCCCTCCCCCCGCTGGGCGGGGGAGACAACGTCGGGGGCCAATTCAGCCAAACTGGAGCCCTCCCTGCGGACGGCCCAGCCCGGCGACGGAGCTGCCTTGAAGACGCTCCTTCACGCTTGGCCCCGCCGCCCCGCTGCTGCGCCCTCGGGGTCCCATGGACTCCGAGGGGCGGTCCCGCGAGGGCGCCGTGGGGGCGCAGCCCGGCCCCGTGCCGCGCCTCTGGCATCGCCAGCCAAGCGAAACCGCACGGCACCACTGCCCTGCTCCGCACAGGACCCTGATTCAGCACCGACGAGAGGCGGCCTTCCGCCCCAGCGCATCTCGACTCCTCCCCGGAACCTGACCCTGTCGAACTCGCGCCATGCGCCCGCCCATGGGGGGTGAATCCTGAGTATCAACTTGGCTGCGAAGTGAGTCAAGGGGGCCGACCCCGAACTTACGAAAAAATCACCGAGCTGGACGCCGGGCCGTCCGGGCTCGACCAGCCCGGGCCAACACCCTCGAGGGTCAGGACCTCAGCAGCACCAGCCCGGGGAGCCGCCCGTAGTGGGGAGTAAAGCCACAGGCCAAGAGCGCGCTGGCTGCCTGCTGGCCGCCTGGAGCCGGTTCGACCAGAACCCAGTCGATGCCGAGCCTGCGCACGCCGCGCGCCAGAGCGCAGGCCGGGGCCAGAGGGTGGAGCGCTATCTGGCTCAGGTCCCCTGGGGCCGTCGCCTCGGTCACGGCACCGGGGATCTGGAGGTCGTTGGGGGAGATGAGGTTGCCGGAGAAGATCACCGTCGCCGGGTTGGCGGTTAGCTCATTTCCGGTGAACGGGAGCTCCTCGTACAGGGTCCAGGGAAGCACGAGAACCGGGGAGCTGGCCGGGACGTGGTCCTTCATGTACGCGGCCATCTGAATCCACCCCGTGGGATACCTGGCCGGCCTAACCGTGGCCGGGAGCTCCCGGAGCATTCCGGCTCCGGCGGGGAGCAAAGTGGCCGCGACCAGCATCGCCGCCAGCGCTCCACCCCACCCGGCTGGCTGCCGCGCCCGCCAGACCTGGTCGACCACCATAGCCCCCAGGACCACCACGGCGAGGAGCCAGAGCTCGCTCCACTTCTCCGGCTCGCGATAGGCGCCTACCAGAGGCACTCGCTGCATCAGCCAGAGGAAGGCCTGCTGCCCAGGCCCGGTGGCGGTGCTCCCCGCCACCAGCAGCCCCAAGACCCCGCAGCCCAAAAGCCAGGCCCACTCCCGCCGGATCCGGGCCCCGACCAGCGCCAGCGCGGTGAGGATCGCGGCCGCCACAGGCCACCAGGGCGCGCCGGAGTTGAGCATGGGGATCCGCCCCAGCCGTTCAGCCCAGAAGCCATACAGCCCCACAAGGTTCAACCAGAGGCCGTACCGGGGGCTGGGGGTGGAGCGAAACTCGACCAGATCGGCGCGCGAGAAGTGCTGCACGGAATAGTAGGTGCCGTTCTGGTGGCCGAGAAGGAACGCTGGTACGGCGTACGACAGCGCCGCGATCAGGACCACGAAGCTCCCCAGTCCCCAGACCAGGGCTCGAGGATCGCGCCAAGCCCGGCGCCACAGGAGGCTGGCGGCAGCCAGGACAAGGAGAACCCCGATCGTGTGCTGGTCCAGTACCACAGCCAGCCAGCCAGCCCCCGCCGTGAGGGCCAGCCGGCCGACAGACGGCCTCCGCAACAGCTCCTCCCAGGCGGCGAGCCAGAGGAAGAGGGCTCCCGCCCCGGCGGCCACCCCCCACTGTCCCTCGACCACCCGGTCGTACACGAATGGATTCAGCGCGCCCAGCAGTCCCGCGGGCACCTGGGCCACCCAGGTCAGGCGGCGCAGGAGGACCATGGGCCCGAGGCCACAGAGGAAGATCCCCAGGCCGACATAGATTCGGCCCGACCAGTAGCCTCCCAGGAGGTGGGCCAGCAGGGTGAGTGGCGCCCCCACTCCGGACAGGGAGAGGGGCATGTGGGGACCAAAGACCGCGTCGATCTGGAGTACGTAGCCGGGGCCGAACAGAGAGTGCAGGCACCAAAGTGTCAGCGCCAGGGGCAGGAGCACCGCCCTGGTCCAGGCCGCGAGACCACCAACATCGCGGTGACCGGCCTCGCCAGGTGCCGCCTCGGCCGTACCCCGGTCCATAATCATCGGCTCAGGCACGCCACCGGGCATTCGCCTCGCCTAACCAGGTGACCCGCTCAAGCGGCCCTACGCTGATGGTCGCGAGTAAAAGGGTCTCAGGGTGGTCCGACGGGCAAGAGCAGGGCCGTAGCGTTCAGCCCCGCGGCCCGAAGGTCGGTGTCCAGCATCTCTCGGATCAATTCATCGAAGGTTCGTCGCGGTTGCCAGTGGAGGAGGCGCCTTGCCTTGGTGGCGTCGGCGACCAGGTCCGGAGCCTCCGCTGGTCGGTTGAAGACTGGGTCAATTTCGACAAAATCGTGCCAGTCCATGCCGACCATCCCGAATGCGACGTCCAACAAATCCCGGACAGATCGGCTCTCGCCGGTCCCGATCACGTAATCGTCGGGAGCATCCTGCTGCAGCATGAGCCACATCGCCTCCACGTAGTCTTCCGCGTGGCCCCAATCGCGTCGGGCATCGAGATTACCCAAGCGCAGCTTGGCGCCGTGCTTAAGGGCCGCGGCGACACCCCGAGTGACCTTCCTTGTGACGAAGTTCTCCCCCCGCCGAGGGGATTCGTGATTGAAGAGGATCCCATTGCAGGCAAACATCGAGTGAGCCTCGCGGTAGTTTGTGGTGATCCAATGGGCGTACACCTTGGCAACGGCGTACGGGCTGCGGGGATGGAACGGGCTGAACTCGTTCTGGGGCGGCGGGGAGCTGCCGAACATCTCAGAGGTACCGGCCTGGTAGAAACGGGTGCCGATTCCGGCGGTGCGGATTGCCTCCAGCAGGCGGGTGGTTCCAAGGCCGTCCACCTCCCCGGTGTACTCCGGCTGATCGAAGGAGATGTGGACGTGGCTCTGAGCGGCCAGGTTGTAGACCTCGTCCGGCCTGATCGACTTGATCAGACGGTTCAAGTTCCCAGAGTCAGTGAGGTCACCGTAGTGCAGCGTCAGAGGTGGGTGCCCGTCGCCATCCCTGCGCGGAGCGTGCAGGTGCTCGATGCGGGATCGGTTGAGGCTGGAGGTGCGGCGCACCACGCCGTGGACGTCATACCCGTGGCCTATGAGGAACTCCGCAAGGTACGACCCGTCCTGCCCGGTAACTCCGGTGATCAGCGCAGTCTTGGGCACGCTTCGGTCCCCTCCAGAGCACTAGCCGGATCCCAATTTGGGGCTGTGCCCACCTGGGCATGATAGCGGTGGCTCCGAGCCATCTGTACGCCGCACCAAGTGCCGCGAGTCCTGCGCTCCAGGTGAAGGGGGCCGGTGCCTGACCTGCGGCGAGAGAGTTGAACTGTGGAACTCTGCGGGGCTGGTTGCGCGCAATGTCAGGCGTGGCAGTAGGACTCTGCTCGGACTGGGGCCAAATTCGTTTCCCACCGGAGGATCAAGGCAGCCAGGTGCGTGCGCGAAGCATGCACGGGGGGCTGAAGTGCCTTCGAAGCCAGGCGGACGAGAAGGACCCCTCTGACCGCGGTGGTTCGTCCGAGGCTGGCTCGGTGTGCAGCTCCAATCTTCCCAGCTTCGCTCGGCTCTCCTCTCCAGCTCTCGACTCCGGCCGCGCGTACCAGAACTTGACCTGGGATGGGAACACGGACCAGCACCCATTCGGACTTCACGGCCCCAGACCCGGCTTTCCCCCCTGCTATCTTGCCGGGGTGAGCCGGGTCCTGATCGTGGCCAACGACGTGGTGGCCGTCAGGATGGCGGGGCCGGGGATCCGCTGCTTCGAGCTGGGGCGGAGCCTGGCCGCGGACGGCCACCAGGTGACCCTGGTGGGGGTGGGCTCCACCGACCTCGCCAGCCCGGGGATCACCGTCTCGCAGGAGCTGGGGCCGGTGGCCCTGGAGCGGCTGGCGCGCTCCCATGACCTTGTGCTGATTGAGGGGCTGGCGCTGGTGCGCTACCCGGTGCTTCGGGAGCTGGACGCACCGCTGGTGGTGGACCTGTACGACCCCTTCCCCATTGCCCTCTTGGGCCAGGAGGAGCACCTGGGGATGGCCGAGAGGGAGCGCGAGGACCTCCAGGTCCGCGAGGCGGT
>JAJYWM010000177.1 GCA_021791455.1 bacterium | reverse complement strand
AGCATTCGCAAAGACGACCCATGGAGGATCTGCTTTCGCGGGACCAGTGGGGCCCAGAACAGGTGGAGATGGTCGACAATCACTGAATGAGATGCATGATCAGCACAGTCGCTGAGTCCCCCCCCCCACACCCCGGGGAGGTTCTGGTCGAGGAGTACCTATCGGCGTTGGCACTCAGCCAACGCCGGCTGGCCGTGGCCGACGGAGCGCCACCCCGTCGCATCAATGAGATCGTCCGTGGCAAGCCTAGGATCAGCGCCGACACCCCGCTCCGACTCCCGCGCCACCCCGGCGCCTCAGAGCGCTTCTTGATGAACCTGCAAAGGCCCTGCGACCTTGCAGGTCAAGCGCGATCGGCTGAGCCCAGCTCCTAGCCGAGATCACTCCGCTGGAACGGGCCCGACCCATCCAGGCGTTGCCGGGGTACCGGGCCCGCCAGCGGGGACGACGGCCGGCGGACTCCGACGGCCGTCAGCGCCCTCCGTGCTCGTCAATTGGACTTGAAGTAACCGGTCACGACTTCGCCAGCCACCATGTCGAGGGGCGCTCCGCTGGAGCTCTGGCGTGGCCGCCGTGCTGGTTAGAATTTGAAGGCACTGCGCCGCTCCTCGACCGCACACCACCGCCCGGAGCCGTGCTCTTGCTGCCAAGGAAGCCACGCCGCTTGGTCTGAGGTTCTGGCCTCGGACGGCAGTTAATCGGCGTCGCCGATCGTTCGGAGGTTGCCAGGTTGGAACGCGGTGACAACTCGGAAGTGGATGAGCCCACCTTGAAAGGAGTGAAGGCTCTCGCCCTGGAATTTTCGGCCAGGCACGAACTCCCTGGGCTGGCGTTCGGGGTGGTTAGGGGAGCGGATCTGGTGATGGCGGACTGCCACGGCTGGGCGGATCAGCGTTCCCATCTCACGGTGGTGCCTGAAACGGTCTTTCGGATCGCGTCCATGACCAAGAGTCTGACCGCTACCTGCGTGCTCATGCTGCGCGACGAGGACCTCATCGCTCTCGACCGACCGATCAAAGACTACCTCCACGGCGTCGAGTTCGCCGACCGGACTCGAGATGCGCCCGAGATCACGGTCAGGAGCTTGCTCACCATGTCAGCGGGCCTCATGGAAGACGATCCCTGGGCGGATAGGCTGCTGGACATGCCCAGGGATGCCTTCCGGAGGATGTTGGCGGCGGGCCTTCCTGTGGACACACCTCCCGGGGAGTGCTTCGAATACTCCAATTTGGGCTTCGCCATTCTGGGCCAGGTGGTCGAGGCGGTGTCGGGATCCACTCTGGCGGCTCTGTCCATGGCCAGGTTGCTGCGGCCTCTCGGCATGCAGTCCACCTACTGGGAGATCGCCGACGTTCCCGACAGCGTGCGGGCCCGCGGTCATCGCGGGAAGTCGTGGGAGGCTGATCCCGAACCCCCGCTCCACGACGGGGCCTTCGGGGCGATGGGCGGCTTGGCGACCACGGTGGCCGACTTTGCGCGCTACGTCTCCTTTCAGCTGGATGCCTGGCCGGCGCGGGATGAGCCTGATCCAGGTCCGCTGCGGAGGAGTTCGCGCCGCGAGATGCAGCAACCCCAGCGCCTCTTGGGCGAAGGCAGGCAGGGTGTTTCAGGACTATCTTCGGTGGGATACGGCTTCGGATTTCTCGGCGGCTGGAGCCCGCAATACGGCAGAGTCGTCTTCCACAGCGGGGGCCTACCGGGCTTTGGGAGCCACGTCGAGTTCCTCCCGGATTGCGACCTCGGAGTCTTCGCATTCGCCAACCGGACCTATGCTCCGATGCGGCTCTTGGTCAGAGAGATCATTGACGAGCTCGGGGCACAGAGCTGCCTGGTGCCGAGAGCCATCCCGGTCTCCGCCGCCCTGCTGGCGGCTCAGACGGCCGTGGTCCGGGCCTATGAGACCCGTGATCCCGCCGACCTGGAATCGCTGGCGGCACCGAACCTGTTTCTTGACCGCAGCCTGGCATCTCGTCTGGCCGAGTTAGAGGATCTGCACTCAAGGCTTGGGCGGTGTGTGGCTGTGGAGCCCCTTCGGCCGCAGGGCCGTCGCCGCGGCAGGTGGCGGATGAGCTGCAGCGCAGGCGCTATGGAGGTCTCGGTCTGGCTCGCACCGACCGCCGGAGATAAGATTCAGGTTCTGGCGGTGGAGCCCGTCGGTGAGGGCGACTTCCGTTAGCCAGTGCCGCGGCCGGGAGCACCGTTGCCACGGGGAAGGAGAATTGCCTCTGGTCGGTCAGGGATGCCGAGCCGTGGCCACTGAGGACGCATGACCGCCTCCGCCCTGCCCTACCGGGTCTGACCGGGCAGGTAGTGGGCAATTTCAGCTGCCAGCTTGGGCAGGGTCAGGGACTGCAGGAGCACCGTGCCCGGGCCCGTGAGCTCGACCAGGAACACGCCGTCCCCACCGAACAGCTTGTTGGCGATACCCGGGATGGTACGGATGTTGAACGGCATCGTCGCCGGGAAGAGACCAACGTGGGCAGGATGGACAAAGAGGCGTTCGCCGGGTTGGAGGCGCCGCTCCACCAGCTCCCCGGAGAGCTCCACGAAGGCCTGACCCGTCCCCGAAATCTTCTGCAGAATGAAGCCCTCACCCCCG
>JAJYWM010000242.1 GCA_021791455.1 bacterium | reverse complement strand
TCGGTCATACGCTCCGCCGACCCCGAGCTCGCCACCATCATGGCCGCGGAGCTGGAGCGCCAGCAGCACACCCTGGAGCTGATCCCCTCGGAGAACATAGCCAGCCCCGCGGTCCTGGCCGCCGTTGGCTCCTGGCTGACCAACAAGTACGCTGAGGGGACTCCGGGCAAGCGCTATTACGGTGGCTGCGAGTTCGTCGACCAGGTGGAGCGCCTGTGTCAGGACCGGGCGACCGCGCTCTTCGGGGCCGACCACGCCAATGTCCAGCCCCACTGCGGCAGCTCGGCGAACCTGGCTGCCTTCATGGCCCTCTGCAAGCCGGGCGACACCGTGCTGGGCATGGACCTGAGCCACGGCGGGCACCTCACCCATGGCTCCCCGGTCAGCTTCAGTGGCATCTTCTATCACGCGGAGTCGTATGGCGTCTCGCGGGAGACAGAGCAGCTCGACTACGACGTGGTGCGTCGACGGGCGCATGAGGTGCGTCCCCGGATGCTCATCGCAGGCGCCAGCGCCTACCCCAGGGTGTTCGACTTCGCGGCCCTGGCCGACATCGCGCACGAGGTGGGAGCCACCCTCCTGGTGGACATGGCCCACTTCGCGGGCCTCGTGGCCGGAGGTGCCCACCCGAGCCCGGTGCCCTTCGCGGATGTGGTCACCCTCACCACCCACAAGACCCTGCGTGGCCCCTGGGGCGGCATGGTCCTGTGCCGTGAGGAACACGCCAAGGCGGTCGACAAGTCGGTATTCCCGGGGGCCCAGGGAGGCCCCCTCCTGCACGCCATCGCCGGCAAGGCCGTGGCCCTCAGGGCCTGGTCCGAGCCGGAGATGGGTGACTATGCCCAGCGCGTGGTGGCCAACGCCAAGAGGCTCGCTGAGGGCCTACTGGCCAATGGCCTGCGGCTCGTGAGCGGGGGTACGGACAACCACCTGATGCTGATCGACCTGCGCCCGCTCAATCTCACGGGACGCCGGGTCCAGGAGGCGTTCGACAGGGCCAGGATCACGGTGAACCGAAACTCCATCCCGTTCGACGAGGCCAGCAAGTTCAACCCGAGTGGGATCAGGCTGGGCACGCCTGCCGTGACCACGAGGGGCATGGGCTTGCCGGAGATGGACGAGATCGCGAACCTGGTCGCCAGGGTCATCCACAACATAGAGGATGACGGCGTGGTCGCCGAGGTGACAGGACGAGCCCGGGCCCTCTGCGAGGCGTATCCCCTGCCCTACGGCTGACCAGGAGGAGCCGCGCTTGCCCACCGTCGCCCACCACTTCCTGGTAGCGGCACCGATCTTCCTGGTGGCGGTGGCGGTCACCTTGGCACTGGTTCCTCTCGTGCGCTGGCTCAGCTTCCGGGTGGGAGCGGTGGCCCAGCCAGGTGGCCGGAACATCCACGAGAAGCCGACGGGGCGCCTGGGCGGGCTCGCCCTGATGGGTGGCTTCGTTGTCGCGGTAGCCGTCTTCGGCCGGGCCGTGCCCTACTGGGGACAGATCGAGGCCATCGCCGTGACGGTGGCGGCGCTGCTCGCGGTCGACGACATCCTGGGGCTGCCCTTCTGGACCAAGCTGGTGATCCAAGTCCTCTGTTCCCTGCTGGTCGCCTGGGGATTCGGGATCACCATCACCTATGTGACCCTGCCCCATCTCGACCTGCACCTAGCCTGGGCCGCCATCCCGGTCACTGTCATCTGGCTGGTCGGGATGCAGAACTCGATCAACCTCCTGGATGGGGTCGACGGGCTGGCGGCCGGTGTCGTCGGAATCGTCGGCGCCGTGCTCTTCCTGGCAGCCGTCAATCGCTTGTCGGTGGACCCCGCCCAGGGGGCGGTGATCCTGCTCTCGGCAGCCCTGATCGGCTGCTGCCTCGGCTTTCTGGTTTTCAACTTCGCCCCCGCCCGGATCTTCATGGGCGACTCCGGCAGCCACGTCCTCGGCATGCTGGTGGGGGTGATCACCATCCTGGGCGTGGCCAAGGTTACCGTCGCCCTCGCCCTGTTCGTTCCAGTGCTCGCCCTGGCGTTGCCGATCGGGGATACCGCGTTCGCGATCTGGCGTAGAAGGCGGGCGGGGGTCGGCTTCGCACATCCTGACGCGCGCCACCTGCACCACCGCCTCCTAGGCCTGGGCCTCACCCCAAGAGAGACCGCGGTGACCTTCTACCTGGTGACGGCGATCCTCGGCTGCGTGGGGCTGGCGCTGTTCGGCCACCACAAGATCCTGGCGGTAGCCCTCGGCCTGCTCGTGCTAGCCCTGATACTGCTGGGATGGAGGATCTGGCACCGGCGGGGATTCAGCTTTCAGGACCGGCCGGAGCCCGCCCCGGCGGAGCGACCCAACCCTTGACCGCACGAGCGCCCGTCTTCGAGCAAGACCAGGAGTGGCTCGAGATCGAGGGCGGGAGGCCACTGCGCGGCGAGGTGACCGTGAGTGGCAGCAAGAACGCCGCCCTTCCAGAGATGGCGGCGGCGCTGCTGGCCGATGGCCCCCTGGTGCTCAGCAACGTGCCAGAGATAGAGGACGTGGGGACCATGTGCCGGATCCTGCACAGTCTCGGGGCGACAACGACAAGGAGGGCGGACGAACTCGTGATCGATCCCCGCGGGCTGCG
>JAJYWM010000272.1 GCA_021791455.1 bacterium | reverse complement strand
GGATCAGCGCCACGCAGCCTGTGGAACGGTAGACACGCTTGTCCAGAATGATCTCGTTGCCAGGGGCAAATTCCGAGATAGCCAGCCGTAGCTCTCGGTCCACGGCGCCCTTCGGCGGCCAGGGCTGCGAGTGGCGAGGTTCGGTCGTATAGAGAGAGCGAACTTGAGTTGGAAAGCCGAACATCGGCAGCAGGCCGTGCTCAGCCAGCCGTTGCGATAAGTCAGGATGCTCGCCCGCCATTGCCGCCAGCTCGGAAACCCGTTGGGGAAGGTCCCGTACTACGCCCATAAGCTGGTCACGCGACTCGTCGCAGTGTGTGCCATTTAGAAGTGCATCGCAGAAGCCTTCAAGCTGGGGCTTAGCGGCGACCAATGCCGTCTCCACTTTCGGCGCCCAACGTGGCCAGTCCTGGGCCAGCCCGAAGTGCCCGTGGACGTTTCTTCCAAGCTCCGGAGCCACCGCCAAGGGCAGGGAGGCGAAGCCCAAGCGCAGGGCTTCATGCCGGAGCATGCGATGGAGGATAGTCGCCTGGGAGGTGCAAAGATAGGGTGGTGGGCTCGGAGCGGCGGTCATCTCCTCCGCGTGGCTGAAGTAGTACTCATCGTGGGCGCGGTTTCTCGCAACCGTCAGCACCACCGCAAGAGCAGCGCCACTTCGGCCGGCCCGGCCGGCTCGTTGCTGATAGTTCGCTCGACGTGGGGGCATGTTGGCCATGGTTACGGCTCTGAGCGAGCCGATGTCGACGCCCACCTCCATGGTGGTGGTGACGCTGAGGATGTCGACCCCACTGGGCTCGGCTGGCTCGCCTTCGAGAAACACTTCCTGGAAGTGAACCTGCCTCTTGACGGCGTCCTCACGTGACGTCTGGGCGGTGAGCTCCTCTGTCGCCAGCCGAGTGATAGGGTAGCCCGACTTCGCCATCCAGACGTAGTAGTCATCTGCCCCGGGAGCGGAAGTGAATGAGGGCGTGGTCAGAGGTGCCTGGCAGTGCACGCAGGTCTGGGCGGCTGGTTGCCGGTGCTGATAGTGGCAACGGGCACACTCCCAGACTTGGAGTTCAGCCGGCCGCAGCGCCAAGCGTTCGAGTCTAAGCAGCCAACTCTGGCAAGGGCCGCGGCGCCCATTCAGCTGCTCTTCTGCCCATCGCTCCAGCGCAAGCGGATCGCTAGCATGGCGCCGCGCGACGGTTGATAACCACCTCCGCAACTCTGCCGGCGGTCGCTGACCCGGTGTCGTGACCTGACGATTGTCGTTGTAGCGCCCACTTAAGCCAAGCACACGCAGGCACCCCTCGACCAGACTACGGGCGTGTTCGGGTGGCCATCCCGCGGGAGGGCTCACGTCTCCTTGGCGGGCCGTAAGAACTGCCAGTCCCAGGCTTTCGATGTCATGTCCGGAGGCGGCGAACAGAGACCGCCCGAGCTCCCTCCATAGAGAAGCGCGCAGCGCGTCGACCTCGCTGTTCATTCCGGAGGCCGGGGTGGGGTTCCCCTGCGACCAGTCGAAAAGGTCACCCCAGAATCCCGGTCCTGTCCAGCTTGGGCCGGCCGGATTGCGGCCTACGCCGAGAAGCCGAGCCCAGACCTCATCCCGGACCTCAACCAGAGGTACGATTCGCTGCCTCAGGTCGGCTAGAAGGCGCGTCAGGGCCAGCTCCTCTGAGGCCGACGCACCCGGGGCGAAAGCGAGCCGAAGTGTCCGGATCGACTCTGAGCCGCGCGCTACTACCAGGGCATCCCAGTCGGATGATGCCACGGGAGCGCCGCGCTTAAGCCGGTCTGCCAGATCCAGTAGCCCGTCGGATCGAGCCGGAGCACTCATGGCCACCTCCGCGACCACCTGACGGACGGCGTCTCGGTGATGGGCCAGGTCGATGTCAGCAGCCAGTCGAGCCGCCTCTTGGCGGGAGTCGGAAAATACAACTGCCTTTGCCGCGCTGCCCGGCGCATATATGGTCCGCAGGAGATGTTCGTTTAGTAGCTGAACCGCCCGGCTCGCAGCGACCGTCCCCCTGCGGAGGGGAGAGCGAGTCCGACGAGGGCTGGTGATCGGCTCGCGCTGCTGGTGGCCATCGACGAACCGGGGTCCAGCCTCCCAGTCGTCGCCACACTTGGGGCATTGAACGGGGAGCGGCGGAATGCTCGAAAGCAGTGGGCTCGAGGGGCTGGCGAAGAATACCCACGCATTGGGTTGAACACCTTGAGGCGGGGCTACGCGCCCAGAGGTGCTCTCGAAGTGGCACGGCCGCCACTGAAAAGCCACGCCCTCACGCTCCCATCTAAGATCCACCGGTTCTGCTGTTCCGGCTACTGGCCACAGAATCCGGTAGTTGTCTAAGGACCTGCGCGTGATCCAGGCATCAGGGCTGCCTTCGAGATCCGGAAACTCCGGAACCAAGTACTCGTCGGGTGAGTTCTGGTCAGGTATGGAGCGGTATCCACCCAGGAGCGACTCTCCACAGGTCTGGCAGATCCACAAGTCCAGGCAGCGGGCACCACAGTCGCAACGGATTCTGGGCTCAAGGTAGAGTTTGCCCAACCGCCGCTCTTCGTGGCGGAAATGCCCGCTCAGGGCCGAGCAGCTTGGATCAGTGCACGCCCACCATCCAGCG
>JAJYWM010000266.1:1665-2614 GCA_021791455.1 bacterium | reverse complement strand
GGTCATGCAGCAGGTCGGAGCTGGCCGGCTATCCCTGGACCAGTCCCTGGAGGCGGTTTGGCCGGGAGCCCCTCACGGTGGCCTGAGGTTGGATCAGCTCCTCTCCCACACCTCTGGGTTGCAGCGGGAAGCGGTCGGTGAGGTGTGGGAGACCTTGCAGGTCCCATCCGCCGACGAGCTCGCTTCCAACGCCGCGCAGGCGCGGACGGTGCTGGAGCCGGGCGCGGGCTGGCACTACTCCAATCTGGGGTTTGCGCTCCTGGGTGAGGTGCTGGCCCGGGTCGTGGGGAAGAGCTGGGAGCAGTACATCCGGGAGTCGATCCTGACTCCCCTCGGGATGGGCCGCACCACCTGGGGGCCCGAGGATCCGGTGGCGGTGGGGTACTCAGTGACCCCTTACCAGCAGGAGGTCTTGGTCGAGCCGGCGATGGATACCGGAGGCATCGCGCCGGCGGCCCAGCTCTGGAGCACCGCCCAGGACCTCTGGCGGTGGGCGGACTTCCTCGGGAGGGGCGACGAGCGGGTGCTGCCCAGCGATCAGATGGAGCTGATGCGGACCCCCAGGGTGCTTGCTGACCTGGCCGGCTGGACGATGGCCTGGGGGTTGGGGCTGATGCTGGTGCGGCGCGGCACCAGCGTCTTCGTCGGGCATACGGGAGGGATGCCGGGGTTCCTGGCGGCCGCCTTCTGCGCTCCCCAGTTCGGCACCTCGGTCGCTCTCCTGTGCAACACGGGGTCCGGGATCCCCATCGCCCAGCTGGCGGCGGATGTGTTGGAGGCGGTGGGGGAGGTGTCTCCGAAGCCCTGGCATCCTGCAGCGCCACCTCCCCGAGAGGTGGAAGGAGTCCTGGGCCGGTGGTGGTCCGAGTGGACCGAGTGGGTCTTCACCTGGTCCGGGGAGGCGCTCGAGGCGCGGCCGGCGGGCGCGCCAGAGGCCCCGCCCGAGCGG
>JAJYWM010000266.1:0-1655 GCA_021791455.1 bacterium | reverse complement strand
CGGCTCGAAGGGGACCGGTGGGTGGTGGAGAGGGGCAGCGAACGGGGAGAAGAGATGCGCGTGGTGCGCGACTCGGAAGGGAGGGTGGTGAAGCTCTACATCGCCACCTATCCGTTCACCAGGGAGCCGCGGGTCTTCGGAAAGAAGTAGCCGAGGCCAGAGACCGGTCAGCCCGGCGGCGGTTCCGGGGCGAGCCAGACCGTGGCCAGCGGTGGGAGCGTCACGGTTGCCGAGTTGGGCAGTCCGTGCCAGGGCGTGGGCGTGGCCTCGACCACTCCGAGGTTGCCCAGATCGCTGCCACCGTAGTGGCGGCTGTCGGTGTTGAGCACCTCGCGGTAGGCGCCGGACGCGGGCAGACCCACCCGGTAACCGAAGCGGGGGACCGGTGAGAGGTTGCAAAGGCACACCAGATGGCGGCGGGCATCGTCGGCGAAGCGGGCGAAGGCGATGACGTTGGCATCGGCGTTGCTGCCGTCGATCCAGCGGAAGCCCCGGGGATCGAAGTCAAGCTCATAGAGGGAGGGTTGCGCCCGGTAGATGCGGTTCAGGTCCCGGGTCAATCGCTGCACCCCCAGATGCTCAGGCAGGTCCAGGAGGTGCCAGTCCAGGTAGGAGTCCGCATCCCACTCCCGGCGCTGGGCGAACTCATCGCCCATGAACAGCAGCTGCTTGCCGGGGTGGGCCCACATGTACCCGTAGAGCGCGCGGAGATTGGCCAGCTTCCGCCAGTCGTCCCCGGGCATGCGGCCGAGGAGGGAGCCCTTCCCGTGGACCACCTCGTCGTGGGAGAGGGGCAGGAGGAAGTTCTCGCTGAAGGCGTACATCAGGCTGAAGGTCAGGGAGTTGTGGTGGTACCGACGGTGGATCGGATCACGAGAGAAGTAGTCGAGGGTGTCATGCATCCACCCCAGGTTCCACTTGAGGCCGAACCCCAGCCCTCCCGTGTACACCGGGCGGCTGACCCCCGGCCAGGCGGTGGACTCCTCGGCGATCATCAAGGCGCCGGGATGCTCTCCGTACACGGCCACGTTGACCTCGCGGAGGAACTCCACGGCCTCCAGGTTCTCCCGGCCACCGAACTGGTTGGGGAGCCACTCACCCGGCCTGCGGCTGTAATCGAGGTAGAGCATGGAGGCCACGGCATCGACCCGCAGGCCGTCCACATCGAACTCGTCGAGCCAGTACAGGGCGTTGGCCACCAGAAAGTTGCGCACCTCGCGGCGCCCGAAGTTGAAGATGGCGGTCCCCCAGTCGGGGTGAACGCCGAGGCGGGGGTCCTGGTGCTCGTAGAGGGCGGTTCCGTCGAATCGGCTGAGGGCGAATTCGTCCCGGGGGAAGTGGGCTGGGACCCAGTCCAGGATCACCCCGACCCCGGCCCGGTGCAGCGAGTTGACCATCTCAAGAAAGTCCTGAGGGTCGCCGTATCGAGCGGTGGGCGCGTAGTAGCCACTGACCTGGTAACCCCAGGAGCCTCCGTATGGGTGCTCGGCCACGGGCATCAGCTCGACGTGAGTGAAGCCCAGGTCCCGTGCGTAGTCGCCCAGCTCCTCGCCCAGCTCACGGTAGGTGGGGAATGACCCATCTGCGCGACGCCGCCAGGAGCCCAGGTGCACCTCGTAGACGCTGACCGGCGAGCTCAGGGGCTGGGTGGAGTC
>JAJYWM010000387.1 GCA_021791455.1 bacterium | reverse complement strand
ACAGCCAGGAGGTCGGGACCGAGCATCTTCTGTTGGGCTTGTTGCTGGAGGGCGAGGGGATCGCCGCTCACGTGCTGGAGGACCTGGGCGCGAACCTGGAGAGGGTCCGCGTGGAGATAGCTCGTACGCGAGGGGACGCGCCGGCCGCTCCAACGGCTCCACCGGATCCGCAGTTCGAGGGGCTGGCGAGGCTCCACGAAGAGCTCCATCGAGGCGGTGGGACGCTTGCGCGGCCTGCCGCGTACTGGAGTGGCTACACGCCCCTCCAGCCCTTCTCGCAGCTGGGCCATGGAGTGGGCTGGCCGATGGACCCTGCGGTCCGCAGCTCCATCTGCCTGGCCGCGGAGGAGGGAGCCGCGGGTGCCGCCAGTGAGATTGGCCTCGAGCATCTCCTAGTCGGCCTGTTGAGGCAAGGGGAAGGAGTGGCGGCGAGAGCCATGACCTCCCTCGGAGTCGAGCTGGCAGCGGTACGCCAGCCGGCCAGAGAGTCGGCGCCGTCGGCCGCCGCTGCAGTCCAGCCACAGCCCCTTCGCCTGGGCCAGGAGGCGACCAGGGCGCTCCGGGATGCGGTCCGGATCTCAATCCTCGAAGGCCGGCCGTCAGTGGACACCGGAGATGTTCTGCTGGCGGTTGCGGAGCAGCTCGTGGCCGCTGTCGGCCGCCCTGAGCTGGACACGGTGGCAGTTCATGCGGCGGTCGCCCGCTGCCGCCCGGACGGCGTTGAGCACTGATCCGTGAGGAGCAGCTTGGGCTGTCTCAATCAGAGCAGACGGAGTGCTTTGGAGCGTCCCCTCAAAGTAGGGTGCGGGCTGGATGGAACGTCGACGGGGTTTGTCCCGCCTTGATTGGGCATAATGCGGGAGTGATCAAAGTCGGAATCAGCCCGAGACCCGTTTCATTCCAGGTCCTCCAGCACCGGCTGCAGGCTGTTGCCCCCCTGGGGTCTAGGAGATGACGCTTGTATCCATTTGAGCGATTCACCGAGAAGGCGAAGAAGGTTCTGACTCTGGCCCAGGACGAGGCCGAGAAGTCACATCACTCCTATATCGGCACAGAGCATCTGCTGCTCGGGTTGCTGCGGGAGGGTGACGGGCTGGCGGCCAAGGTCTTGGGCAACCTGGGGGTTGAGATCGACAAGGTCCGCACCACGATCGAGTCGGTTCTCGGTCGCAACGAACGCATCATCGTGCAGCAGATCATCCCGACCTCACGGGTGAAGAAGGTGATCGAGATCGCCTTCGAAGAGGCCAAGCGGATGAACAACACCTATGTCGGCACCGAACACCTGCTGCTTGGTCTCCTGATCGAGGGAGAGGGAATAGCAGCACACGTCCTGGAGGATCTCGGAGCGACCCTTGAGAAGGTTCGCCAAGAACTCGATTCCCAGCTGCGCGACCAGGGGCTGGAGGACGAGCCCCGCGCCGAGCACAAGAAGGCGACCAAGACTCCGCTACTGGACCAGTTCTGCCGCGATCTGACCGAGCTTGCCGAGAAGAATCAGCTCGATCCCGTGATCGGCCGCGAGATGGAGATCGAGCGGGTGGTGCAGATACTCTCGCGCCGGACGAAGAACAATCCCGCCCTGATCGGGGAGCCGGGCGTCGGCAAGACCGCCATCGCCGAGGGGCTCGCCCAGGCGATCGTGCACAAGGAGATCCCTGACTCTTTGGCCAACAAGAGGGTGCTCACCCTGGACATGGGAGCCCTGGTGGCCGGGACCAAGTACCGTGGCGAGTTCGAGGAGAGGCTCAAGAAGATCTTGGACGAGATTCGTTCCTCCAAGGAGGTGGTCCTCTTCATCGATGAGCTTCACACCCTGGTGGGGGCTGGCGCGGCCGAAGGCGCGATCGATGCCGCCAACATCCTCAAGCCCGCCCTGGCCCGTGGCGAGATCCAGTGCATCGGGGCCACCACTCTCAATGAGTACCGCAAGTACATCGAGAAGGACGCGGCCTTGGAGCGCAGGTTCCAGCCTGTCTACGTCGACGAGCCGAAGCTGGAAGAGACGGTCGAGATCCTGTCCGGAGTGCGCTCGCTCTACGAGCAGCACCACCGGGTCACGATCACTAACGACGCCATCCAGGCGGCGGCCGAGCTCTCTGGGAGATATGTCAGCGACCGCTCCTGGCCCGACAAGGCGATCGACCTCATCGATGAGGCCAGCGCCCGCGTGCGGATGAAGCTGACCACCACTCCGCCCGAGCTGCGTGCCAAGCAGCGGCATATCCGGTCTCTCCAGACCAGAAGAGAAGAGGCGGTCGGTGGCCACGACCTGGACCAGGCGGGCAAGATCGACATTGAGCTGAAGCAGCTCAAGGATGAGTATGCCTCCGAGGAGGCCGCCTGGCGCGATGAGCTCGGTCAAACGGTGGCCACGGTGACGGAGCACAACATCGCGGACATCGTCTCGTCCTGGACCGGAGTTCCAGTCAGCCGGTTGGTCGAGGCGGAGACCAAACGGCTCCTGGGGATGGAACAAGAGATCCACAGCCGCCTCATCGGCCAGGATGAGGCCGTCAAGGTCATCTGCCAGGCGGTGCGACGCTCACGGGCCGGGCTCAAGGATCCCAAGCGTCCCATCGGGTCGTTCATATTCCTCGGCCCCACCGGGGTGGGCAAGACCGAACTGGCGCGCAGCCTGGCCGCCTTCCTGTTCGACAGCGAGGATGCCCTCATCCGGCTTGACATGTCGGAGTTTGCCGAGCGCCACAGCACGGCGCGACTGGTGGGGTCCCCGCCAGGGTATGTGGGTTATGACGAGGGCGGCCAGCTGACCGAGGCGGTGCGTCGGCGGCCCTACAGCGTCGTCCTCTTCGACGAGATCGAGAAGGCCCACCCCGACTTCTTCAACATCCTGCTTCAGATCCTGGAGGATGGCCGTCTCACCGATGCCAAGGGCAAGGTGGTGAACTTCGCCAACACGATGGTGATAATGACCAGCAACCTTGGCATTCAGGGGGTTGGCACCAACATCTCGATGGGCTTCCAGCCCAATGTGCCCGGCGCCAGCGGTGAAGATCAAGAGCACAGCAAGATGCGGGAGCGGATTACCGACGAGCTGAAGAAGTCGTTCCGACCGGAGTTCCTCAACAGGGTTGACTCGGTGATCGTGTTCCACCGTCTGCGGCCGCATGAGACGCGCCAGATAGTCGAGCTGATGCTGACCAAGACCCGCGATCACCTGAAGCGGCAGGGGTTGAGCCTGCTGGTCACCGACGAGGCCAAGGACAAGCTGGCTGAGCTTGGGTTCGACAAGGTTTATGGAGCCCGCCCGTTGCGGCGTACCATTCAGACGGAGATCGAGGATCCCCTCAGTGAGGCACTGCTGCAGACCCAGTACTCACTTGGGGACCTGGTCACGATCGACGTCGAGGACGGCAAGATCCGAACCCATGTGGTGCCCGGCCCGCCTCCAGCGGAAGAGCCTTCGGCCGCCGAGCATCTTTCATCCGCCGCAGAGCCCGCGGGAGCCGGCGCTACCGGTCCCGGTGGTGCCGATGGCGGCAAGCCCGCCTGAGGTCCCGGAGGAGCATCCCTCCGGCTTAGAGCAGGCCCGGCCCGCGCTGCGGCTCCCGCCCGATCCGCGCGCCCGCCCGGACCGGATAGCGAGCCTGGTCGGGATGTGCGTGGGGGCGTGCGCCGGTACGCTCTATGGCGCCATCCTGGTGCAGCGCATCGGCGGCGCTCTGTCCACGTGGCAGGGAGCGGTGATAAGCCTGGCGCTCGGGTTGGGCCTCGGTTGCGTCGTGGGCTACATACTGGGGCCCAACCTCACCGTCCGCCCGTATTTCTGGGCGGAGGAGCAGCTCGCGACCCTGCCCATGTCGGAGCTTCTCGGCGTTCTCGGCGGCGTGATCGTGGCCCTTGCCATCGCCGCCCTGGTGGCCCTGATCGCAAGCGGCCTGCCCTATGGACTTGGCTGGGTCGTCGCGGTTCTGGTGGCGGCGATACTGGTGCCGTTGGGCCTCAGCGTGGGCCGGCGCCGACGACGTGACTTCTCCATGATCGGTATCGGGTCGACGAATGCCGGCCCGCCGCTCGCCAAGGTCGTGGTCGACACCAGCGCAGTGATTGACGGAAGGCTGCTGGATCTTGCGCGGGCGGGCTTCTGTCTCTACCAGCTGATCGTCCCCCAATTCGTCTTGCAGGAGCTGCAATCGGTGGCGGATGCGGGGGATCCCATCCGTCGCTCCCGGGGCCGCCGAGGGATCGCGATGCTGGAGGAGTTGAGAGCGCTCAGCGGGCTTGAACTCAGATTCCCCAACGTCGAGTACCCCTCCATGTCGGAGGTGGATGCGCAGCTGGTTCGCTTGGCCAGGGAGGAGGGCGCCGCGCTGCTGACGGTCGACTTCAACCTCGACCGCTTGGCGCAGATCGCCGGTCTGCAGGTCCTCAACTTGAACCAGCTGGCGACCGCGTTGCGACCCTCGCTGGTGGCCGGGGAGCGGCTGGACGTTGAGGTCGTCAAAGAGGGCCGCGAGGCCGAGCAGGGCGTCGGCTATCTGGAGGATGGCACGATGCTGGTGGTTGAAGGTGGCCGGGGACACTTGGGGCAGCGGGTCTCGGTCGTGGTGAAGAGCGTGATCCAGACCGCGTCGGGGCGGATGGTGTTCGCCCAGGTCGATGGCGAGGAGCCCGCTGTCGAGGCGCGCCAGAGACGGGGCGGTCGTCCCCCGAGGACTTTCAGCGGGAGCGGGACTTGAGCTCTGGGGAGCACAACGTCGGGGTTGCCGCCGTGATCCCCGCCGCTGGCAGCGGCACTCGGTTCGGCGGCGCCAAGCTATGGGCTGAGCTCGGGGGCCAGCCGGTCCTCGCATGGTCCCTGCGGGCCATGGGCGACCCCGTTAGCGGGATATCGGAGTTGGTCGTGGTGGCGGATCCCAAGGATCATCGCAGGATCGTCGAGCTCAGCTCGGAGGTCGCCCCCAGGCTCGGTTGTCGCTGTGTGCCGGGCGGGCGGAGGCGACAGGAGTCCGTGGTCAACGGGGTCCAGGCCACGACCCAGGAGTGGGTGGTGGTACACGATGGAGCGCGCCCGGGGGTTGCCCCCGAGCTAATTTCCAAGGTGCTCGCCGCCGCCAGGCGCGTGGGTGCGTCGACCGCGTTCGTGCCGGTGGTCGACTCGACCGCCCGAGTCCGCGACGGAATGTTGGACAGCATGCTCGCCAGAGATGAGCTGGGTGCAGTGCAGACCCCGCAGGCGTTCCGCCGCGCCAGCCTTCTGCGCGCCCATCGCAGGGCCATCGAGATAGGGCTCACTGCGGACGACGACGCCGCTTTGATTCTCGCGCTTGGCGAGCCGGTGGCGGCCGTGGCTGGGGACCCGCGCAATCTCAAGGTCACAAGAACCGAGGACATTCTCGCTTTGCGTGCCTGGCTGGCTGCCCCGGAGGGCAGCCGCCGTTGACCACGGGCGCCATCCCGGGGACCGGGCTCGGGATAGACGTTCATCGCTTTGGGGGGTCGGGGCCCCTGTTGCTCGGCGGCGTCACGATCGATCACTCCCAGGGACTGGTTGGCCACTCTGATGGAGACGTGCTCTGCCATGCGGTGGCGGACGCCGTCCTGGGGGCTGCGGCGCTCGGCGACCTTGGGGAGCACTTCCCTTCCTCGGAAGCAAAATGGCGGGGCGCATCGTCGCTGGACCTGCTGCGACTGGTGACGGCGATGCTGGCACCGCTAGACCTTGTCGTGTGCGGGATCGATGCCACCGTGCTGGCGGAAGTCCCCAGATTGCAGCAGCAGCGATTGGCCATGGTTGAGTCCCTGGGAGGAGTGCTACAGCTGGCGCGCGGGGCGTGCTCCGTCAAGCTCAAGTCAACGGACGGACTGGGCCTTATCGGTCGCGGTGAGGGGATCGCCGCCATGGCGATTGCCAGAGTCGGCCCGGGCCGCCAGGGGCCGTCCCAATAACATAGGGTAGTGACCTTCAAGCTGTTCAACTCCATGAGCGAGCGGGTGGAGCCGTTCGAGCCCCTCAACCCCGGGCGGGTTGGGATGTACACCTGCGGGCCCACGGTCCACGACCAGGCTCACATCGGGAATCTGAGGACGTATCTGGCCGAGGATCTCTTGCGCCGCCACCTGGAGGCGCGGGGTCTAGCCGTCACCCAGGTCATGAACATCACCGATGTCGACGACAAGATCATCGCCAAAGCGCGGGCGAGCGGATCCGAGTTGAGGGCGTTCACAGACCCATTTGTGGCCACCTTCTTCTCCGACCTGACCAAGCTGAGGATAGAGCCGGCGTCGGCATACCCGCGAGCTACGGAATACATACCCCAGATGATTGCCCTGGTCCAGCGCCTCCTGGACACCGGTCACGCCTATCGCAGCGAGGGCTCTGTGTACTTCCGGATCTCCTCTTTCCCGCAGTATGGCCGACTCACCCATCTGGACACCCAGGGCCTAAAGGCGGGTGGCAGCGGCCGGATCGACAGCGACGAGTACGAGGCCAAGGAGACCGTGAGAGACTTCGTGCTCTGGAAGGGCGGAGAACCTGGGGATCTGGCCTCATGGGAGTCGCCCTTCGGGTGGGGGCGCCCGGGTTGGCATCTCGAATGTTCGGCCATGGCGATGGACAAGCTGGGAGAGTCGTTCGATCTCCATTGCGGAGGGGTAGACAACAAGTTCCCCCACCATGAGAACGAGATCGCCCAATCCGAAGGGGCGACCGGCAAGACCTTTGTTCGATACTGGTTCCATCCTGAGCACCTCCTGATCGCGGGCGGCAAGATGGCCAAGTCGCAGGGCAACTTCGTGACCCTCGGAGCCCTGGAGGAGCGCGGCCACGACCCTCTGACACTCCGCTACCTGCTGCTTACCGGCGCGCATTACCGTCACAAGCTCCAGTTCAAGGAGGAGTTGCTGAGCGAAGCTCACAAGGACCTGGATCGGCTGGCGGCCTTTTGGAAGCGCTGCCGCCGGGAGGCCCCTGACCTCGCCAGCCTTCCTCAGCAGTCCGACCCCTTGGAGGGTGCCGCCATCAGAGCCGGCGACCTCTTCGAGCGGGCCCTCGATGACGACCTGAATCTGCCCGATGCCATCGCCGCCGTCTTCGACCTCCTGCGGGAGGGCAACCGTCTGCTGGACCAGGGGAGGGCGGGAAGGGAAGGCTGCTCGGCCGTTCTGGCCACGCTCCGACAGGTCGACTCAAGGCTGGGGGTCATCGAGGCTCGAGCAGCCATTGAAGACCACCTCACGGAGGTGGAGAGGGATCTGCTGGAGCGCCGTGAGGCAGCTCGCCGCGAGCGGGACTATGGGGCATCGGACCGGCTGCGCGACCAGCTCGCCGCGCTCGGGATCCAGGTTGAGGACACCAAGGACGGGGCCCGCTGGCATCGGGTCTGATGCCGGACATACTCTACGGCCGAAATTCCGTGAGGGAGGCGCTTCGGGCAGGTCGTCGCCTGCGGCGTCTTCTGGTCAGCCGAGGGCTCGGAGACGATCCTAGGGTAGCTGAGATCGCCTCCCTTGCCATAGCCCAGGGAGTGGCCCCGGAGCCAGCTGAGCGAGACCGGCTGGCCGACAGCTCCCACTCGCAGCATCACCAGGGAGTGGTGGCCTACTTCGACTCCCGGCAGTTTCCCGGGATGGAGTTCCTCCGCCGCTTGGTGCAGGAAGCCAACTCCGGGTGGCCCCCCCTGCTCCTCTGCATCGACGGGCTGCAGGACCCTCAGAACCTGGGAGCGCTGGCTCGGGCCGCCGAGTCGTTGGGCGTCGATGCCGTGGTTATGCCGAAGCACCGGACCGCTCCGGTCTCCCCGGCAGCGATCAAGGCCAGCGCCGGAGCGCTGGAGCATCTGCAGCTGGTCAAGGTGGTCAACCTGGCCCAGACCCTCAGCGAACTTGCGGAACTTGGCCTGCTTGTCGCCGGACTAGATCAGGCCGCGGAGGTGCATTGTGATCGGGCGGACTTGCGCCAGCCGCTGGCGCTTGTGGTGGGGTCGGAGGGGGAAGGGTTACGGCAGCTCACTAGAAGGCGTTGTGACCTGTTGATCTCGATTCCCATGGGAGGACGGGTCGACTCTCTCAACGCCGCGGTTGCCGGGTCGATCGTGCTGTACGAGGTCGCTCGGCAGAGGGGCTTCGCGTTTTCCGGACAGGGTGACGACTCTCCCCAGCATTCCTATACTCGGGCAGGTACGCCGACGTAGCTCAGTGGTAGAGCAGCTGTTTTGTAAACAGCTGGCCGTCAGTTCGAATCTGACCGTCGGCTCCACTTTTTGAGATCCGAGGCGCCCCCACTTCTGAGCCGAAGATGGACCCGAGGTGCCGTTGACCCCAGTTTTGGAGGAGTCGGCTGGAGTTGCTGGCGTGTCCAGGATGTCGTCCATCCTGCCGGCTCCCTCACGCTGAAGACTGGGCAGCACCCTGGAATAGTGGATGCCGATGTGATCTTTGGTCGCACCCAGGGCGCGGTGCAGGTCGATCTCGCTCCGGCGTTCGGGGACAGCCTGAGCATGATGTTTTGAAAACCGGTGGCGCCGATCAGTAGCGACACCGCGCCAAGGCGGAAGGCCCCCACCACAAAGACAGACCGTGGCTCCCAGGGGAACCACGCTGACCCCCGACCGCGGCGATCCTGGGCGAGGGTTCTCCTAAGCGGCCCATGGTTCGTCGATGGATCACAGGGCGCGGCGGAGGTCAAGGGTCGCTGGCTATGTCGAGGCGCTCTCATCCATCACAATGCGTCCCGGCGATCCAGCAGCATCGCGGCAATGGCGTACACAATGGCGACGAACAGGCACATCACGCCGAATCCGGGCCAGGGCTGGAGGGTGTGGGCCGCGTGGTAGACGCTAGTGAGCTGGCTCCCGGCTTGGGTCGGCCAGAACTCGGTGATCAAGTTCCGCCAAGAAGTCGGCAGCGCCTGGGCGATGGCCGGGAGCACGAGCAGGATGGCCATCAGGGTGGCGATGGCGGCGGCCGAGTGCCGGAGCAGTGTCCCCACAACGACGGCGAGCACCGCCAGAGCCGTCACCATCAGCCCTGCTCCCACCACAGCCCGCGCCACCCCGGGTTCGCCCAGCGTCGCGTAGGGGGCATGACCGCTGATGAGGGCCTGGCCCACGAAGAACGCCACGAAGCTGACGACCTCGCCCACGACTAAGGTGACCGTGCCGAAGATCAGCGATTTGGCCGCCAGTAGCCGGCCGCGCTTCGGGACGGCGATCAGACTAGTACGGATCATCCCGGATGAGTACTCGGAGCTGATGTAAAGCACCCCGAGCACGACGATAGCCAGCGAGCCGAGGGCCATCCCGGACGTGCTGAGGCCGGTTGGGTCCCAGGTCGCCTTGTCGGAAGCGCTGCTGGTTGCGTAGGCGTGGGCGGCGGCCGCGCTGATGACCGCTCCCAAGCCGATACTGAGCACTACGAAGACGGTCAGCGCCCACAAGGTCGAGCGGACCGAACGGAGCTTGGTCCACTCCGAGCGCAGAACGTCACTGAAGGTGGCGGAGTGATAAGCGGTCCGATGATCCTGGTCGGCGGCGGACGAGGAGGCCGTCATGGGGTCGCCACTCTCGCCTGGTACTCCACACTTGCTCGGGTCAGTTCCATGAATGCTTCCTCCAATGAGGCCTGGACCGGGGTGAGTTCGAACAGCACGATGCCGTGGGCGGCGGCCAGCGATCCCACCGCTTCGCTCTCCATCCCCGTGATCTCGATGACGTCAGGCGCGGTCCGTGCGTTCGTGTCCACAGCGGGGTCGGTCGCCATCCGACATGTGCTGCTGTCCCGGACGCTAGCGCCAGCCTCTCGGCATCGAGCAGCTAACTCGGCCGCTTGTGGGCTGCGGACGTGCACCGAGTGTTTGGAACTGGATCGCACGAACTCATCCAGACTGGCATCGGCGATCAGCTGGCCCTTTCCGATCACGAGCAAGTGGTCGGCGGTAACGGCCATCTCGCTCATCAGGTGGCTGGAGACCAGAACGGTGCGTCCCTCGGCGGCCAGCCCATGCATGAGAGTCCGGACCCAGTGGATGCCCTCGGGATCGAGACCATTCACCGGCTCGTCGAAGATGAGCACCTCCGGGTCACCGAGGAGCGCCGAGGCGATGCCGAGGCGCTGACCCATGCCCAGTGAAAAGCCCTTCGCTCGACGCTTGGCCGCGCCTTCGAGGCCGACGACGTGGAGCACCTCGTCCACCCGACTGCGGGGGATGCCATTGCTTTGGGCCAGGCAGAGGAGGTGGTCGTAGGCGCGGCGACCACCGTGGAGCGCCTTGGCGTCGAGCAAGGCTCCCACCTTGCGCATGGGTGCCGAGAGGTCGCGGTAGCTGCGTCCGTCGACGGTAACCGAGCCATGCGTCGGCGCGTCGAGGCCGAGGATCATCCGCATGGTGGTGGTCTTCCCGGCACCGTTCGGGCCGAGGAAACCGGTGACCATCCCGGGCCGGATGGAAAAAGAAAGGTCACTGACAGCCGTTGTGGACCCGTAGCGCTTGACCAGGTTCTGGGCTTCGATCACGGCTCTATGGCAAACGCCGCGGCGAAGTCGCAGTCAGGGACACTCGTCTCCGTGGCGGGACCTGTGACGAGGTACGTGATCCGCACTCCAAGGTCCTCGGGCTTCAAGGTAAGCCTCTCCGGATCAATACCGCCGTCCTCCGCCCAGGCGCGCAGAGCTTCCGATACGAGTTGCCACTGCACATCTTTGCTCCCACCCGGGCCAGCTTCCCCGGGGGCCGTGGGAAGCGCGACGTACGCTTCGCGATGTGCGGGTTCAGTCCGCAAGCTCAACTCCGGATAATGCGCTGCTAGCGCCTGAGCGTCCGACTCAGGGATCGGTTTGCACAACTCGACCGGGCCGTCGCTGTCGGCACTCACCTCGCCCCAGTAGATGGCGAACATCGCACCTTCTCGCCCTTCCATCTTCGGTAGTGGGCGCTCGCGAAGGATCGCGATGAACTCCTTGCCGAGCGCCCAAGCGCCCTGTTCGTCCACGTTACGCTTCAGGCAGAGCAGGCTCCTGTCGGGCATATCTCGCGTGGCGACTTCGTACATGCTAGACCTCCTTCCGCGCAGTCGATTGATGACGTAGTTAGCGAGTTCGCGCCGGGCGTCATGGGCCACTTCGACGTCGCGCCAATGTTCCTCGATGCGGTCCGCTGCATCGGCCGGGTCGAATGCGAGCAACTCCCTGATCTGCGCCAGTGGCAACTGCAACTGGCGCAACATCGCTACAAGGCGAGCCTCGTCGACCTGGGCGACGTTGTAGTAGCGATAGCCAGACCATTGATCGACGCGCGAAGGCGCCAGCACGCCCAGCTCGTCGTAGAGGCGGAGCGCCCTGAGCGACAGGCGAGACCGCCGAGCAAACTCGCCGATGCTGATCTCTTCCACGCTTCCTACCTCGTCGTCGGGCCGAACGGCTTACGTAATGAGTGTGCGGTCTCCCCCAAGGTGAGAGTCAAGGGTGTCGGCCGCCAGCCATCTCGCGGTAGCGGAAGGGGCGATTTGCAAGGGCTGGGAACACTGCCGGGCCCTGTCACTTTTGGAGGCGCTCAACTCACGCTCGGCCGTGGCTAGGTCGAGCTTCAGGAGAGCCGGTACTTTCCGCCCCGCCTGACTCCGGTCACCTCTGGCCAAGAACGTCCTCTCGCAGTTCGGAGAGGGTTGCCTAGCAGGGTGTTGAAATAGGGTGGTGGAGCGGGTCAGTGCTTTGGTAGGCCGCGTGGGGGTCGGCGCGGTGTGGGTGCTGGAGGCAATTGGATGCGAGGCACAACTTCCCGCCAGATGACGATGCTGGGGTGGATCGAGCCCGAGGCGCTGATCCCGGCCAACCATCCCATCGGCAGGGTGAAGCCGCTGGCGGAGGTAGCACTGCCAGAACTGGAACCCACTTTTGCAGCGATGTACGCGCAGATTGGGCGGCCATCGATCCCGCCGGAGCAGCTGCTGAAGAGCTGTCTCTTGATGGCGTTGTACACGATTAGGAGTGAGCGGCAGTTCTTCGAGCGGCTGCGGTACGACCTGCTTTTCAAATGGTTCCTGGACATCAATTTGGAGGATGAGCCGTTCGACCACTCCAGCTTCGCCAAGAACCGCAAGCGGTTGCTGGAGCACCGGGTGAGCCGGCAGTTCTTCGAGGCGGTAGGGCAGCAGGCGAGGAAGGGGCACCTGCTGTCCTCACAGCACTTCACAGTGGATGGGACGCTGCTGGAATCATGGGCGTCGATGAAGAGCCTGCGGCCGCGGGACCATACCGATGACCCTGGCGACGGCAACGGCTACCCGCCCGGCAATCCCGACGTCGACTTAAAGGGGCAACGCCGGAGCAATGAGACGTACTTCTCCCCGACGGAGAAGGAAGCGCTGATGGCCCGCAAGGGCAGGGGCAAGGAGACGCGATTATGCTTCTCCGGCCATGTCCTGATGGAGAACCGCCATGGGCTGGCGGTGGATGTGGAGTTCACCCAAGCGACGGGCACCAGTGAGCGGGAAGCGGCGTTGGTGATGTTGCGCCGGGTGCGCCGCCACCCCTGCACCCTGGGCGCCGACAAGGGCTACGACTTGCGGGACTTCATCACCTCCTGCCAGGCGCTGCGGGTGACGCCGCACCCACTGTCGGACCGTCGACTCCCCGCCCTGGAAGTCATATTCGTCCCGGAGCCGTTGCCAGATGCGCCGAGCGGTGTGACGCTGCTTCCGCGGTGCACTCTGGTCGTCCCGCAACCACTGCGTGACCACCGATGCCATCGGATCCATCATCGGCGCCGGCGCCGCCTTGCTTCGGTGATACTCCCATGGGCCCGGGTCTGCCAGTGCCCGCCGCACTGTCTTCCGGCTCACCCGGAACGCTTTGGCCACCGCCCGAATGCTCATTCCATCTCGAGGGTGAGCCCATCGGATACGCTCGACATTAGCCACCTTGATCACGCCTGTCTCCCGGTTCGTGTCGGCTGTTACACCGCGCACGGTATCGGGCTCCGGGTTGGTCAAGGTGGTCCCCTTTTACTTCATCACTCCCGCCTTAGGGTGGGGCCCCTTTTGTCTGGCGATTGCACTTCGTAATGGTCGGGCTGATGGGATCCGCCAAGAGCACTCGGGCTCAGCAGATCGAGGAAGAGCGACGGGCCCTGAGGCTTACTCCCGACGAGTGGATGATCCCCCTGTTCAACGACAAGGACACCAACAGGAAGCGTAACGTCCTCGAGGGCCGCTTCATCTGGCTGGCGCTTCTTGGCCTGCGCCACGCCATCGACGTCGTCTTGGACTTCCGTGCCTTGGGCACGGATGACCGAACTGGCCTCCGAGCCCTCGCCGCTGCGGTGGGAGGGTCGTCCAAGCGCGTCGATCTCGAGATTTACGAAGACCAGCAGCGACGAGGGCTTGACCGTCGTGCCCTTGAGGAGCCTGAGACGACGTGCTACATCACCGATTTAGATCTCGACGAGTACCGGCGGCGCTTCGTGCCGCTTGATGACGCCGAACTCTCAACCGCCGTGCTCGACCCGCCTCCGGCTGGCCACACCAGCTGGAGGTCGTGGGCATCCGCGTTGTGGCCAACATCGAGGCAGTGAGCGTTCCGCCTCAGAGCAGCGTCGGACGGATTGGAAGTACTCCAGGCAGATGGATACCCCGAAGCGTTGTTATCAGGCGTCGGAATCCTGACCCAGAGGTCCCCGAGCCGGCGCGGACCCTGGCCGCCTCCCTCCCAGCCAACGGCACTCCGCCGAGCTGGGCCTCCTGCAGGTCGCCCGCGGAACCGACGGCTTGGAGGTCTACGGTTCGCGAAGTACCTCGTGGCCGCCAATACGACGCCAGCGGATAGCCGGCTCACCGGCGATGTCGATCCACTCGAACGTGGCGCGGCCATCTGGTCCTGAAAAGGACCAGGTCATCTCCCAAATGCCCGGGGCATCGTGGACGGGCTTGACCCGAAACGCGTTCGGCCAGCCGACTCCGGGGACCTGCCGGTTTGCAACGGCCGCTGCGTGAAGGCGATCGACGGCGCGTCGGACGAGCAAGCGTTCATCGTCGGTGAGTCGTTGCCAGTCAGCCTTGAACTGTTGAGTGCGCTCGAACTTCACGAATCAAGGTCGGCAAAGAAGGCGTCGGGACCCTCGGTCACCACCACTCGGCCGGGGGCGATGTCGGCATCAGCCTCGCGCTCCATCCGCTGCCACCGCTCGGTCCAAAACCAGGCTTGGTCGCTGGGAATCGGAATAACCGGATGCAACTCGATCACCCCATCTGGGCGCTCGACCAGCCGAACTTGAGCTCCGGGCCGATCTAGGCTCAAACGGTGTCGGACCTGTGGGGGAAGGGCAACAGTGCCGCGGCTCTGGACCGTGAGGAATGTTTCGCTCATAAGTGAAGCATAGCAGCAATGCGGCAACGCAGCAAGGTCTCGCATTGAGTCACCGAGAATCCCAACCTGGGGCGATCGTTTCCTAGTCGAGGAATGACACGAGGTCGGTCGCCGGAGAAAAGGACCTGACCGGGCGTTTGACGGGAATCATGGGCGGAAGCTTGGACGTGCCAGTCTTCTCGGCACTGCAATGTCTCCTGGACGGGCTACGGACCACTCCAGCGGTGCGGACCGGGAGACCAACGGTTTCGGACTTGGGCGGTGTCTCTTCCGATGGTCAGCTGGCGGCGTGTCTCGGGGCGCGGCTGACCCCACTTTGACCCCAGCGGAGGCGGTCACAGGCGAACACCTGGGCCTCTTGCCATTCCGCTCCGAGTTCGGGGTGGCCGCCGACGTACGCCGGCGAACAGTTGTTTTCGCATTTGTAAACAGCTGGTCGTCAGTTCGAATCTGACCGTCGGCTCAGCTTGCCTGAATTTAGGTTACGTCTGGCCGATCCGCAGGGTTGAATCTGGCTCTCCCAGAAGACTCTCTGCCCTGACCGGGTCCCGGCTTGTGATCAGGCGAGCCGGTCAGAACGACCGTGGGCGAGCCAACCGGGCCACGGCTTGCCATCGGGAGGCGCTTGCCCCGCGATCAGCGCACGCCCTCGGTCCGGTCTTCCAGAATCTGAAGGTCGCGGTTGGCATAGGTGCTGTGCAGCCACTCCTCTCTGAGAATCACCTGCAGGCAGTGGCGCACCGACGCGGGTGCGGTAGGGTGCCCCGGGGTCGTGGGTGGAACACATGTCCGGTCGAGGTCCTTGGCGCTGACGCTTTCCAGGTACCGGCGCACCTCCTTAGTGTGCTCTCGGCGGGCGGTGAGCACCTCCTCCAGCGAGGGATGGGCCGTGGGATCAAGTCCAAGAGCGGTGGGAGCCGTCAGCCACGCGCCCGCCAGGCCCCATGGGTGGTACGGGTATTCCTGCTGCAGCACCATGCGCCGAAGCCAGCAATCGGTGGCCAGGATCAGGTGGCGGAGGGTCTCAATGAAGCTCCACTCTTGGTCGACCCGCTCAACGAGGAGCACTTCCGGCAGAGCGCGTGCGCGGGACACAGTACCCTGCCACACGGACTCGAGCATGACCCATGCCTCCCGCATCCCCTCAGGGTCACCGGCGCGCAGCATCTTGCGCTCGGGAAACCGACTGTCCAACTCGGTTTCGACATAGGCTGCCACCTCCACTCCGTTCAGGCGCAGACCATCGATGTCTCCTGAGATATCTGCGTTGGAGAGGATGCTGTCAGTGATCTTGACGTTTTCCAGGATTGCTCCGTGGAGCCTGGCCCCGGTGAAATCGGCCTCATCAAGCCGCCGACCGGCGAAGTTCAGATCTGTCCGGTCGTTCATCGCCTATCCTCCATGGGGTTCGGTAGCGTCCAGGGTCCCATCCGACCAAATTTCATTCCGGGGTGCGAAGCGGCGTACGGCCGGGAGTATATGAATCTCCCCCCGCTCGCAGAGATCGGACTACTCGGTCACCCGGTTGGTGGGAAGCCAGCAGCTTCCGGGCGGTGGGGGAGAGTGTCGAGGCAGGAGCGGCGGACCCCGGGCCCCTGTTCTATCTTGCCTTCGGTTGCTCTGCTGACTGGGGGGCGTCGATGGAATTTTCGGCTGCGGCATGCGATGTCCGGGCCCACCGCTGGTTTGACCGTAGCAGGGGAGGGAGCCTCGACCAGCCGTCCCTGCAAAGGGGTAACCCATCGGCCTCCTGGTTCCAGCCGCCTGGCCGGCGGCTGGGGCCGCTCCCAGTACATCCGCTCCGCTCCGCACAGTCAATACCCGTCGTGGCCGACCGCGCTCGCAGATCTCGCAGAAGGTCCGGCAACCGAGCCCTGGTATCCCTCCCGAAGGCCCGTTCGACCACTCGCTCTGACAGCTCCCCAGCAACCATTGGTGGCGAAGTTGGCGATGGCCGAAACCGAGGGTGGGCGGGTGCTCTCGAAGAGCGTCGGCTCCGGGCCGTAGTTCTTGAGCAGGGACACCTGCTGTCTGGTTAAGACGCGAGCAGGCGCCACCGCTCGCTGGCTCGAACTTTGGGCGGCCACGTAAGATC